>JBGVPV010000036.1:0-52908 GCA_045127215.1 Eubacteriales bacterium | reverse complement strand
TAATCTCAAGTCCACCATTCTTGACTACAAGGAGGTTGTGGATAATTACGTTAAGGTAAATGACTGGCGCGTTAAGGAGAATTCTACGGTTACTTATTCGGTAGGCGGTCTGATCCTTTCCAACTCCGGTGCCGTTACCGCGAACTACTGGCTGTCCGAGATCTATGACGATGAGATCTCCAATGCACACCGCAATGCGGACATTCACATTCATGACCTGTCGATGCTGACCGGTTATTGCGCAGGTTGGTCCCTGCGTCAGCTTATCAAGGAGGGTCTTGGCGGCGTTGTAGGTAAGATCACCTCCAGCCCCGCAAGCCATCTTGCAACTCTCTGCAATCAGATGGTAAACTTCCTCGGTATCATGCAGAACGAATGGGCAGGCGCGCAAGCGTTCTCCTCATTTGACACTTACCTCGCCCCCTTTGTAAAGGTTGACAACCTCACTTACGATCAAGTAAAGAAATGCATTGAGTCCTTTATCTACGGCGTAAATACACCTTCTCGCTGGGGTACTCAGGCTCCCTTCTCCAACATAACCCTCGACTGGACAGTTCCCGCAGACCTTGCAGAGCTTCCCGCAATCGTTGGCGGTAAGGAAATGCCCTTCAAGTACAAGGATTGGAAGAAGGAAATGGATATGGTCAATAAGGCGTTCATCGAGACTATGATCGAGGGTGATGCAAACGGACGCGGCTTCCAATATCCTATCCCCACCTACTCTATCACGTCTAACTTTGACTGGTCTCCCACAGAGAACAATAAGCTTCTTTTTGAAATGACCGCAAAATACGGTACTCCCTACTTCTCCAACTACATCAACTCCGATATGGAGCCCAGTGACGTAAGAAGTATGTGCTGCCGTCTGCGTCTTGATCTTCGTGAGCTCCGCAAGAAATCCGGCGGCTTCTTTGGAAGCGGTGAGAGTACAGGTTCTATCGGCGTTGTTACCATCAATATGCCCCGAATTGCATATCTTGCTGAAGACGAGGCTGACTTCTATGCACGTCTTAATCACAAGATGGATATCGCAGCTCGTTCCCTTAAGATCAAGAGAACGGTTATCTCCAAGCTTCTTGATGAGGGATTGTACCCCTACACCAAGAGATACCTTGGTACGTTCAATAATCACTTCTCTACTATCGGACTCGTTGGTATGAACGAGGCTTGCCTTAACGCTAAGTGGATCGAAAAGGATCTTACAAACAAGGAGGCTCAGGAATTCACTAAGCAGGTTCTCAATCACATGAGAGAAAGACTCTCCGATTATCAGGAAAAGTATGGAGACCTCTACAACCTCGAGGCTACTCCCGCTGAGTCCACCTCCTTCCGTCTTGCAAAGCACGACGTTAAGAGATTCCCCGGTATCAAGACTGCGTCTGACGAGGGAAAGACTCCTTACTACACCAACTCCTCTCACCTCCCCGTAAGCTATACGGACGACATCTTTGAGGCACTCGATATTCAGGATGAGCTTCAGACGCTTTACACTTCAGGAACCGTATTCCACGCATTCCTTGGCGAAAAGCTTCCCACCTGGGAATCCGCGGCAACACTTATCCGTAAGATCGCCGAGAATTACAAGCTCCCCTACTATACTCTCTCCCCCACGTACTCCGTATGTAAGGCACACGGATATCTTGCAGGCGAAAAGGCTATTTGCCCTCACTGCGGAGAGAAGACAGAGATATACAGCCGTATTACAGGCTACTACCGCCCCGTACAGAACTGGAACGACGGTAAATCTGAGGAATTCAAGAACAGAAAGACTTACGATATCCCCTCATCAAACGAAAAGTTTGATAGGCGTGACGGTGTAAAAACAGCTCCCGTTACCGATGCAGCAGAAAAATGCGCTTGCGAAAGCGAGGACAAACTGATACTCTTCAAGACCGCTACCTGCCCCAACTGCAAAATGGCTGAGAGATTCCTCGGCGAAGCAGGTATTGCATACGAAACAGTTTATGCTGACAGTCAGCCCGAGGTTGCAAAGGAATACGGCGTAAGCACCGCTCCCACTCTTTTCGTGATCAAGAACGGTGTGGCTGAAAAGATAGTCAACGTTTCAAATATCAGAAAGTATATCGATTCCATAGTAAAGTAATAAGATTTTGGACTGCCTCGAAAGAGGCAGTCCGTTTTAAGAGGTATTTTATGTATGATATTATAGTTGTCGGCGCAGGCCCCGCAGGACTTACTGCCGCACTTTACGGACTCCGCGCAGACAAAAGCGTGCTCGTTATTGAAAAGGAGTCCTTCGGCGGTCAGATAACCTTTTCACCAAAGATTGAAAACTATCCCGGATTTATGCAAATGAGCGGTAATGAATTTGCTGAAAAGCTATTAGATCAGGTAACCGAGCACGGTGCGGATATAGAGCTTTGTGAGGTTATCGGAATTGAAGATAAACAAGCTTATAAAGTAGTCAACACCGACAACGGAAGCTTTGAAGGAAAAACAGTCATTATTGCGACGGGCTGCAAGCACAGACATCTCGGCATAGACGGCGAGGACGCGCTTATCGGTGAGGGTATATCCTTCTGCGCTGTATGTGACGGTGCGTTTTATTCGGGACGCAAGGTAGCCGTAATAGGTGGCGGCAATTCCGCACTCGTTGAGGCTATGATGCTCTCTGAGATATGCGCTGAGGTGGTGATCGTTCAAAATCTTCCCACGCTTACAGGCGAAGCTAAAATGATACGCGCACTTGAAACAAAACCGAACGTTAAAATAATTTACAATACTATCGTCAAGAGTTTTGCTATAACCGATGGTACGCTCAGCGGTGTTAAGCTCTGCAATACAGCGGACGCCGCAGAATATACCGAATCGGTTGACGGTATATTCGTAGCGATAGGTCACGCGCCCGAAAATAAGCCATTCGAGAACATAACCGCCCTCAACGAATACGGCTATATCATCGCAGATGAGCGTTGCCTTACCGATACCGCAGGCGTATTCGTAGCCGGTGACTGCCGCACAAAAACCGTGCGACAGATAACCACCGCAACCGCTGACGGCGCAGTTGCCGCGCTTGCCGCGTGCCGATATATTGATCAAACTTAAAAACAGGCTGTCTCAAACGTGAATTTGAGACGGCCTGTTTTTATTTATTTTTTGAGAATACCGAATACAAATTCATAAAGTCTGTCAAAGAATGCTTCATCAGTTGGGTACTCCGTAAAGGTAAGCTTACCTCCCGCAAGCTCATCAAGTGCCCTGATCGTATTCTCACGTCCTATCTTTTGCTCGACAAGCGTAAGAAGTCTTACATCTTCAAGCGCGTTTGCAAAGACTTTAAGTCTCAGAGACGGTATGACGTCGTCTTTATAGGGATACACGCTAAAAGAATCACCGCCGGGCAAAAAGTTATCCGCATCGGTTTGACTCCACGGATCAAGCTTTTTGAGTGAGAGGTGCGAATTATAAAAATTATATCCCCAATGCAAAAATCCCTTAACGCCGTATTTGTACATCTGTACGCCTATCATACGCGTTCTTGCAGACGGCATCGCAAAAAATCTGTTAGACAGATCAACGCTCTGTGAGCAACAATAATAGCACCAAAGCTCCTCTGCGCCGTTTTCAATAAACTTCATAACAGGCTCTCCGATAGCCGCTACGGGAATATCCACAAGTCCGTTTGAGTAAAACTCAATATCCGACATTGCGTCCATATGCTTACAGCCTTTGATAAGAGGCATAAGGATATTTGCCGCCGCGCTGTACGAATCAAAATGCTTGGATACACCGGGCTCGTCGGATACGTGGAAAATTATATGGTCGTTCGTAATGCCAAGAGAGTTAAAGTGCGTAATAAGCGCAGGAATAAGCTTTGATAAAAAGTTCTTATACTCCTCAGAGGTCGCCGAGGTATGCCAGCCGAAGATCTTCTTATTTCTTCCGTTAACCTTTGCCACAACCTTAGGACAACACGTAGCTCCCCATTGCGTAAACATATGATTTATCTCAAAGCTATCGATACCGATCTGCTTTACAAGTCGAACGAATCTTGTAAGCTTTGAAAAATCAAAGGAATATTCGCCATTAGTATATTCAATATCGACGAGCTGTACCGTAGTACGCTCTCCGCCAACTGCCGTATCAAGCGGTGGCGTAAGTATCGGTGTCAACACGAGGTTAACTCCGTGAAGCGCCGCAAGACGCAGATATTTTTCTATAAGTGTCCAATGTGCCTCGGAAAATACCTTTACACCGTGAACGTCGGCGATACAGTCATAATGTATCCACTGAGTAAAACTGAGGGTAGGAGTGGGTAGCGACGCGGTATTTATCCGCAGCAAAAACGTGCACTTTTCGACAACTTCCCCATTTTTATCACGTATAAAGCGCACCGTTATCTTATCCTCACACGCCGCATGTGTTGAGGGTATGCGCAAGGATATCCACAAGCTCTGCCAGGATTGTGAGACGGCGTAGACCTTATCTCCGTTATCCATAGGGACTAAGGGATCGGGAAAATATCCACTCTCCGTAGTAATATAGTTCTTATCGTGCGCCATAGGATAAGCCACAAAAAACGAAGGAACGTATTTAACGTCAAAAAGCTCGGGCGACACCTTAATATCATCACCGAGTGTTACCTCTACACGATAAGCTTTTTTAGTATAATAATCACGGTTAAGGCGATATGCCACCTGAAAGGATATCTCCTGCCCTGCAGCTACCTGCCCGAATGTACACTTCTTGCCGATTATCTTGCTCGGAAACACCTTTGCAAGTGAGGATAGGGGGCGAATCTGTATATCTTTTGCCATAACATTTTCCTCTTGTAAAGTATTGACTGCGCCACACGCGGCGCAGTCAATGATTTTTATTAATCAATACCAAACAATTCTCTTGCGTTTTTCGTAGTTTTTAATACGATCTCATCTCGGGAAACGCCTTTTATTTCTGCCAACCTTTGTGCAGTAAGGTACATATAGCCCGAGTGATTTATTTTTCCTCGAAACGGATGCGGTGCAAGATACGGTGCGTCCGTTTCGATAAGTATGCGATCAAGCGGTATTTTTTCAGCAGCTTCGACGCATTTTCTTGCATTTTTAAAGGTAAGTACACCCGAAAAGGATATATACCAGCCGCGTCGTACAAGCTCTGCCGCCATTTCCGCACTTCCGCTGAAGCTGTGAAATACTCCGCGAACGTCGGGATATTTCAGCACAGTTTCAAAGCAATCTCCGTGAGCGTCACGATCGTGTATTATAACGGGCATATCAAGGTTTCGGGCAAGCTCAAGCTGACGCTCAAAATACACTTGCTGAAGCTCCTTATCAAATCCCTCATAGTGATAGTCAAGTCCAATCTCGCCTATCGCTACCACCTTATTTTTGCGCGCATCTTCCCTGCTTCCGATCAGCGACATGAGATTTTTAAGTTCCACATCTATGCTATTCTCACAATACTGCACGTCCTCGGGGTGAATACCCACGGTAGCGTACATTTTATCGTACAATGATGCCTGTTTTATACATATCTCGGAAGTCTTAAGGTTGGTCGCGACGTTAATAACGCCAACTATACCCGAGCCAAAAACATCTCTTTGCAGAACTGCGTCCGCGCCGTCGGTTTCATTCTCGAAACGTCTGTCAAAATAATGCGCGTGAGAGTCAAAGATGCCCTCGCAAATCGCCTTACTATCAAAAATCTCAGCCATCAGAATTCCTGCTTGATCGAACGGGAGAACAGATCGCGGAGTTCACTGCGAGCGTCCGCACCCTCCCAAAGGATCTTATAAACTGATTCACATATCGGAAGCTCTACCGAATACTTCTCTGCCAGTGTCATCATTGCCTTTGCGGTATAGTACCCTTCAGCAAGAAGAGTATACTTCTCGCCCTTAACAAATGACTCACCAAACTGACGGTTGTGACTGAACTTTGAAAATACGGTCGCCTCATAGTCGCCAAGATGGCAAAGTCCGTAGGCTGACAGTTCCTTACCACCCATAGCGGCAATAAGTCTTGCAACCTCACGAGTGCCACGAGACATAAGCGCACCCTTAAGTGTGGAAAGTCCCATTCCGTCAAGCATTCCTGCAGCAATTCCTATAACGTTCTTTGCCGCCGCACCAAGCTCGTTGCCTATTATATCAGATCCATAATAAAATCTGATAAGATCACTTGAGAGATTGTCAACGAGATATGTCTTGACAGCCTCATTTTCACTGTCAATTACCATACAGTTAGGTATACCTGCGTAAAACTCCTGTACGTGACCGGGTCCTATCCATACAGCAACGTTATTCGAAGGGTGCAGGTTTTCGGACGCTACCTCAGAAAGTCGCTTGCCCGTATCCATCTCTATTCCCTTCATACAAAGTACAAAGGTCTTGTTCTCTATATTAAGATGCTCGATCTCCTTCATAAAGGAACGAAGTCCTTGAGATCCGATGGAAATTACAATGACCTCAGCGCCGCAAAGCGAGCTGATATCCGTAGTCAGCTTTATACTCTCGGGGAGTTCAAGAAGATCATTTCTTCTTTCCCTGAGGAATCTCTGCATTTCCGGAGCGTTTTCAAGACCATACAAGGTCACTTCGTGCCCCTGTCTATCAAGATACCACGTTATAAGCGAGCCCCAGCGTCCGCATCCAACAACAGTAATTTTCATATTTTCTCCTATATATCAAGGATTTTATAAGCTTTTATCTTACTCTTTCTCCAAGAGGGGTATCCTCAGCAAGAAATACTACTCTGATCTGTTCCTCACCACTCGCAAGTATCATTCCGTTAGATTCGATACCGCAAAGCGTTGCGGGCTTGAGGTTTGCCACTACGATGATCTTCTTGCCAACGAGTGCCTCGGGCTCGTAGAACTTTGCAATACCTGAAACCACCTGTCTTCTCTCATAACCGAGATCAAGCTGGAGCTTGAGCAGCTTCTTAGCCTTGGGAACACGCTCACAAGAAACTATCTGCGCCGTGCGAAGCTCTACGTTCATAAAGTCCTCGATACCGATTATAGCACATCCCTCAGGCTTTTCAGCAGCCTTAGCTGCGGCTTCTGCCGCCGCCTTCTTAGCCGCCATCTCAGCCTCAAGCTCAGCGAGCAGCTTTGCCTCGTCTATTCTCGCAAAGAGAACCTTGGAGTCTCCAACCGTGCTACCTGCCTCAATACCGCCAAACTTCTCCTCGGCTCCGATAGTATCGTAGCTTGTAAGAGCAGTTCCAAGCTCAGAGAATATCTCAGCAGAGGTTGCGGGGATAAATGGATTCAAAAGAACCGCACCCCAACGAATAGTTTCAAGCAGGTTATAAAGTACCGTGCCGAGTCTTTCTCTCTGACTCTCGTCTTTAGCGAGTGCCCACGGTGTTGTTTCATCAATATACTTATTAGCGCGGCTGAGCATCTCAAAAATGCACTCAAGCGCGTCTGCTACGCGGAAAGCGTCCATATTAGCCACAACACCCTCGTAAGCCTTTACAGCACTTGCCTTGAGCTCTGCGTCAAGCTCTGTGGGAGCGGTGGGCTTCTGAACTACCTTGTCAAAGTACTTTTTCTGCATGTCAAGCGTTCTCTTGACAAGGTTGCCGAGATTGTTTACAAGGTCTGTGTTAAATCTCTTTATAACAGTTTCATACGTAATGCTTCCGTCAGTTGCAAAAGGCATCTCGGCAAGAGCGTAATATCTCACGCCGTCAACACCAAAGCGCTCTGCAAGCTCGTCCGCATAAATAACGTTTCCACGGGACTTTGACATCTTATCAGCGCCAAAGTTGAACCAGGGATGACCGAATATCTGCTTGGGAAGCGGCATATCAAGCGCCATCAGGAAGATAGGCCAGTAAATAGTATGGAAACGAAGTATATCTTTGCCTATTACGTGAACGTCAGCAGGCCAATACTTTCTGAACTTCTCACTCTGCTCCTCGTAAGACTTATCGGGATCAAAGCCGATAGCCGTGATGTAGTTAGTGAGCGCGTCAAGCCAAACGTAAGTTACGTGGCGAGGATCGAAATCAACGGGAATTCCCCAGCTGAAAGAGGTTCTGGAAACGCAAAGGTCCTGAAGACCACCCTCAACCTTAAGGAAATTATTTACCATTTCTTTCTTTCGGGATTCCGGCTGGATAAACTCGGGATTTGCCTCAATGTGAGCCATAAGCTTGTCAGCATATTTGCTCATCTTGAAGAAGTATGCCTCCTCTTCAGCTCTCTGCACGGGTCTGCCACAATCGGGGCACTTGCCGCCCTCCGCCTGAGTTTCCGTGAAGAAGGACTCACAAGGGGTACAGTACCAACCCTCATATTTGCCCTTATATATATCGCCCTTATCGTAGAACTTCTTGAATATCTTCTTTACAGCCGCCTCGTGATAGTCGTCTGTCGTACGAATAAAGTGATCGTATTCAACGTCCATCTTATCCCAAAGCTCGCGGATCTCACCCGCAACGCCGTCAACGTACGCCTTGGGGGTAATTCCCGCATCCTTTGCAAGATCCTCGATCTTCTGACCGTGCTCGTCAGTTCCCGTACAATAGAAAACGTCAAAGCCCATCTGCTTCTTATAGCGCGCCATAGCATCGGTCATAATAGCCTCATAGGTATTGCCAAAGTGCGGCTTTTTGGATGCGTATGCTATCGCTGTTGTTATATAATATTTCTCGCTCATTTCAAAATCCTCTCTTTCGAGCAATTTAGCATTAATTCTCATTATATTATAACAAATATTTTAAATTTTTACAAGGGGGTACGGCAAAATTTGCCGCAAATTACTTATATTTAATCGTCTTCGTAATCCTTCATTCCCTGCATTCTGCCCATCTCACGAAATCCGTCGATCTCTCCGCGCTGTATCGCACCGAAAATGCGGTAGCGTAAGCCCTTGTTGCCCATCTCAAGCCCGTGTAAAAGCTTCTTCATTTCTTCGCGCTCGGTGTTTCCGTCAGCGGCGCAGGGAGATTTTATAACGGGCAGCTCGTTTTTAGATGCAAAATATCTGACGTCCTTCTCAGGCATATAGATCATAGGTCTTATGAGATAAATATCGGTATTTGAAAGATATGTAACGGGCTGAAAACAACCCAGCCTTCCCTCATAAAAAAGATTGAGCATAAACGTCTCCACCACGTCGTCAAAGTGATGTCCGAGCGCAACTGACGTACAACCGATCTCTTTGGCATAATTATAAAGCGCGCCTCGACGCATCTTTGCGCATAGAGAGCAAGGATTTTTCTCCTTACGTATATCGAAAATTATCTTTGCAATCTGCGTGGGCGCGACGTGATATTCAACCTCAAGCTCCTCACACATTTTTCTTATAGGAGTCAGATCAAAGTCCTCAAATCCCATATCGACGGTTATCGCGCAAAGCTCAAATTTCTTGGGATAAAATCTACGTAACGCCGCCATAGCGCACAAAAGTGCAAGCGAGTCCTTACCCGCAGACACTCCGACCGCGATCTTATCGCCTTCCTTTATCATCTCGTAATCGTCAACACCACGTCTGACGTAGCTGAGTATTCTTTTAAGTCCTTCCATCAGAAGCTCTCCTTTATGTTATTCAAAGCTGAGCGTATCGTAAATTTTCGCGGCGCGTTCGGTAAGCTCCGTGCTACCGTCACGGTTCAAAAAGAGCGTAGGCGGCGTTATAAGCCCCTCATTGCCACCCTTTTGAGCCATAACGAGTACCATACTCGGCGCGCTCTCTGTGTTAGCGCAAACTGTTTGCAGTATCTTGGGTTCAAGCCTATGGTTGCGCATGGCAGAAAGCAAGCCCACAAGCCTATCGGGACGGTAAACGCAATAGAATTTACCACCGTGCTTGAGCAGTCTGTATGCCGCCTCGCAAAAATCATCTATGCCACCCTTAACCTCGTGACGTGCTATATATTTGCGTTCCGATGTGTTGCGTTTGCCGCTGTCGGTCTTCATATAAGGCGGGTTGGAAAATACCACATCAAGCTCACCGCCAACACTTGTGGCTTTTATATCCCTGGCGTCAGCTTCAAGAACGGTAATTTTATCCCCAAGACCGTTGAGCTTCACGTTTCTATCGGTGAGTGCACAAAAATCACTTTGTACCTCGATAGCGTAAATATGAGCAAGCTTTTGTCTTTGCGCCGCTAAAAGCGATACAATACCCGTACCCGCGCCAAGCTCGGCTCCCTTTGCAGACGGAGCGTTTTTTATAAAGGATGCCAACAAAAAAGCATCCGTTCCAAAGGTCAAACCGTCCTTTTTTTGTATCAAGGTCAGATTTTCATTGACTTCGTCCAGACGCTCGTCCTCGAATAATTCTATATCACCAATGTTGATCAAAACAATTTCTCCCATTAAAGACAATGGGCTGTTGCAAACAGCAACAGCCCGTGAGTTATCCTCTTAAGTATTCGGATAATTGAAATCAGTCTGCTACAGGTGCAGCTACGGGGCAAGCCTCAGCGCAAGCACCGCACTCGATGCACTCATCAGCGTTAATCTCGTACTTTGTGTCACCCTCTGTGATAGCGTTTACAGGACAAGCCTCAGCGCATGCACCACAAGAAACACAATCGTCTGTAATCTTGTAAGCCATTGTAATATTACCTCCGTTTGTTTAATTTACGATGCACGGGAAAGTATATCCATCGTGCATATATATATTGTATCACAATAATTTAAAATTGCAATAGGTAATTTGAAATTTTTTTGATTTTTTCAAGGATTTTTTGGAAAATAAAAACATTTTATTATAACAACAAGAGGCTGTTGCCGAAGCAACAGCCTTTGTTTTAAGAAAAACCTAAATCAGTTTTTCAATTATTTATAAATCGGAATTAGTCTTCCTTCTTGCGTGCGATAACTGCGCCTGCAGCAGCGAGCATGATGATAATGCTTGTGCCGCCGATAGAACCGCCACAACCAAGAGCGCCTGCAGCCTTGTTCTTAAGTGCAACAGCCTTAGCAACTGTCCAGTCCTTAACGGAGTTAACCTTGCCGAGTACCTTCTCAGTAAAGGTGGGCTCTTCAACTACGGGAGCCTCAGTTACGGGAAGCTTTTCGATAGACTTAGTTTCCTTTTCGCCACATACGGAGCACTCTCTCTCCTTAACGCCTTCAGCGTCTACTGTGGGCTCAGTAACAGTTGTCCACTCGCCGAACAAGTGACCGAGAGAACCGAGAGACATAAATGTCTCCTCGCCCTTGAGACCACACTCGCAAGACTTGTAGAATACTGCGCCGGTTGTACATGTTGCATCGGAAACGAGGTACTCGTCACCTGCGATCTCCTGATCGAATACGTGAGGAAGAACTTCGCCTGCTGCGAAAGTCTCAGTTCCCTTTTCGCCACATACGCAAGACTTGTAGTATGTAGCCTGTGCTGTACAAGTAGCCTCGGTTGCGAGGAACTTGTTGTCAACTACTTCCTGATCGAAAACGCAGATATGAGGAATAGCCTTGATAGCTGCATCCTTAAGAACTGCATCATCCGCGAACAAAGTGCCAACTAAAGCATGGGCACCAGCTTCGTCAATCTTAGTGATCTTTTCATCAGCTACGTTGGTGAAGTTGCCAGATGTAATACCATAAGTTTTAACGGTAACGTTCTCAGAGCTGAGCTCATTGTTTATAAGTGTTGTTACACCAGCAACGTCAGCGCCGATAATGTTAATTACTGCTGTGGGGCTCTTGAACTTAACAAGATCCACACCCTTAAATGTTCCACCTACAACAACAAGATCAAGAGTAGCTGTGTCGTTTCTTGCGTCAACTACCTGAGAAGTTGAGGTTATCTTAGCATTAATCAATGTAACGTCAGCCTTTTTAGCTCTGTTATACATACCTACGCCGTTAGCGGAAATTTCAGAATCTATAACAGTAACTGTAAGAGCTGCGGGAGTAGTTGCACTACACTGAATTCCGTGTGTAGTTGTACTCTTAAGTACAGCGTTATTAATCAAAGTGATAGAAGAAGAACCGGTTGACTTTTCAATATATATACCTCTGTTACCAGAAGTTACTGTAGAATTGTCAATAACGATATCGCCGGAGTGTCCAGCTGCACCCAAGTAAACGAAACCACCGTTCTTTGTCTTGCTACCGCCATGAGTAGCTACGGAATCAACAACAGAAACCTTAGCGCCGTTGTTAAGAATTATAGTACCTGAGGCCTTCTGAGTATCTTTAGCACCAAAAAAAGCACTGGTATCGATCTTAAGTCCATCAAAAGTAAGCTCAGCACCGTCAACAGTTATCCAGAAGAAATAACCACTTGCTGCGCCAATATTTGCATCTGCAGCGAGAGTAATTACGGGACGATCGTCGCCGGTTGCATCGGAATAAATAACAACATCATTAGCAAGAACGATGCCTGCTGCTGTTTCCGTTGTATTTCCGGTAACCTTGATGTAGGTTGTGCCTTCAGCCGCGCCGATAGCTGCGAGAGCTTCGCCAACGGTTGCGTAGTCTGCGCCTTCGCCACCAACGGTAATGGGGTTAGCCTGTGTACCGTCACCAGCTGCAAACGCAATGGTTGTGAGCGCTCCAACCATGAGTGACAACGTCATGATCAGAACGAGAATCAATGAAAGCTTTTTCATAATTCATTTTTCTCCTTTTTAAATTTTTTAAGGTTTTTGTCCAAATGGTATTTTCAAGATAGAAAACTCCACTTTAAACACTATTAGACGATAACATTTTACCACAATGCGAAAAAATTGTCAATAGAATAGCTAAAAAAGCTTTTACATAAATTGTTTTTTGTTGCAATATACATAAATTCGCACCGCATTATGTACATAATGCAAAAAAATTCACTTAAAAAAAGAAAAACACAGGGATTTTATACCTATAATGAATAAAAAAACGGTGGAGTGTCCTCAACAAATACGGCACTCCACCAAGCTATATACAATTTAGTTTGCTACCTTTTTGAGCTCGTGCTCAAGCCAGATAAGACCGAGGTTGAACGCCTCATAAAGTCCGTCCTTAGATCCCTGTCTGAGTATCTTGGACTGATCCTTTGAGTCAACGACCTGGATAAGTATCTTATCGGGAAGCTCTCCCTCGGCAGTCTTTTTATAAGACATTATTTCAAGGATAAGTATGCAGGGATCGGTCATATCACCGTAGCATATTGTTTCCCCTTCTCTTACTAGCGGCTTGCCCTTATATTCAAGGTATTTTCCGCCGACCTTTTCTCTATTTTCAGCTGACATATCAATGCCCTCCTATCTATGCGTTACTTTTTAACTAAGTTAGTATACCATACACTTTAAGAAAAGTCAAGTTTTTTCACCGATTTCTATATACGCTTTTTTTCTGAGCATTTCGCCGACGGTAGTCTTCTGCGGCAAAGCAAGTCCGTAGAGCGCGTCAAGTCTTTCGGATACTCCGTACTGTTCCGTATCACGTGGGGCGTCAGCAGGCTTTGTGACGACCTCAATGCCACCTGACTTACGTTTCTTTGCAAGCAATTCTCTGCCCTTATCATTTGCGGCAAGAAGCGTGGTATATTGCGGCAGAGTATCAAGCATCTTTGCTTTAACCCCGGTCATACAAAACAGCATTGCCCGACGCACACGCGCATCAGTATACCGCTTGGTCCTCACGCTATCAAAAAGCTCAGCTCCGCTGTGACTGTCCTTTGCCACCGAACAAATTCGGTTAGCAAGCCCTCCGCCCGCCTCGGCGATTTCCTCAAACGCCGAAGCGTCACTAAGCCTGAAAAAGCACAACGCATATTCTAAAAGCTTATCGGGATCAACAAGCTCTCCGCTAGCTATTGCTGTCTTTAGCATCTCCGCGGTAGGTCTCGGAACGATATCACCGATCGTATCAAGCTCGCCGCAGGCTAAAAACCGTCTTATTGCGGTTGCCGACGGAAGCTCGCCCGAGCGCACCTCGGTATCCGAATACGCTGAACCGACTCGTTTGACGGTACGGCATTCAAGGTCAAGCCCCATTCTGCGCACGGCTCTGATATACGCAACACCAAGCAGATCGTTTGAATGCAATGTTTCAAAGCCGGCTTCTTCAAGCGACTGGACGTACGCCTTTGCCGCGCCCATTATTTTCTTTTTATCCTCAAAGCTTTGCAAGAACTCATCGCGCTCGCAATACTCCGCCGCTCTGCATAGGAGATCAATATCTCCGCACTCTGAGCCAAAAAGCAAGGTATCCGCGACTTGACTTGCAATATACGCGCCCGCCGTGGCAAAGTAATCCGCGCTTGAAGCACACCAAGGATACGGAAGCTCAAGGGCGAGGTCCACACCACTCATCACGGCAGCCTTACCGCGCAAATATTTATCCGTAACTGCCAGCTCACCTCGCTGGGTAGCGTTGCCACTCATAACTACGCTAACGCTGTCCGCGCCAAGCTCGCGCGCTTTTTCTACAATGTATTTATGTCCGTTATGCATCGGATTGAATTCGCTTATTATGCAGAAATCCGCCATTGATACACTCCTTTTGACGTTTTTTATAAATTTTATGAATAATTTTATTTTTTCACTTGAAATGAGTCCGAAAGTGTTGTATAATATATTTTGAACTGAAATTATTTATTTACTACGGAGGAATTTTTACATGAATATTCTCGTTGTTAACGCAGGTTCCAGCTCCCTCAAGTATCAGCTCATTGATTCTGTTACTACCGAGGTAAAGGCAAAGGGACTTTGCGAAAGAATCGGTCTTGACGGCTCACGCATTGAGCACAAGCAGCTCATAAAGGGTACTAAGACCACCTATGAATCTCCCATGAAGGATCACGCTGACGCCATGAAGCTCGTTGTAAAGTATCTCACCGACGCTGAGTACGGCTGTATTTCCGATATGAGTGAGATCGGAGCTATCGGTCACCGTGTAGTTCACGGCGGCTCTTACTTCTCAAGCTCCATACTTATGACTGAGGACGTTCTTGCAAAGCTTGAGCTTTATAAGGAGTTCGCACCTCTTCACACCGTAGCTCACCTCATGGGTATCAAGGGCTGTCTTGACACAATGCCCGGCACACCTCAGGTGCTCGTATTTGACACCGCGTTCCATCAGACAATGGAGCCCGAGGCTTATATGTACGCACTTCCCTATGAGTACTATGAAAAGTACGGCTTGCGCCGCTACGGCTTCCACGGTTCATCTCACAGATTTGTAAGTGCTGAGATGATCAAACTTCTCGGTAAGAATGCTGAGGACACCAAGATCGTAACCTGTCATATCGGTAACGGCTCCTCTATCTCCGCAGTTAAGGGCGGCAAGGTTATGGATACTACCATGGGCTTCACTCCCCTTGCAGGTATCGAAATGGGTACCCGTTGCGGTGATATCGACCCCGCTATCGTTCCTTTCCTTATGGATAAGGAAGGCCTTACAGCTGCACAGGTCAATGACATCATGAACAAGAAGTCCGGATTCCTCGGAGTTACAGGTCTTTCCTCTGACTCCCGTGATATTGAAGCGGCTTACAACGAAGGCAACGAAAAGGCTAAGCTCGCGCTTGACATTCTCAAGCACCAGCTCAAGAAGTACATCGGCGGGTACGCTGCCGCAATGAACGGACTCGACGCCGTTGTATTTACCGCAGGTATCGGTGAGAACAGCTCCATTCTTCGTGAGCTCGTGCTCTCTGATATGGAATATCTCGGAATCGAGCTTGACCGTGAGGCAAATAAGAAGGCATTCAGACTTTCCGATGCAATGATGATATCCACACCCGACTCTAAGGTCAAGGCATACGTGATCCCCACAAACGAGGAGCTCGTTATTGCCAAGGATACAGCCGCTATCGTTGAAAATCTCTGATAACAGAATGTTTTTAAACAGGACGCATTTGCGTCCTGTTTTTTTATTTGTTAACTACGTTTATAGGCGTTCCTGCCGCAAATGCACGCAGGTTATCAACCACGATGTCAATAAGGCGTACGCGCGACTCATAAGCCGCCCAGGCGATATGAGGGGTGATAATACAGTTTTCAATATCTGCAAGCGGACAATCTGCCGCCATCGGCTCTGAGGTGAGAACGTCAAGTCCCGCTCCCGCTATCCTGCGGCTTCTGAGAGCGTCTGCAAGCGCTTGCTCATCAATAACTCCACCGCGCGCCGTATTGATAACGAAGGCGGTAGGCTTCATAAGCTCAATGGTTTCTCTGTTTAGAACACGCTCGGAGTCCTTATTGAGCGGACAATGGAAACTCACAAAATCACTTTGACTGAAAAGCTGCTTTTCACTTACGAGCTCGACTCCGTCAACCTGTTTGGGAGTGCGTGTATATGCTATTACCTTCATTCCAAAAGCAAGTGCCACTCGAGCTACCGAAATACCGATAGCACCGAGTCCGTATATACCGAGAGTCTTTCCGGCAAGCTCGCAGATCGGATAAGTAAGATATGAAAACTGAGCCGATCTCTTCCAGTCGCCTCCCGCGACGGACGCCGAATACTTTGAGGTACTTGAAGCAAGGTCAAGCATCAAGGAAAACGTCATCTGCGTCACAGAGCTTGTAGAGTATCCCGGCACGTTGCACACGACTATTCCCTTTTGCTTTGCGTATTCGGTATCTATATTGTTATATCCCGTCGCAAAAAGTCCGATAAATCCAAGCGAGGTAGCATCCATTATTTCCTTATCGATGACAGCCTTATTTACGATAACGGCGTCCGCGCCGTCAAGCGCCTTTATTATCTCGGGCTTGGTAAGAAGATCGTAATATTCAACGTCACCGCAACGCTCCAAGGGCGAAAGATCAACGTCCCCTGTAGTCACAGTGCATTTATCAAGCACAACTATTTTCATATCATATCTCCGTTTTAGAATTATGTGTATAAACCGACAAAACAACGTCCACCTCTGTGGTGAGCGCATCAACAGACTCAAGCTTTTGCGCATCATGCGGTGACGTACGCCAATAGTACGGCGTCATAGCAAAAAGACTTTTCACGTCAGCGTTACCGATCACGTCTATTGAATAGCGAACGCGCTTCTCTGCTATCTTTATCATATCAGACGGCATATCCGCACGCTCGGTATTGGTATGTACGTCATCATATATAACCTTTTTAAGTCCAAGTAAATGGTCTTCACCTGCCGCCGCTACTATAAGGCAACCGCCCCGAGCGAGCTTTGCGGCAAAATGGTCTGCCGCGCACGGCGCGAATATGCTTGTGATAGCTCCGATAGAACCGTCTTTTACAGGAAGCTCAAAAACACTTCCCGTGGCAAAGAAGGCGTTATCAAAGCCGTCGCGTGCCGCTCTTTTGGCGGCGGCATCGGTAGCAAATTTTGAGAGATCAACGCCAATCACAGAATATCCCGAATTCGCTATTACACAGGTATAATATCCCTCGCCGCAACCTGCGTCAAGCACAGGGAGTCCGACGGGTGCAAACTTACATACAAGCTCGGCAAGTGCATCGGCAATCGGACGATAATACTGTTTATTCAAAAACTCAGTGCGCGCTCTTACCGCTTGCTTGGAATCGCCCCCGCCACTCTGACGCGGACTGCAAAGATTAACGTATCCGCCACTTGCAAAATCAAAGCAATGCTTTCGCTCTCCACAGCAAACAAGGCTCGTGCCCTGCACAGTCATATTATTATGGCACAGGGGGCAGCTAAGCGCCCCCTGAATAATTTTATCTTCTAAAATTCTCATAGGTCCTTATTCTCGCTATTGTCATATTTAGCATCAAATATATCGGAGATCTCAGTCATAGGAAGCTCAAACCAAAACGTAGATCCATTCCCCACAGAGCTTTCAACTCCGTAAAATGCACCGTGAGCCTCAAGAGCCTCCTTTACTATCGAAAGCCCAAGTCCCGTTCCAACAGTTGCGCGCTTATGGACCTTGTCAAGTCGGTAATATCTTTGCCATATTTCAGTAAGATGCTCAGGCTCTATTCCCATGCCCGTATCCGCCACACTTATTCTCACACCGGTTTCGGTGCATTTCTGAGAAACCACTACGCTCTTGTCATCGCCCGTATAGTTGATAGCATTATTGATAAGATTGTATATCACCTGCAATATCATACCTCTGTCTGCCATAACGTACGCATCTTCATCGACAATAAATTCTATGCTGTATCCCTCCTGCATTCTCAGCTTCTCGTATCGGCAAAGCGTATCCTTTACTATATCGGTTATGCAGAAGCATTCATATTGCAGCTTACGCGTACCGGACTGTATTCTCGAGAGATCCAACATATCGCTGACAAGCTCAGAAAGGCGCGTTGTCTCATCAATAATAACCTGAACGTTCTCGGGAGTATTTTCACCCGGTATATCTCTTATGACCTCGCCGTAGCCTTTTATCATAGTCAATGGGGTGCGAAGATCGTGAGATATATTTGAAATAAGCTCCTTTTGAAGGCTATCCGTTTTAGCAAGCTCCTTCGACGCGTAATTAAGCGTTTGCGCGAGCTCATCTATCTCACGATAACCGTGTCCTGTAAAGTTTGCATCATAATTTCCCTCAGCAAGCTTTTTTGCCGCATCGGTCATCTGCAAAAACGGCTTTGTTATGATCTTTGATATAAATCCAACGAGTATGAGTGCGATAAGAAGCATCGCAAATCCTATAAAGGTAAACTGATTTCTAAGAAGGTTTACCGTCGTCTGAAGGGGTGTAAGGTTGGCAAACTGAAGCACCATATATTCATCCTCACCCACGTATTCAACTCTTATATATAGAGTTCCAATAGGTTTGTCATAGCGCGTTATGCTCGGGAATTCATCACTTTTACCGAGATTGTCTTCAATAACCTTCAACGTAGATCCGCTTGAAAACTGATCTATCGGCACAGTAGCCATATATATGCCGCCGTTGTCTATCGCCTTGGCATACAAATCACCGAACTCCTGAGACAGCATTGCAAGTGCAGGGACTCCCGTACTGCTGTGCTTGATCATCCATTCGACGTCGGGACCATTCATACGCATTACCCACACGTCAAGGGCATAATCATCCGATAGCTCTCGGGCTATATTATCGATCTCGATATCGTCACCCAACGCCTCATATATTACGTCTGCCGAATCCTTAAGCTCTGAAAACTTAGTATTCTGATAGAAAAAGCTTAGCATTCCAACCTGCAAAAACCAAATACTGATCAATACGCATACGATGAACGCGACGATTATCGCATACATCTTCGTACGAATACCCATGCTTTGCTTTTCATTTCTCCCGTATGTACTTTTTGGGGTAAAAACAGCTTTATGTTTCAATATCCTACCCTCACATTGAAATTTATAAATAGCTCTTACGCCTCAAATCGATATCCGACACCGCGAAGCGTTACGATAAGATTGGAATACTTGCCAAGACTTCTGCGAAGCAATTTAACGTGCGTATCCAGCGTTCTTACGTCGCCGTAAAAGTCGTATCCCCATACGTCGCTTATAAGCTTTTCCCTTGAAAGCGCTATGTTTTTATGTTCAAGCATATAGAAAAACAGATCGTATTCCTTAGGAGACATATCCACACGTTCACCGTCTATGTAAACGATTCGTGCCGTTATATCAGCTGTAAGTCCGCCACCGTCAAGCATTACAACGAGATGCTCCGGTTGCTTTCCTCTGTTATCAGCTCTCTTCACGCGCTTCATGACCGCGTCTATACGAAGCATAAGCTCCTTCGGTGAAAATGGCTTTACGACGTAATCGTCAATACCCACCTCAAAGCCGTTTATCTTATCATATTCCTCGCCCCTTGCCGACAGCATTATTATCGGCACGTCGGAATGCTTGCGGATCTCTCGGCAAGCCGAGAATCCGTCAAGCTCAGGCATCATTATATCCATTATTACCAGGTCAAACTTAAACTTACGCACCAGATGTACGGCTTCAATTCCGTCAGCCGCCTCAGTCACGCTGTGCCCTTCAAATTCCGCGTATTTTTTTATTATCGAACGTATTCTGATTTCATCATCAACGACAAGTAATTTATACATCTTCTTCTCCTGATTATTAAGTTATTTGGAATCGTCCTCAATTACCTTAACTTCAAATTCCTTATACGAGTTATTGTCACGCATAACCACTACGGTTACCGTTTCTCCTATGGTAAGCTCACTAAGAACTGCATTGTAATCAGAAAGAGTATGAATAGCTTCTCCGTTTATGGCAACGATACGATCGTCTGCCTTAAACGCTCCCGAAGATTCTACCGCGTACACACCGTATACACCGTTTGCAGCATATACCGAAATACCGAGTCCCGCTCTTCCGGTAATATAGCCGATCTCAAGAATATCAGTGACATTCTTAAGCACTCTGTCAGCGGGAATGGCAAATCCGAGACCTTCAATACCACTGTCCGACTCCTTTGCGTTAACTATACCTATAAGCATTCCCGTAGAATCAAAGAGACCGCCGCCCGAATTGCCGGGGTTTACGGCAGCGTTCGTCTGAAGCAACGTCATCCTGTTTCCGTCTATCGTTATTTCTCTGTCAAGTGCGCTGATTATACCGTTAGTCACAGTACCGCCAAGCTCTCCAAGGGGATTACCAATAGCTATCACGCTCTCTCCTACAAGCAACGGCGAGCTTTCAAGATCACGGAATTGAGCTTGGGAAAGTGTCTCTCCGTTTCTGAGAGATATGGTTATGACAGCTATGTCCTCCCTCGCATCTCCCGCGCGATAAGTTGCTTCGTACTGCATTCTCTCACCGTCAACGTTTACAGTGACTATCATTTTATCTGCGCCCGCAACGACGTGATGATTGGTAACGATATATCCCGTATTGCCATTCTGTGCAACTATAACTCCGCTTCCGGCTCCCCCTGTTACGTAATTACCGTAAAAGGGATTATGGGTTACTTGCCTCGTGGTTATTTCAACCACACTATCGGACACACGGCTCACTATCTCAGGTATAGACAGCACCTCCTGCTCACCCTTATCCACAATGTTAACGTCCTTATTGCCGATAAAAATATCGACGTGTGAATCACCAAAGCCAAATCCGCCCGTTATCATATCCCTTGACAGTAAAAGAGTGGCAAGTATTATGATCGCCAATACGAGCAAAAAGCATACCGTACTGAGAAGGGCTATAAATCCAGAATCACTCTTTCTTCGCTTTGCCGATTTATTTTTATCTTTCTCATGAACTGTTTCAGATACAGACTCAAGATTCGGAACATAGTACGGCGGCGCATAGGTTGCCGAATATTTCGCGCTGTCCGTTACATCATCTTGCGTATCTCTCGTAGCGCTCTCATTTTGCCCGATATTACCCGAGACTTGTCCGAAAGCTGTTTCTTTTTGTATATCATTTGCCGCTTTTTGAGTCTCAGAGATTTTGTCACAATTTTCGCCGCCCTTATTGGTAGCCTCAACGTTCTCAGTATCAAAGCTCTGTCCTCCGTAGTTTGTCGAATTTTCTTTTTTTATATCGTCATTCATGAAAAATACCTCCGCACATGAACTACTTCCACATATACATTATAAAACTTTTATGTGAAGATTTTTTGAAGAAACTCGTAACTCTTATTAAATTAAATAAAAATATTATATTTTATATACTAAAAATCATTTTTCCCTTGTTTTTAGTCGACTATTATGATAAAATATACCTGATACATTTCGAACAGGAAGGAGAATTACCGTGATCAGATTCTTATACGGCAAAAATACGGACGCCAAATCAAACGCAATTATAAACGCTATTCTCAACGACACCGAGACGGGAAAAGAATCCATACTTATAGTTCCCGATCAAATGGCGGTATCTGCCGAGAAAATGACGCTGGACAATCTCCCCCCGTCCGCACAGCTCAAGCTCGAAGTGCTTGGTTTTTCACGACTTTATAACAGAGTATGCCGTGAATACGGCGGACTTTGTTACTCCTATATAACTCCTCCCATAAAGCATCTGATGATGTGGCAGGCACTCCGTGAGGTCGCGCCCTTGCTTGCAAAATATAACGGCAACGCCCTTGACGATCCCGCGTTTATAGAAACTATGCTGGCAACCGTTTCAGAGCTTAAATTCGCGGGCGTTGATCTGACCGCCCTCGAATCCACACTTCAGAAGATCGAAAACGAAGAGCTTGGGGCACGCATTTCCGACGTTTGCCTTATATGGAGCGCTTACGAGGCGCTCTGCGGTGATCGCTATACCGATTCTGCTGACGATCTTTCACGACTTTACAATATTCTCGAGGAGCACGATTTCTTTGAGGGTAAAAACGTTTATATCGATTCATTTACATCCTTCACGGCGGTTGAACACAGGATAATTGACCGCATTTTCGCAACCGCTGACAACGTTACCGTATGCATTCCTCTGCCTTCACCCAAGTACAGTGATATAAGCACCGCAAGTATCGAGGCGTCCGCGAAAACACTTGCTAAGCACGCGACACGCCGCGGCGGTCATTCTGATGAAATATTCAACGGTGAAATTAAAAAGCAACACCCTGCTCTGCGTTACGTATCGGAAAACATCTGGGAAATGAACGCTCCGACAGGAGATGTAGCCCCGTCCTGCGACGGACGAATAAGCATCGACGTATGTGATACGCCTTATGCCGAGGCTGACGCCGCCGCCTGCCATATTATCGAGCTTTTGCAAAGCGGCGCGCGCTGCAAGGATATAGTTATAGTTATGCGAAATCCCGAGAAATATCGAGGTATTATCGAACCCGCGCTTGAACGCGGCGATATTCCCTTTTATTTTTCAGAAAAAAGTGACGTTTGTGCCCTCGCTCCCGTAAAGCTCATTCTCTCGGCGCTCCGCATCCGCAAATACAATTGGAGAAAGAACGACGTTATCTCGCACATCAAAACCGGACTGTGCGCTTTCTCAATGCGCTCTGCCGATCTTTTTGAGGAGTACGTAAACACCTGGAATATTTCCGGTGCGGGATTTACGAACGGCGCGTGGACTATGAATCCCGACGGACTCGTAGAAAAAACCTCTGAGCGCGGTAAAGTTATACTTGAAGAAGCCAACAAAATGCGCGAAGAACTCTGCAAACCTCTGGAGCGTCTTTTCGTTATGCTCGAAGCCGCGGACAGCGTAAAGGAAATGTGCCGCGCCATATATCAATATACTCTCGACGTCTCGCTTGAAGACAAGCTTCTCGAGCTTGCAAACCGAGAAAAGCAACGCGGTGACCTTAAGACCGCGGAAGAATATGCAAGCGCTTACGGAATTATTCTTAACGCGCTCGCTGACGTTGCTAATGCCCTTGAAAACGTAAGCATAACACCCGACGAGCTGCTTGACGTATTGAAAATAGTATTCGAGCAAACACAGATCGCCACTATCCCCACGTCCATTGACGAGGTCGTGATAGGTTCGGCGGCTACTGCACGTGCCGATCACCCAAAATACGTACTTGCTCTCGGACTTTGTGAGGGAGAGTTCCCTGCAAATATCAACGACGCAGGTATGTTCAGTGATGCCGACAAAACTGCACTTTCGGAGCTTGGACTGGATCTTGGCGAGGATTCCGATACAAGATCATCAGACGAGCTGATGTATGTAAGAAATACCTTTGGCAGCGCTACCGAAAAGCTATTTTTATTCACGGCTTCTTCCGATGCTAAGGGATCTAAGCAAGTACCTTCATTACCGATCTCACGCGTAAAAGCATTATTCTGCGACGTTAAGGTCAACAGCTTCGACGGTAACGATCCCCTACTCGCTTGCGCTACCCCACGAATTGCCGCCGCGCACATACGCAATATTTCCGACAAAGCCGCAAGACAATCTATGATAAACGCGGTCTCACCACACGTTCCCGCAGTTCAAAAGCTCTCGCAAACATCGGTTTCGGCCTCAAAATACAGACTTGATCCCGAGCTTATACGTGAGCTTATTGGGGATACGATATACGTTTCCCCCACGGGAATCGAAAAATACGTTCGCTGTCCGTTCAGCTACTACGCAGGATATATGCTCGGGCTCCGCGAACAAAAGCAATCAAACTTCAAGGCTACGGACTTCGGCTCGTTTATACACTATATTCTTGAGCAGATCATACGCTTCTGCGTACCTGCCACCCCCGACGCTAAGCTCCCCACTCGCGAGGATATCACTCGGATGGTTGACGAGGTATCGCGTGAATATATCCGCAAAATATGTCCCGAGCATCTGATTGACAACAAACGAATGCAGCATCTTTATTCAAAGCTTCGCCGTCTTTCCTGCTTGCTTATAGACAATGTTATGAGTGAGTTTGATGACGGTGACTTCCGTCCCGCGTTCTTTGAGCTTCACATTGATGGACAAAACGGAGACCCCGCACCTCTGATAATGCCGCTTGATAACGGCGCTCAGCTTGTACTCCGAGGATTTATCGACCGAGTTGACCTTTGGCGTAACGGAGACGACGTATACGTTCGCATCGTTGACTACAAAACGGGCAGTAAGGAATTCTCACTTCAGGAGGCGCGTGAGGGTCTTGGCACGCAAATGCTGTTATACCTGCTCTGCATCTGTTCAGCCCCCGGCGCAAAGCTTAAAAATATGGCGGGAATTGATCGGAACGGACAAGTGTTGCCGGCAGGAATCACCTATCTCTCAAGCGCACTTCCTAAGATCGATATTAAGAATTTTGATACCGATGAGAACGAAATATTGGACATCGCACAGGGAAATCTTTCTCGCAACGGTATTTTAATTGACGACGAAAAGATACTTAACGCCGTAAGCCGCTCATCCAAAAAAGAGCTTTTACTTGGTGTCACCAAAGGAAAGGACGGAAAGCCCACGGGTAAATCTCTGATCAGCTCCGAGGACTTTGATACGCTCGGCACTGAGATCAAGGACACCCTCGTGGATATTGCCCATAAAATATACGACGGTATCGCAGACTGCGATCCTAAAATAAGCGGCGGCATAGATCCTTGCAAATATTGCACCGCAAGGCCAATATGTCGAAGAATTGACGGGAAAGGAGAAGAAAGCGATGGCAACTAAATGGACCCACGCACAGCTACAAGCTATAACTTCAAGAGATAAAACTCTACTCGTCAGCGCCGCAGCAGGCTCGGGAAAAACCGCTACGCTTACTGAGCGTATAATCAGAAAGCTTACCGAGAAAAACTCCCCCGCGGATATCTCCGATATGCTTATAGTAACCTTTACACGAGCGTCTGCCGCAGACCTTCGCGCAAAAATATCCGCCGCGCTGCGTGATGCGCTTGCAATTGACCCGGAAAACGCTCACCTTACAAAGCAACTCGTTAAACTCAGCAGCGCGCACATCTCCACGATAGACTCATTCTATCTTGACGCAGTACGAAAAAACTTTGCCGCGCTCTCACTCTCCTCAGGCTTCAGAATAGCTGACAGCTCTGAAACCGACCTGCTTGCAAAGAACGTAATGAATGACGTCATTCTTTCGTTTTACGAGACGAGCGAAGAATTTCCTCGCCTGTGCGAATGCTTTGAAAAGATCCGCGACACAGGTGACGTTATGCACGAGGTACTTACCGATATTTACGGCAAGTGCATGCACGTACCCGAAGGTGTTGAATACCTTGCAAAATGCGCCAAAGAATGTGATGAAGCATCAAGCGGAGATTTCTTAGCAACCAAATACGGAGCGATAATCAAAGATTTCTGCATATCCGCATTTGAGGATTTTCTGCCGTATTACGAGCAGTGCCTCTCGATATGCTATGCCGACGATAAACTGTCCCGCCTGTACGCACCTGCAATGGAAAGTGACAGAGGACTTTGTCTGTCGGTTTTACATGAGCTAAAAAAACAAGATCCCACTTATAGAAGCGTTGCGGATATTTTGAACGGACACACCTTTGCAAAGCTCGGATCGTTGAAAAGCGAATTCGCAAGTAGCGACAGCATTTTCTGTAAAGAGCTTCGTAAGGCCTTGAAAGAGCTTGTAAAGGATCTTTGCGATAATTTCTTCTGCTATTCGGATGCCGATTTTTCACATTTCTTCAGCAAAACCTCAAAGAATCTTGCGCTCCTGTATGACGTTCTGTATGAATTTCACCTCAGATTTATGGCGGAGAAAAAACGCAGAAACATACTTGAGCTTACCGACGTCAAACGATACGCCTTTGATTTATTCGTGGGAAGTGACGGCAAACCGACAAAATGCGCCATGGAATACTCTTCACTTTTCTCGGAGATCTACATCGACGAGTATCAGGACGTAGATCCCGTTCAGGACGCTATTTTCTCAGCGATTTCAACGCCTACGAACAGATTTATGGTTGGTGATATAAAGCAAAGCATTTACAGCTTCAGAGGAGCTGAACCCTCACTTTTCGCACGTTACCGTTCAAGCTTTGCCCCCATCGATGACGAAAATGCCGACGCATGTACTATATTTATGTCGGAAAATTTCCGCTGTTCAAAGCAGATAATCGACTTTACAAATATTGTCTGTTCCCCGCTCTTTGCCTCTTGCGGTCAAAGCATCGGATACACACCTGAAGACGATCTCGTTTACGGGCTGAAAAAAGATCCCGACCTGTTTCCGACAACCGAGGTTGCCGTATTTGCCAAAGACGCCAAGAAAAAAGACGATTCGAACGACGAGGAAAGCGATCCCTCATCCGAGCTGAAAGCATCTGAGGCGGAAGCGGAATACGTTGCCGAACGTATTGCAGAGATTCTTGAAAACGACAAAAAAGCTGACGGCAGCAAAATACTCCCTAAAGACGTCGCACTGCTTTTCAGAAGTAATAACGCCTCAGCACGTTTTGCCGAAGCTCTGGCAAAGCGCGGAATAAAGACAACGGCGACCGACTCTACGGAGTATTTTCAAAACCCCGACGTACTTATGGTGCTTTGCATTTTAAACGCCGTTGACAATCCTCAGCGAGACGTGTATCTTGCAGGGGCGCTACGCTCACCGATCTTCAACTTTTCCCTCGAGGATATTCTCTTTATATCAAAGCTTGGCTGCGATTCAGACTCACTTTACGATAAGCTCTGCATAGCCGCCGAAGGAGATGGAGAGCTTTCTGCTCGATGTGCGGATTTTAACGAGCAGTTATGCGCACTACGCAGAATTGCCGCAAGCTTACCCATAGACAAGTTCTTAAAGCATCTTTTCTCAACCGATTCGTTTGTCGCCTCCGGACTTTTCTCCGAAAAATCCTCAAGTGGCGAGGGCGGAAATCTTCTCCGCCTTTATGAATATGCGAGAAGCTTTGAGTCGGGATCATTCAAAGGACTTTATAACTTTATTGAATTTATCAACACGATAATCGAAAACGGTACAACACTTGAAGCCGTTTCAAAGGGAGTATCCGACGACTGTGTAACGCTTACCACGATACACAAATCAAAGGGACTTGAATTCCCCGTCTGCTTTGTTTGTAATACGGGCGCAAGTATGAGCCCTCAACATAAGAACTCTCTTTCATTCGCTTACGGTATAGGAATTGCTATGGATCTTGCCGATAATACCGGATTTGCGCGATACGAATCCCCCCTCAAAAGAATTCTTGATCTTCGTGAAGATTTTCTTTCTCGCGAAGAAGAAATGCGTGTGCTTTACGTTGCACTGACAAGAGCGCGCGAACAGCTGTTCGTTACGGGAAGCTTCTCTCGACGCACCTTGCCAAACGTACGCGCCGCCGCAGAGTTCAATGCGAGATTTAACTGTCGCTATTCCACGCTAACGCGCTCGTCATATCTTGATTGGATACTTCCTGTTTTGCATGACGAAAAAGCTACCGCTAAGGTGTTTGAATATCAGCCCTGCCAAATCACTGCCTTTGATGGAAGTACAGCGGACGCGACTCAGGAACGCATTCAAGAGGATACGGCGCTTACCGAAGAGCTTCAAAAGCGATTCTCCTTCGTCTATCCCTACGCAGATCTCAGACGCATTCCCGCAAAGCTCTCAATATCACGTCTTTCTCCTGATGTTCTGGACGACAACGACACATCGTTTTCTCCCTTTGAAGAACGAAAGCCGACGGCTGTCCCGAGCATATTCTTAGGAATAGATAAAAAGAGCTCCACCTCCGCGGAACGCGGAACGGCAACCCACAACTTCTTGCAGTTCTGCAATTTTGAATACGCACGGAAGCACGGTGTTGACGCTATGATCCGTGAGCTTATTGAAAAGCGTTTTATTCCCGAGGAATTTGAAGGACTGATATACAAAAAAGAAATACAGCGTTTGCTTGATGGCGAGTTCTGCGACCGCATACTCGGCGCACGGGAGGTTATACGCGAACGCCGCTTTAACATACTTCTGCCCGCATCGGATTTCACCGAAGATACGGAATTAAAGACTCGGATAATAAACGAAACTATCGCCGTTCAGGGTGTTATCGACCTGATACTCATAACAGAGGACGGTTCAATCGAGCTTTACGATTACAAGACCGACCGACTGACACGTGAGGAAATGGCGGACGATACTCTTGCTACCGCAAAGATGAAGGAAGCCCACGGCGAACAGCTCAGATATTATGCCGAAGCCATAACACAGTTGTTTGGTAAAGCTCCCGATAAGGTCGCTATATATTCGACCTGTGCAGGAAAATTGTATACTTTATAAAAACATCAGGGGAAGCTTCTTATGAGAAGTTTCCCCTGTAATTTTCTTGGTACTTTTTTGTTCTGTTTTCTTTTGCTTAGCTTTTCTTTTTCAAAAGAAAAGTAAGTTTCTTTGCCCAACTTCTCATAAGGAAGATTACAATTTATAGGGACCGGCGTCCTCGACGGTCCGTGACACATAAATTTCGGCAGAGATATTGTTTTCTCTGCCGATTTGTGTTATAATGGGGTTAACGAAAAGCCTTCCTCCGGGAGGAAGGAGGCACGCGAAGCGTGACGGAAGGAGCCTGCGTGACTTTGAGGTTAGATTGACTTTATGGTAACGCGCTCTCCCTCACCCGACTCCGTCGGGAGCTCCCTCCCGGAGGGAGCCTTTGATACGTGCAACCTTAGGGGTATGGGATTAGCCCTGTGCCTTTGTAATACAAAGGCGAAACTGGCGATAAAGTAGAATGATAAATAAGAATTTGACGAACTGTTTAAAGTACATTTTGAAAGGAGTATTTATGACAACGAAAAAATATATTTTAACTTTCGTAATTTTTTCCATATTGCTTGTGCTGACTATATTTTTGTTTATTGGTGGACTTTCAATTAAAGCAGAAAACGAAATTGCTTTTTATGTATTTAGTGCCTGTTCGTGTCTTTGTTTGATTGGAGCAATTTTTTATATTGCTGTAAACTATAGAAAGCTCACCGAGTATGATATCAATAAACTTAATATAAAAATTGATAATTTGGATTTTTCCATTGTGGATATATCTGTTTCAGAAGGCGAGCTTTATAACAGATTATTAAAAGATGGGTATTCAATCAGCAAAGGAATCTTACACAAAGAGATTGACGTAAATTGCGGAGATGGAAGTATAGTTAATCGCTATTGTGTGATAATAAACAAAGCAAACGAACTTGTTGATATTCAAGCAATTTTAGAAAATTTTAGTAAAGGTATGACTACTTACAACATCGGATATATCTTTCTAAATGATAATATTGAAGAAAATATTTCAATAATTGAAAAATATATAAAGTCAACTATGTTAGATGTGAAATCCCACCCATATAAGTACAAAAAATTTTTTGTTCCTATCATAATAACAAAGAATAAAATTTATTGCATCAAGGAATCAAGCATTTTTATGGATACATACGGCTTTGGTGTTGTGGAAGGTATGCGAATTATAAAACATCAATAATTGTAATTGGTAACTCACAAATTCCAATTTGTCGAACAAAATAAAACAAACCCCGACAGACATTAATTTAAATCTGTCGGGGTTTATTATTTGTTTTCTGCGGATCAAATTTGTTTATCCGTAGGGGCGATCATTGGTCGCCCGCGGGCGTTCGATGAACGCCCCTACAAAACAATATCAAACTTCCTTATGAGAACCAGCCTTTTGCTTACCTTTTCTTTTTCAAAAGAAAAGTAAGTGTTTTCTTTTGCTTACCTTTTTCTTTTTCAAAAGAAAAATAAGTAGCCGCCCAAATGGGCGGCTACTGTAATATTTTAATTATGCGTTTTCTTTCTTATAGTTTTCAACTATCTTTGCAGAGATATTGCCGGGAACTACGTCGTAGCCGTTTACTGCAAACTCAAAGCTTCCGCGTCCCTGTGTCATAGCACGGAGAACGGTAGGATAGTCAACGAGCTCTGCCTTAGGAGCGATAGCGTGAACTACGGAATAACCCTTCTTACCTTCAGCGGGATCCATACCCATAACTGCGCCACGGCGCTTGTTAAGGTCACCCATTACGTCACCAACGAGAGAGTCGGGAACGGTAATATCAAGATCTCCAACAGGCTCGAGAAGAACGGGAGCCGCCTGCTCGAGACACTTCTTGTATGCGAGGTTAGCCGCGGTCTTGAAGGAGATTTCATCGGAGTCAACGTCATGATAAGAACCGTCGTAAAGGTCAGCAGCAAGTCCTACCATTGGGAAACCTGCAACGCCCTTTGCCATAGCGTCCTGAAGTCCTTTTTCAACTGCAGGATAGAAGTTCTTAGGAACTGTTCCGCCGACAACGGATACTGTAAATTCAAGTCCCTCGGACTCGGAAGGCGCGAAACGAATCTTAACGTGACCGTACTGACCGGAACCACCGTTCTGCTTCTTATGCTTTCCTTCTACGTCAACTCTCTTGGTTATCTTCTCGCGATATGCGATCTTAGGCTCTTCAAAGTTTACCGTTACTCCAAAGCGGTTCTTAAGCTTTGCTGCAAGAACTGCCATATGCATCTCACCAAGTCCGGATACAAGCATCTGCTTGGTCTCGGGGTTGTTCTCATACTTAAGCGTGAGGTCTTCCTCGATCATCTTAACGATACTCTGGGAGATCTTACCCTCGTCCTTTGCGGATGCGGGGATCATAGCCTTTGTATAGTAAGGTGTGGGATATACGATAGGTGCGAACGCAAGCTCCTTGTTCCAGGTAAGCGTATCGTTGGTATTAGTGCCCGTAAGCTTTGCAACCATACCGATATCACCGCAAGCAAGCTCGTCAACCTCGGTCTGCTTCTTGCCGTTCATTACGTAAATGTGAGCGAGCTTTTCGCTGTCACCTGTGGTATTGTTCTTCATAAGAAGGTCGCGCTTAACGGTACCGTTCATTACCTTGAAGTAAGACATCTTACCTACGAACGGGTCTGCAACTGTCTTAAATACGAAGAGTGAAGGCTCTCCCTCGGGAACTATCTCAGCCTCGCCGCCGTCAGCAAGCTTTTCGCACTTCTTAGCGGTATGTCTCGGGAAGGACTCGGTGATCTTGTCAAGCATGGTCCATACGCCCCAGAGCTTTGTAGCAGCACCGCAGAATACGGGAACGATATCACCGTTAATGATACCCTCGTGAACTGCATTGATAGCTTCCATGTAAGTGATCTCTTCGCCCTCGAAGTACTTCATCATAAGATCCTCGTCAGTACTTGCAACAGCTTCCATAAGCATATCGCGGTACTTTTCAACAGCCTCAAGAGACTCGTCCGGAATCTTCTCTACGCTGTGACGTCCGTTTGCGTCAAATACGTGAGCGATCTGCTCGATAAGGTCGATACAACCCTTAACCTCTCCATCCTTAACCATAGGAATGGTAAGAGGGCAAATGTTCTTTCCGAACGTAAGATGAAGATCGTCAAGAACTCTTGCGAAACGAGCGTCGTTATCGTCAAACTTGTTAATGAAGAATGCGCGAGGGAGATCAAGTGCCTCAGCATAGCCCCACGCCATCTCGGTTCCTACCTCGATACCTGCCTTACCGTCAACGAGAATGATCGCGCTGTCAGCAACTCTGAGTGCCTGTCCTACTTCTCCTACGAAGTCAAGATAACCGGGGGTATCAAGCAAATTAATCTTGGAATCCTTCCAAGTCATATTCATAATGGACGTAGAAAGTGAAAATCCTCTCTTTGTCTCCTCAGGATCGAAGTCCGATACAGTATTTCCGTCAGCAACCTTTCCGATACGGTCTGTTGCACCCGTTATATACAGCATTGCCTCTGCAAGTGAAGTCTTTCCGCTTCCACCGTGTCCGAGCAATGCAACGTTACGAATTCTTTTGGTTTCAATTATAGCCATTGGGCTTCCTCCTTCTCCGCAATCTTGCGGACTTTACAAAATTATATTACGCACAGATGATACTCTGTCCCGAATATCAAACGCCGATATCTCATTATACTATATTATCGATTAATTTTCAAGAGATTTTATTGTATTTTTTTAATGGCGAATGTAGAAATACAACGATATTTTTTGGGCATTTTAGCCAAATATACATAAAAATAAAGTTCCACGAGTTGTCCATAAACCGTGGAACTTTGTTTTTCTGATCTATATTCCGCCATAGGCGGCTTTGCCGCCCATGGCATTTAAATCATTTATTGCGAAAGACTCAATTACTGAGCGTTCTTCATTTCCTCGAAACAAGCACTGCAATATACGGGTCTGTCGTTAGAAGGCTGGAATATTACCTTAGCCTCGCCGCCGCACTTTGCACATACGGTTGTGAAATATTCACGGGGTGCTCTGCCTGCGTTCTTCTTAGCGTCACGGCATGCCTTGCAGCTCTTAGGCTTGTTCATAAAGCCCTTTTCCTTGTAGAATCTCTGCTCACCTGCTGTGAATACGAATTCATTTCCGCAATCCTTGCATACAAGTGTTTCGTCAACAAATTCTTCTTCCATACCGATCTTTACTTCTTCATTCATTGGTTTTTTACCTCGCTTTGTTATGTGAATTGTTTGTCTTTCGCGGCTTTATGGACGTTACCTTGAAAGCTATATCTGATTCGGTTTCCCGTATCATTCATTATTTTTTCGGAGCGTAGCTCTCAGCTTTTTCCGTATGCGGTAAATAGCGTTGCTCACGCTCCGCTCATCCTTACCGATACTCTCTCCTATCTGTCGCGCCGTAAGTCCTGACATATACATTTTCCATACGCGATACTCAAGCTCGGACAGATTATCTCTTATGACGGAATAAAGCGTTTTTAAGCTTTCCTGCTCCAATACTCTCAAAGACGGGTCCTCTTCGCCATTGACAAACAAACCGTCGTCCGAAGTTTCTGAAAGTTTTTCTGCTTTGCGTTTCTTTAATACCCTGAGCTGCGAAACAAGTGCGTTTGAAATGCATATCCGTGCGTAAAGTCCAAACTCAACGTCCTGCTGCTCTGTGTCATAAGTCATTATTGAATTATAAAACACCAGCGTTGCTTCCTGCTTAAAATCTTCAACGTAAGAAGCATATTGATCGTTCTGTAAGCATCTTGTGACAGATGCGTTTATCAAGGGAGTATATTTCTCGAGAAGCATCTCAAACGCTTCTCCGTCACCGCCCTTAGCGCGATGTATAAGCTGGGATACATCTGCCTGCTTTAAGTCATTCTGCAAACCCACCTTATTTCCTCCACTTGATAATAGGTATAAAAATACTTCTAATATAATTCATTATATCATAAACTTGCACAATGTCAAGGCTATTTGACAAAATAATTTCGTAAAAAGTGATGAAAAATTATTTAGTTGTCACTTTTTCACATAAGCCGCTTTCACTTTTTGTTAACAATTCACACAGCAAACGTCAAGTGAAAATATAATTGACGTTACCTGACAAAATTGCAAGCACTCCCTTATAGAGCGCCTCGGGACGTTCATAGTAATTTTTCTTCATAGTCTCGGCTCTTTCGCGGGAGTCTACCACAATAGTCTGAGAGAATATACACTCCCCGCGTTCAACAAACGTTGCGGTTATCTTATAGCGTCCGTCATCCATGGGGTCAATATCAAATTTTACGGTTACGCCGCGCTTTTTGAAATCCAGATACCTGAGCGCCGCATAGAGTGCCTTATCAAGTATGACACCGAGGATATCACTCTTAAGCTCGGTGGCAACTATCTTACCGTTGGCGGTCACCTCGTAGAGCTCTTCCCCGTCGACCTCGTGCTTCTCGATAAGTCCTGCGTCAAGCATTTCGTTGAAGGCTACGGCAAAGTCGAGATACATAACGTAATCGGTCTGCATAATTATATCGTTTATCGAAACGAAATCAAGCGGATATCCCACGTTTTGCATCAAATACAAAATAAATATTTTTACGTTATTCATGCTTCCGACTACCGATCCCATCATATCCTCCTGCGCGGTTTTAGTGTACTTGTTTTGTCTTTTTTATAATTTTATCACATTTTTTAATTTTTTTCAATAATTTATTTGCATTTTCAGAAAAAATATGGTATCATATAGTATAATTTAAATTTCTGGAAGGTTTTTATGATAAAAATCGCTTTGCTGGGGTTTGGAGTCGTCGGTAGCGGTACTGCCGAGGTCCTTACCGAAAACAAGGAAATAATAAAGAACAAGGTCGGTCACGATTACGAGATCAAATACATTCTTGATCTGCGTGATTTTCCCGACAGCCCGTTTGCAGATAAGATAGTTCACGATATAAATATCATCGTAAACGATCCTGAGATCAGCGTGGTCGGTGAAATGATGGGAGGCTCACACCCTGCGTACGAATTTACCCGCGCGTGTCTTGAGTCAGGCAAAAACGTCGTTACCGCAAACAAAGAGCTTGTGTCTACGTTTGGCGCTGAACTGTGTCGGATCGCAGCCGAGCAAGGAGTTCGCTATCTGTTTGAGGCGAGCGTAGGCGGAGGCATACCGATAATCCGTCCTCTGATCAACGATCTTTCCTCTAATAAGATCACCCGTATATGCGGAATACTCAACGGAACGACAAATTATATACTTACCTCGATGCGTGACGCGGGTGCTGACTTTGGCGACGCTCTCGGCAACGCCCAGAGGCTCGGCTACGCCGAAGCAAATCCCTCAGCTGACGTTGACGGAATAGACGCGGCAAGAAAGACAGCAATACTTGCGGCTATCGCGTCAGGAAAGCTTATCGATCCCAAGACTATTCATACAAAGGGAATCTCCAAAATAACGCTTACGGATACCAAGATATGCGCCGAATTGGGTCTTTCCATAAAGCTCATAGGCTACACCGAGGTAAAGGACGGCAAGATATTGGCACTTGTTTCACCAAGAGCTATTTTCTCGTCAAATCCCCTGTCGCATATCGACGATGTTCTCAACGGCGTGCTGGTAAATGCCAATATGGTCGGCGAGGTTATGTTCTACGGTCCCGGTGCCGGGAAGCTCCCCACGGCAAGCGCGGTGGTAGCGGATATTATCGATATTATCGAGAACCGCGATAACGCCTTGAAAACTATTGAATGGACCGCGGCAACCGATAACGATATTTCAGATCTTTCTGAATATTCCTGCCGCAGAGTTATAGTTTTCGCTGATAATTCCCTTTCCGCACAGCTCCCCGAGGGCGTGATCAGGTCTTGCGACGGTGTTTACGGATTGCTGACTGACAACGCGCTTACCGAGTGCGATATGGACAAGCTTTCAGAAAAGCTCGGTGATAAAATTATCTCGTCTTACAGAGTACTTTAATAAAAATAACACGGGAGGATAAATTCCTCCCGTGGTTTTTATTTCATTCGTTTTTGTTCTGCGCTTAATAAATCCGCACGATTATTATCTGCGAATTTTATGCATTGACCGTCTGCGTAAACGTAATGCCCCTCAATGCTGATGCCTGCGTGTCCGAAAATGATACCCAACTTCTCAGCGGTGTTCATATCCATCTCGGAAGCCTTCAGAATACCGGTGGTATGGTTGTGAACGATTATAACGCTTTTACAATTGTGCTTGCACAGTGAAATGATGGCACGGCGAACGTGAATCACCGCTTCGTCGTACAAGCCATCCCCGATGGATATGGCTCTGAGATACTTTTTCTTGTCATCAAAACCGATGGCAAATACCTGCTCGAACTGACAACCGTAAAACAACGCACAAAAATACTTGGTAAGCTCAGTATGCGATGTCAATAGCTTCGACGTGTCGCACAGCTCCATCATGCTTCTCTTGACTGTCTCTCCCACAAGTCTGCAAAGTATCGCGCTCCTCTCACCGACACCCTTGGTTCGCATGAGCCTGACCGTGTCCGACGTAAAAACTGCCCCGAAGGAACCGCGATTATCGATAAGCGAATGCGCTATTTCATTGGTGTTTACCCTCGGCAACGAGTAATATAAAAGCATTTCAAGGATCTCGTGATCCTCGAGATTGACCCCTTCCAATAGCTTTTTCCTCATTCGTTCCCTGTGCTTGTCGTGTGTCATCTGCCCGTCCTTAATCATAACAAATTTTTTGTATATAAAAATTATATCATAAACTTCAGATTTTTTCAATATGCAAAACTAAAATTCAATATGTATCATAAAAATCAAATATCAAGTCACATAAATTTATAAAATCCTCTTGAAAAAAGCGCGGTTTTGATATATAATAATAAAGATTGATATAAAATTAACTTTTTGGAGGTCATTTATGGCACAGTCACTCAAAAAACTCAGCGGATTTGATGGCGTACAGGGCCCCGTTCTTACTATCGTTATGGACGGCGTAGGTCTTGCCCCCAATACCGTATCAAACGCGGTTGCAACCGCATACACCCCCACACTTGACATGCTTATGGAAAAGTATCCCATGGTTTCCCTTAAGGCTCACGGAACGGCAGTAGGTCTTCCCTCCGATGACGACATGGGTAACTCCGAGGTTGGACACAACGCACTCGGCGCAGGTCAGGTATTTGCTCAGGGCGCGAAGCTTGTTTCTCAGTCCATTGAGAGCGGCAAGATGTTTGCATCTGACACCTGGACGAGCATTGTTGAGAACGTAAAGCTCTCGGGCGGCGTTCTTCACTTTATCGGTCTTTTCTCCGACGGAAACGTTCACTCTCACATCGATCACCTCAAAGCTATGATCGTACGCGCTAAGGAAGAGGGCGTAAAGACCGTAAGAATCCACACCCTTATCGACGGACGTGACGTTGGCGAGACCAGCGCACTTGATTACGTACTTCCCTTTGAGGAGTTTATGGCAGGCCTCTGTGATGCTGACTTCAACGTAAAGATCGCATCCGGCGGCGGACGTATGAAGATCACCATGGACAGATACGAGGCTGACTGGTCTATGGTAGAGCGCGGCTGGCAGACTCACGTACTCGGCGAGGGCAGACAGTTTGCTTCCGCTGAAGAGGCTATCAACACATACCGTGAGGAATACAAGGTTATCGACCAGGATCTTCCTCCCTTCGTAATTGCTGAGAACGGCGCGCCCGTTGGTACTATCAACGACGGCGACAGCGTTATCTTCTACAACTTCAGAGGTGACCGTTCCATCGAGATATCCAAGGCGTTTGATACTCCCGCAGGAGAGTTTGACAAGTTTGACAGAGTACGCGTTCCCGCGGTTGTTTACGCAGGTATGCTTGAATACGACGGAGACCTTCACATCCCCAACAAGTACCTCGTTTCTCCCCCTGAGATCACCAACACTATGAGTGAATACCTTACACTTACAGGTGTAAATCAGCTCGCTATCTCCGAAACTCAGAAGTACGGTCACGTTACTTACTTCTGGAACGGAAACCGCTCAGGAAAGTTCTCCGAGGAGCTTGAAACGTACATCGAGATCCCCTCTGACGTAGTTCCCTTCGAGCAGCGTCCCTGGATGAAGTGCGCTGAAATCACCGACAAGCTTATCGAGTGCATCGAAAGCGGCAACTACAAGTATCTGCGCGTAAACTTCCCCAACGGAGACATGGTTGGTCACACAGGCTCTCTGCTTGCGACCCGTTGCTCTATTGAAGCACTTGACATTCAGCTTGCAAGAATTCTTGCTGCTCTTGACAAGGTAGGCGGCGTGGCACTCATCACTGCAGACCACGGAAACGCAGACGAGATGTACGAGATGGACAAGAAGAGCGGTCAGCCCAAGGCTGATAAGAACGGCAAGTTCAAGGCTAAGACCAGCCACACTCTCAATCCCGTTCCCTGCATCATCTACAACAACGTATGCGCTGACAAGTACACCGTAAAGGCAGACAACGGACAGTTTGGTCTTTCCAACGTAGCGGCTACTATGGTAAATCTTCTCGGATACGAAGCTCCCGATATGTGGGATGAAAGCATTATTGAGTTCTGATAAAACAAAAATGGCGGAAGCGTTAAACGCTTCCGCCTTATTTTATTTTTTCTTTTTCAAGCACACAGCCGTACGCGCGGGCAAATATATCTTAAATCCAAGCTGATTGCCATATGCTTTCGTCGCCGTATATACGTAGGTAGTCGATATTCTGTCAAATCCTCCGAAGCGTCCCTCATCGGTACTGAGCATTACTTCATACTCTCCCTCCTCGGAGACGGGCATCCAATATCCCTCGAACGCCGACACGGGATTGAAATTAAAGGCAAATACAAGTCCGCTACGCTCAAATACCATCACCTGCTTTTGTTGATCCATATAAGGATTAACGGGCGGACGTGTAAACACTCTCGCCTTTCTTGCAAGTCCTATCATAGCCTGATCAAACTCTCTGAGGCTTTCGTACTTGAGGTCAGATCTGTCAACAAGACTCCACTGTCTGCGGCAGTAAAAATGACTCCAGCCATTACCCTCACGGGGGAAATCTATCCATTCGGGATGACCGAATTCATTACCCATAAAGTTAAGATATCCCTCACCCGCAAGCGCAAATGTTACGAATCTTATCATTTTATGCAACGCCATACCGCGTTCTACGATATAATCGTTGCTCGACTTAGACATATCAGTATACATCTTACTGTCACACAGTCTGAACATTATGGTCTTATCACCAACCAACGCCTGATCGTGAGACTCACAGTAGCCGATATACTTTTCCTTCGGTCGTCTGCTCGTCAGCTCACCCCAAATGCGCCACATATCCCAATCCTCGTCACGCTGTTCCTTGATCAGCTTGATCCAAAGGTCAGGCGCGCCCATGGCAAGACGGTAATCAAAGCCGATACCGCCGTCCCTTATAGGCAAGCACATACCCGGCATCGCAGACATATCCTCCGCTATTGTGATAGCATCGGGATATACCTCGCGGATAAGCTCATTAGCAAGCTGAAGATAGGTTATAGCCTCGGTATCCGTGTTCATGGAAAAATACTTACCGTAATCAGTAAACGCCACACCAAGTCCGTGATCCTGATATATCATAGAGGTAACTCCGTCAAAACGGAATCCGTCAAAATGATACTCGGTCAACCAGAATTTCAGATTGGAGAGTAAAAAGTGTATAACTTCATTCTTGTCATAATTAAATAGCTTCGTGCCCCACGCGGGATGATCTCCACGCTCTCCCTCGTGGAAAAACTGATGGACGGTGCCGTCGAACTCGTTAAGTCCTTCGCGCGTATTACTTACCGCGTGTGAGTGAACAACGTCAAGAAGCACCGCGATCCCGTAGGAATGCGCCTTATCAATAAGAGCCTTGAGCTCATTAGGCGTTCCGTATCTCGAGCAAGCCGCAAAAAATGATGATACCTGATATCCGAACGATCCGTAATACGGATGCTCCATTATCGCCATTATCTGAATGGTATTATATCCGAGCTTTGCAATTCTCGGGAGCACGTTTTCGGCAAACTCGGCGTACGTACCCATTCCCTCTTTTTCCTGCGCCATACCAATATGGCATTCGTAAATATAAGGAGTTTTTGCAGGTTTGAATGAGCGGTTTTTCCACTCATACTCGGGCTCGTCCACGATAACTCCGCTCCAGATATACGTGTATGGGTCTTGTTCAACGCGTCTGATATAGAGCGGGATGCGGTCGAGAAGCTCGCCGTTGTGACGAACTATCGTCTTTACGTGACATCCGTTCCACAAGGAATCCACGCCCTCAAGGAATATCTCAAATATACCGTTACCGAGAGGTGTGAGGCGATGGCTCGTCCAATTCCATGCATTCATATCTCCCGTAAGATAAACGTCCTCAGCGGCAGGTGCCCACTCGCGATAATACCATCCGTCTTTGGTTTTATGAAATCCAAAATACTCATGTCCGTTAGCAAAATCACAAAGCTTACCGGTGTTACCGACGAGCTGCTTCTTTTTATCGGCGTATTTCTGCATACGAAGCTCAAGATCGGCTTCAAACGGCAAAAGCAACGGATCATATTTCAATATTTTCAAGCTCATATCTATTCCTCCCCAAGCAGTCATTGTACGTTATTTTCATTATACCACATATTATACACGTTTGCAAGTGTAAAAATTTGATTTTATATATTATCCATAAACTCCAAAAAATCCCGACAACTCGTATTTAACGAGCCGTCGGGATAATTTAAAATCAGCAAATAGATGCAAACGCCTTGCGGAACTTCAACTTTTCTTCATCGGTAGTTCCGTCCATAGCGGAAGAATTCTCTATCTTCGTCATGAACGCCTCAAGCTTCTCAGGCTCGGTGGGAATTCCTGCCTCACCAAGCGTTACGGGCATACCAAGCGCCTTCATCTGCGCCTTGAAGGTCTCTGCCGCCTCAGGCTCGCCGTTATATATAAGCTGAGGAATAAGTCCGATTCCTACAAGCTCACCGTGAAGCTTATCATGAGCTTCCTTGGGATATACGAAACGAGCAGTCTCATACACCTTATGAGCGATCGCACACTGATTGGATCCACGCGCGAAAGCACTTATTATACCTGTAACAGCGATAAGTATGTAAACGGTATCGTAAACTACCTTGGTGTTTCTGCCGTTTGCCGTATCGTCAACAGCCTGAGCAAGATTGTCAAGAAGCTCCTTGTAAATAAAATTACTGAGAACGTAGGAAGAACGAAGACCAATATCAATATCCTCTTCATCGAGGCAAAGAAGTCTCTGATTAGTCTCGATCAGCTTTGCAAGAGAATCATAAATTCCAGAAACCAGAAGTCTTACAGGCTGATGGCAAAGTATTTCCATATCAACGAGTACCGCGTTGACCTCTTTGACGTGATGAATTGATCCAATGGTCTGCCATTCATAGTTGTACGTTACACTAAGAGGTGTATATGCCGCGCATGTAGCGCTTGACGTAGGAACTGTGATAATAGGACAGTCAGCCATAGCAGCCGTCAGCTTGGAGGCATCACATACGTTTCCGCCGCCAACACCAACTACACAGTCGCAAGTCTTGAATTCCTCACTTGCTACTATCTTCTCGCATATGTCGGGATTGCAGAACTCGGTGTATTCATAAAAGCACGCATCAATATTAGCGTCAGCAAGACTCTTACGGATCTTGTCTCCGGCAAGCTCCATAGCGGTCTTTCCGTGCATTATAAAAGGCTTTTTGCAATGCAGAAGCTTTATCTCGTCAGCAAGTCTTAACGCCGCTCCGTCCTCCTGAATATATCTTCCAACTCCCAAACGGAATGATGATTCAACGATCTTAGATTTAGTTGCCATTTTCTTTAAACCTCACACAATTATTTATTACAAGCAGCTATCGCCTGAGTATATATGCGGGCAAGCTCGGTCACGCCGTCGTAATCTCCCGCAGCGATAAGCTTTTTATTTACTATTGCCGTTGCAACGCCGATGCCTACCGCACCTGCATCAAAGAACTCACTCATATTATCGGCAGTCACACCGCCAACCGCAAGAAAACGCACGTGAGAAAGAGGTGCTGTAAGTGCCTTGAGATAGCTGGGCTTCATCTCGGACATGGGGAAAAGCTTGAGGAAATCCGCACCCCAACGGTGCGCGTTTGCCGCCTCGGTCGCCGTGAAAACACCGGGCATAGATACCATTCCAAGCTCCACAGTACGTCTGATAACAGGCTCATACGCATCAGGAGAAATAATAAACTTCGCTCCTGCCGCATGCGCAAGCTCTGCCTGCTTCTCACTCATTACGGTTCCTGCTCCAACCAGAACTCTTCCCTCAAAGGTCTCGCTAAGAACTCTGATGTTCTCCGCGGTCTGTTCATCGGTCGTCTTTCCGCTCTGGTCAAAGGTAACCTCAACGAGTCGGATACCGCCCTTTTCCATTGCGGCAACAGTCTTTACGAGCTGTTCGGTCTGCAATCCGCGAAGAATTACGATAACCTTCTCCTCTAATACTTTCTCAATTATTTGCTCACGTGTCATTTTTAAAAACTCCTTGATCTATAATGTTATTTTTTGTCGAAAAATTTAAAATACTGATAAAGCCTGCACGGGATCATTCCGTTATAAAGCTTGCGGATCTTGTCAGCTCGTCTGCCGTAAAGTCTCTCAAAGTTTTCGGCAGAGGTCAGCACGTAGGTCTGCCACGGCGCACATTTTTCAAACGCCTTACCGATATCGCGATAAAGACTCTCAACCTCATTCTGCGTCATAAGGCGCTCACCGTAAGGCGGATTACACGCGATCGTTCCACGCATATCAAGTTTTTTGATATTACGCGCGTCTGCCTTGAATATCTTTATATGCTTTGTGACACCTGCACGCTTAGCGTTTGCTTCTGCCTTTTTAAGCACCTCACCGTCAATGTCAGACGCATAGCTCATAAAAGAGCAATCGGTCTTTATTTCCGATATAGCCTGATCTCTTGCATCCTGCCACAATCTTTTATCAAACAGGGGAAATTCCTCGGCGGCAAAGCTTCTGAGTATACCTGCCGGTGTATTGGTAGCCTGAAGCGCCGCTTCTATGGCGATAGTACCCGATCCGCAAAAAGGATCCCAAAACAGAACGTCCTCCTTAGGTCTTGCGATTGCCGCAACTGCCGCCGCCAGCGTTTCACGTAAAGGTGCTTCTCCGGATTCGCATCTGTATCCTCTCTTATGGAGCGCAATGCCCGATGTATCTATCATCAGTGTTGCAATATCCTTGAAAATAAAAAACTCTATTTGATATTTTACGTTTTGCTCAGGGAAAATTCTGATTCCGTATTTTGACGAAAGCCTGTCAACTACCGCTTTCTTTACGATACTCTGACAATCGGGAACGGAAAAAAGCTTTGACTTGATAGCATGTCCCTTTACGGGAAAGATATCGTCCTTCCCTATGAAATTTTCCCAGCAGATCGCCTTCGTGCCCTCAAAAAGATCGTCAAAGCTATACGCGGGAAAGCTTCCCATCCATATAAAAATTCTCTCTGCAAAGCGAAGCTTGAGGTTTGCCATAACAAGCACGCCCTCGTCTCCGTCAAAGGTTATTCTACCGTCCATGGTCTCAACTCGCTTGCCGCCTATGGCATCAATTTCCTCACCAAGCAGCTTCTCAAGTCCAAAAAGACAGGTGGCAACCATTCTAAGTTTCATTTATTTTTCTCCATAAACTTCCATTATGTTATATGCACAAATATCCACATAACATTATAGTTTAAAACTTTGCAAATGTCAAGCGAAATTACACAATTTTAGCCGATTTTTCAAATAAAATAGACTGTATATGACCACACGCCACTTCCTCGTTTTCATGAGCATGATATCTACTTACACATATCCTTGCATCGCAAAGCTCACTCGGAGTCAGCTTACCGGTAAGTGACGAGAAAAACGCATATCCGCCCCTTTCATAAAGTGGCGGCAATATACAATCGCTATCCTTAGATCCCCGCTTTTTCTCTATTTTGATGTCGTACGTCAAACGCTTTGCCTCAAAGCCCTTGATCCATACAGACACAAGAACCCCAAGCGGTGTGTAATAAAAGCTCGCCTCGCCAACTATACCTTGATTTTTTGAATTTCCCAATATACGCGCCGTTGCAAACGGAGCTCTGTCGCTACCGATCGCAGAAATTCCATTTAGCAAATACGACCTTTGCTCTGATGTAAATGAAGCCCGAGGTGTCTTTATTCGCAGATTACTCAAATCATATTCCTCCGTAATTTTAATAATATAATAAATTATATTCCGCAAAAACACGAATGTTTACCTTATAAAAAGGTTTAATTACTTGACATGATTTATTTTTTTTGATATAATATATTATGTATTGTTATTTTTTATCAGAAATTTGATTTTGGGAGGGGAACGCGTGAGAGAATATATGAAAAATATAGTCGGCAACGCGGCGCTTAAGCAAAAGCTATGCGGCGATATAATCCGAGACAAGCTTCCCCACGCCTTGATCATTGAGGGCGCACGCGGTACGGGAAAACATACGTTTGCGCTCCATACTGCCGCCGCGCTTGCGTGTGAGTCGAAAAAAGACAATAGCGCGCCACTCCCCTGCGGATCTTGCCAAAGCTGTAAAAAAATACTGAACAAGCTTTGCTGTGACGTTATAACCGTAGGACGTGATGGAAAGGCAACGCTTGGCGTTGACACCGTACGTTTTCTCAAGGAAGACGTACACACTCTTCCCAACGATCTCGATTTTAAGCTTTATATAATCGAAGACGCTGACAAAATGACAGAACAAGCGCAGAATGCCCTGCTCCTGACACTTGAAGAGCCGCCATCCTTCATAAGATTTATGCTTCTTTGCGAGAATGCCGAACTGATGCTTCAAACCGTCAGAAGCCGTGCACCCGTGCTTCGCACCGAGGGTGTGACGAACTCCGAGCTTGATGAATACATCTCAGCTCACGACACGCGCGCCGCTCAAATGAAGCTCTCCGCGCCCTCTGAGTACGCCGAGCTTATTATGGCGGCAAAAAACGGAATTGGCACGGCACTTGAGTACTTAAATCCCAAGACTTTTACCCCCGTAAAAGAGGTCAGACGTCTTGCGCTTGACTTCACCGAAGCGGCAACCGACGGCACGAGCTCAAGAAATATACTCTCTCTGCTCCCTGCCCTCACTCAAAAACGAGAGCTGTTCGAGCTTCAGCTCAGCGCAATATCCGAAGCTGTAACGGATCTTATGCTGCTCAAGAAAAACGACGACGCAAGACTTACGTTTTTCTCTGACAGAGAGCGTGCAATAGAACTGTGCGACAGATGCTCAATGAGCTTTCTCTACAAGCTTTCCGAGGCGGTTTTGGAAGCCATACACTCAAATCAACGCAATGCAAACGTCCGCCTTACAGCAGTTGAAATGTTTGTAAACGCAGGACTGATATAACCATTCACAAAAGAAAGGACATAAATATGGAAGAACAAAAAAAGCATGACGGCGCCGAGAAAAAGCACCATCACTCAAATCATCGCCGTCACGGATATTTTATAGATCCACAAAAGCCAAAGCAAGCCGCAGGCGATGCCGCTCCTGCACAGAAGCAGAATAACGAGCGTCAGGAAAAGAACGGCGACAGCTCAAATCAGCACAAGAGAAATCGCCACAACCGCAACCGTCAACACACTAAGCATCATAATCAAACTGAAGAGGTGGCTGTAACTAACAAGGATCAGAATTCCGCCGCTCCCGCAAACACAGAGAAAAACGCAGAGCCCAAGAGATCCGGGGAGAACAAAAACAAACGCCACAATCCTCATAAGAATCACAATCATTCCTCTCACAATCGCAAGCCCGAAAACAACTCCGCGGCAGAAAAAACTGAGGCGAACGTACCCGAGCGTCAGGAGAAAAAGAACACCACCCCCGACACACTCGTTGTTTCCCGTACAACGCCCCCTGTTTACTCAGACGAATACGAGGAATACAAGCTCACTTTTGACGACGATAACACCGAATCTGCAAGCGGTGAACCCGCAGAGGCTGAAAAGACCGAGGTTGTCGGCATCAGATTCAAGAGCACGGGCAAGGTATATTACTTCGATCCCGCAGGAAAGACATATACCAAGGGCTCAGGCGTTATAGTTGATACAGCGCGCGGTCAGGAGTTTGGAGAAGTCGCAATGACCAACAATTTTGTAAGCTCCTCCGACATCGTTCCTCCTCTCAGAGAGGTCATCAGAGCCGCAACTGAGGCAGACGTAGCCCACAACGCTGAAAACAAGCAGAAGGAAAAGGACGCTTTCAAGATCTGCAACGAAAAAATAGCGGCTCACAAGCTTGATATGAAGCTCATAGACGCTCAGTACACCTTTGATAACTCCAAGCTGCTGTTCTATTTTACCTCTGCAGACAGAGTTGACTTCAGAAATCTCGTTAAGGATCTCGCTTCCGTTTTCCGTACGAGAATAGAGCTTCGACAGATCGGTATCAGAGATGAAGCAAAGCTTATCGGCGGTCTTGGAATGTGCGGCAGACCTCTTTGCTGTACCATATTCCTCTCCGATTTCGATCAGGTCTCCATTAAGATGGCTAAAGAACAGAATCTCTCGCTCAATTCCGCCAAGATATCGGGTATCTGCGGCAGACTTATGTGTTGTCTGCGCTACGAGCACGAGGCTTATGAATATGAGATCAAGCGTACCCCACCCGTAGATTCACTCGTTCGTACCGAGAACGGTGACGGTGTGGTTACTGAGATCAATCCCCTCAGACACACGATTAAGGTAAAGCTTCTTGCGTCTCCCGATATCCCACCCAAGACCTACAACCGCGACGAAGTAACCATGCTTCGCAAAAAACAGACAAAGGAAGAATAAAAGAAAAACATCTCGAACGCTTGTGCGTTCGAGATGTTTTTTTATCAATATTATTTTTCAGGGTCTAAGTACTTCCAATAGCTTGCGATGTAGTTAATTCCCGACCAAACGGTCATTACAAGGCAGAATGCGATGGAAATATAAGTCAGAGGAATAATATCCGTTCTCCACACAAGAGTCTCACCCAATATCAGCCCTGCAACGAATTTTATAATAAGCTGAAGCACGGGCTCAAGGAATACGACGGATATTGCCACTATCTGAGAAACGGTCTTGATCTTACCGAGAATGTTTGCCGCAACAACAATTCCCTCTCCCGTTGATACGACGAGACGCATCGAAGTCACTGCAAGCTCACGGAATACGATAATAATAAGAGTGAATATCATAAGATTCTTCAAATGCGGGAACTTATAAAGTATAACAAAAAGTGTTCCGATAACCATAAACTTATCCGCTACGGGATCAAGGAACTTACCAAAGTCTGTGATAAGTCCGTCACGTCTTGCGATCTTTCCGTCAAGCATATCGGTAACAGCGGTACCAATAAACAAAGTAGCGCAGATAACGCAGGATATATAATACGGGATAATTGTTTCCGGAAGTATTCCGATAACGAGAATAACGGGAACAAGACAAAGTCTGAGAACCGTTAATTTATTAGGCAAATTCATTTTCATAGTCTTTCTCCTTAAATCTATTTATTGTGTTAATGCTCTGCCAATCAGATCATAATCAAGCACTTCTCTTATACGCACCTTAACAAATGAGCCGGGCGCGATTCTCTTATCCGCACGGAAATATATCTTTCCGTCGATATCAGGCGCGTCTGCCGCGCTTCTTCCAAAGTGCATTTCGCTGACCGGATCGTAATTTTCGCACAAAACAGTGATTACCTTATCGATCATAGCCGCGTTATTCTGCTCGTTTATCTCAAGCTGCTCACGCATAAGTATATCCATTCTGTCCTGCTTGACCTGCTCGTCTATCTGATCAGGCAGATCGTAAGCCACGGTATCTTCCTCACGTGAATAAGTAAATACCCCTGCTCTCTCAAATCGCATCTGCTTTACAAACTCACAAAGCTCACAGAAGTCCTCTTCTGTCTCTCCCGGGAAACCAACGATAAACGTAGTGCGGATGACTATATCGGGAATCTCACGACGAAGCTTTTCTATAACGTCACGGATCATTTTCTGATCTCCGTGTCTGTTCATCGCCCTGAGCATATTATCACTTATATGCTGCATCGGAAGATCTATATACTTAAGTATTCTGTCGTTATCCCTGATCTCTGCAATAAGCTCGTCAGTAACCTTATCGGGATAGCAATAAAGAAGTCTTATCCACGGAATGCTCGTTGCCTCGGTTATACCTCGCAAAAGCTCGGCAAGCTTATATGAGCCGTAAAGATCAAGTCCGTATCTCGTTATGTCCTGAGCAACGACACAAAGCTCTTTGACGCCAAGCGCTTCAAGCTGCTTTGCCTCGGCGATAACGTCCTCCATAGTACGACTGCGGAATTTGCCGCGTATTGCGGGTATTGCGCAGTAGGCGCATCTGTTATCACAGCCCTCGGCGATCTTAAGATATGCCATATAGTCGGGTGTTGTGAGTATGCGGTCACCGCCAAGCTTTACCTGTTCCTTATCCTCAAAGGAGCAATACTTGCGTTTAGAGCCCTTCTTTTTGTTAATCGTCACAGACTCTATCGCCTCGACGATATTATGTATGCTTCCGACACCGAGTACCGCGTCGATCTCGGGAAACTCCTCAAGCAACTGCTCGCGGTATCTTTCGGCAAGACAGCCCGTAACGACTATCGCCTTAAGATCACGGTGCTTCTTAAGCCAAGCAATATCAAGAATATTATCAATAGCCTCTTTCTTGGCGTTTTCTATAAATCCGCAGGTGTTGATTATAACTACGTCAGCCTCGGTCTCATCGGGTGTTATTTCATGTCCCGCTGAAGCCACGTGATGCAGCATTACTTCGGTATCCAACTGATTTTTTGGACAACCGAGAGAAACAAATCCAACCTTCATATTTTCCCCTTTATAAATTTCACTTTCATCTTTATTCGAATATTTCATCAAGCTCGCGCGGATCATTCGCTATAACGTCCGCGTCTGTCAGTGACTCCGCGGGTCTGTATCCCCACGAGCAGCCTATCGCCGTCATATCGGCATTTTTAGCCGTCAGAACGTCGACTTCGCTGTCACCTATAAATGCGCAATCATCGGTATCCACAGTGAACAGCTCCGCGATCATACGCGGCGCGGTAGGATCGGGCTTCTTGGGAAGATCATCCCGCTGTCCCTGCGCATACGATATAAATCCGTCCTCAAATAACAGATCGACTATCTTTTTGACGTATACGTCCTGCTTGTTTGAAAGCACCGCAAGAATATAACCCTTATTTTTCAAGGAGATCAGCGTATCCATCATTCCGTCGTAGCATCCGTCAACGTTTGAATAGGTAGTACCGTAAAGCCTATCGTAATCGGCAAGCACACTCAGAACCTCGGCTCTGTCCTCGCCGGCACCGTCGGGAAGCGATTTTCTGACAAGCTCATACGCGCCGTTACCGATAGCCCGTATTACCTCGTCGTAGCTCCTGCTATCGTATCTGTGAAGCGAAAGCGCAAGATTAAGAGCGTCTCGAATAGACCATATAGTATCGGCGATAGTGCCATCAAGATCAAAAATCAACAACTTCTTTTTCATAAAAAACCTACTCACATAAAAATCCATTTAATATTATATCATATTTAACTCAATATGTCAATCACCGTATCAAATCATTTTCCGCATTTTTCAGTGATTTTCGTCGTTTTTGCACAACATATTTTTTATATTTTTTAAAAAAATCGTCAATAAATGTATTTATTATTAGAAAAAAATGTGATATAATATTTATTTGGAATGAAAGCAACAAATCACAAATAAACTTAAGGAGATAATACCGTGATAAGAACAGATCTTAGAAACATCGCAATAATCGCACACGTTGACCACGGCAAAACCACTCTCGTTGACGAAATGCTCAAGCAGGGCGGCATTTACAGAGAAAACCAGGAGACTGTTACCAGAGTTATGGACTCGGGTGACCTTGAAAAAGAAAGAGGTATCACCATTCTCGCCAAGAATACGGCAGTTCACTACAAGGACGTCAAGATCAACCTCATAGACACCCCCGGTCACGCGGATTTTGGCGGAGAGGTTGAAAGAATTCTTAAGATGGTTAACGGCGTTATATTGCTCGTTGACGCGGCTGAAGGCCCCATGCCCCAGACTCGCTTTGTTCTTCAGAGAGCTCTTGAGCTCAATCACAGAGTAATTATAGTTATCAATAAAATTGACAAGCCTGATGCCCGTATAGGTGAGGTTGAGGACGAAATACTCGAGCTTCTCTTCGATCTCAACGCAACCGACGAGCAGCTTGACAGCCCCGTGCTTTACTGCTCGGGCAGAGCGGGTACAGCTACCGAAGATCCCACGGAAGAAGGCGCAGACCTCGTTCCCCTCTTTGAAAAGATCCTCAACTATATCCCCGCTCCCGAGGGAGACGATCAGGGCGAGCTTCAGCTCCTCGTTTCCTCTATCGACTATAACGATTACGTAGGCCGTATAGGAATCGGAAGAATTGAGCGCGGCTCTATCCGTCAGAATCAGGACGCATATATCTGCAACTATCACTCCGGCAAAGCACCTAAGCGTATGAAGGTCGTATCTCTTTACCAGATAGACGGTCTTGTGCGTGTTCCCGTAACTGACGCAAAGATGGGTGACATCGTTTGCTTCTCGGGTGCTGAAGAGATAACCATCGGTGACACCATCACCAGCCTTAGCGCTCCCGAGCCTCTCGAGTTCGTTAAGGTAAGCGAGCCTACCCTTGAAATGACCTTCTCGGTAAACGACAGCCCCTTTGCGGGTAAGGAGGGTAAGTTCGTTACCTCCCGTCACCTGCGTGAAAGACTTTATAAAGAGCTTCTCAAGGACGTGTCTCTCCGCGTTACCGACGGTGATACCACCGAGAGCTTCCAGGTTGCGGGCAGAGGCGAGATGCATCTCTCCATTCTGATCGAGACGATGCGCCGTGAGGGATATGAGGTCGTTTGCTCTACGCCCAAGGTGCTCTTCCGCGAGATCGACGGTGTAAAGTGCGAGCCGGTAGAGCGCGTCATCATCGACTGCCCCGATACCTTTAACGGCGCAGTCATGGAAAAGCTCGGTTCCCGTAAGGGTGAGCTCATCACGATGGAGCCCCGCGGTAATCGTACCCGCCTTGAGTATCTCGTTCCTTCCAGATGTCTGTTCGGTTATCGCAGTGAGTTTTTGACCGATACGCACGGCGAGGGTATCCTCAATACCATTTTTGACTCCTATCAGCCGTATAAGGGCGAGGTAACCACACGCTTTACCGGTTCTCTGGTTGCCAGCGAAGCAGGAGAAGCAACCTCTTACGGTCTGTTCAACTCGCAGGACCGCGGACAGATGTTTATCGGCGTACAGACCCCCGTATACGAGGGCATGATCGTCGGCTCCAATCCTAAGCAGGGCGATATTGCCGTAAACGTCTGCAAAAAGAAGCATCTTACCGCGATCCGTTCTTCCGGTGCGGATGAGGCGCTTCGTCTTGTTCCGCATAAGGTCTTCAGCCTCGAGGAAGCGATCGAATATATCGCCGACGACGAGCTGATCGAGGTTACGCCCAAGTCCATCCGTCTCCGTAAGCGTATTCTCAACACCGAGCTTCGTCTCAAGGAAGAAGCAAGACTTAAAAAGCAGCAGTAAAAAAAGCCGCCTTCGGGCGGCTTTTTCACGTTCATAAGTATCGTATAATCAGTTCTACTGCAAAAACAGCGAGACAAGCACCGCATGCGACGGTAAGCAGACTTTTCTTTTTATACGCAAGCAGAAATGCCGTAAGAAGTCCTGCAATGCCTGACCAAAGGTTTCCTGTAGCGTACAGGATCGCCGGAAAGGTCATCGCGGAAAGCACCGCGTATGGAGTATAAAACAAAAAAGAATTGATAAAACGGTTCGTGATCTTTTTACGGAAGAGCGAGAGCGGGATCACGCGCACGAGGTAGGTTACGCCCGCCATTACGGCGAGGTAGGGGAGAAATGCATCAAACGGCATCCTGCGTCGCCTCCTCTCTCGGGAAGAACCATGCACTGAGCGTAGCGGCAATTACCGTACAGATGATAACGGCAAAACCGCTCGAAACGGTTTTCAGCATAGGCAGATAATACATAAGGCAGCTGCAAAGCACTGCAATACCGCTGACGGCTAAAATGTGTTTATCATCCTTTGCATCCGGAACAACTACGGCGATAAACATGCCGTAGAGTGCCACACCGAGTGCACTTTGCAGAATTGCAGGCATAATACCGCCGATCAGAGCACCGCAAAGCGTACCGCTTGACCAGCCGAGGATCGGAAGGATCGCAAGTCCTGCCATATATGCGCGAGTCACGTATTTGTTTCCCGCTGCTACTGCAAAGATCTCATCCGTGATCGCGAAGCCGAGAACGAGTCGGTAGGGAATAGAAAAACGAGTTTCAAGTTTTTGCGAAAGGGAGATACCCATGAGCGAGTAGCGCGCATTGATCAGTAACTGCGAAAGAGCCATCTCAAGCAGTGTTCCGCCCGCTGCAAGGATCGTGAGTCCCGCATACTGTCCGGCTGAGGTCAGATTGAGGAGGGAGATCAGAAGCGCTTCTATCCACGTAAGTCCTTTTTGTATCGCCATTACGCCAAAAGCAACAGATACCGAGAAATAGCCGAGACAAATCGGTATACCGTCCTTAAGACCTTTTTTAAATTCCATATATTCGCCTTCTTTCTTCACAAGAAAGCATTATACATTAAAATCTGTAAAACTGCAACCGTTTTGTAAAAAAAGAGCCTTGCAAAACAAAGCTCTTATTGTCCATATGCTTCCACAGTGGCTTTGAGCTTGTCCAGAAAAGCTTCTTCTCCCCATGTATTGATTTTGAAGAATAACGCTTGCGAACCCCCGGAGGTCACTGCGCAAATACGGATATAGCCGTTCTCCTCCTCTGCGAGCATGATGCTGAGGCTTACTCGATTACCGCCTGCATAGCTGTAACGTTCGTATACGCGCATGGAGATCCAGCGATCCCCGAATTTGTACGTACCGCCGTTCTCGTAAGTGGCAGATATACTGCCGTTTAGAATTGCATTGTCTAAATAGTCCGAAAAAAGGTTAAAATCCGCACGGACTCTGTTTTCATAAATTGCCATAGCAGCGCCTCCTATTCTATTACAATCATTCTATCAGAAACAAAACGGATTGTAAAGAAAAAAAGACCGAGAACGGTCTTTTTTTATGAGCTCATCTGTTTTCGTAAGAATTCAATCAGTTTTTTCTCTTCGCGTGAGATCTTCACCTGTGACAAGCCAAGTGCCTCTGCGGTTGATTGCTGGGAAAGGTCTCGGTAGTAACGAAGCAGAACGATCTTTTGCCACAATTCGGGCAATTTGTGCAATGCTTCAGACAGAGAGAGGCTTTCCAGCATTCGTTCACTTTCGTCCTGTAAAAAGAGCGTACTTTCCAA
>JBGVPV010000035.1:0-7271 GCA_045127215.1 Eubacteriales bacterium | reverse complement strand
TCGCTCAAATAGTGTAAAATGTGTGTAGGACAATATTCTTACCTCCGTGTAGTTGTTTGTTGTGGTGACTACATTTTACACCTTGGTGAGAATATTGTCTATACTTTTTTGAGGTGTTGCACTTATTATTATAATCTGCCGTCCTCGACTGTCCGCAAAGGTACAAATGCAACGCAGAAGACAAAAATTACCCCGACAGATTTTTGAAAAACTGTCGGGGTTAGTCATTATTTTTCTTCTATAAATGTCCAACGCTCAGAAATGTTTTTTGGCATCATTTGTGCAAGGGTGTCAGCATCTTTAATAAGATTTTGGTTTCCAAAATGAAAGAAAAAGAATTCTCCTTTTCCTTCGTTATATCCCAATTGGAATTCAAGTTCTTTCTTAAAATATGGGAACACCGGCTTTAACCGTTCGTCAATTGCCCAAATAAAAGCGGTGTCGTGATTAGAAATACAATTGATGATCCATGGCTCTTGTTCTTCAAACCAAGCCCAAAAAGTTTTTGCCGCTTCTTCATTCATAACCTTTTTAGAAAACAATGAAAACATACTTTTTCTCCTTTAAGTAACTTTTTTTCTGTTTTATCGCCAGTTTCGCCTTTGTATTACAAAGGCTTCGGGCTTAGCCCATACTCCTTGTAGGGCGGGGGTTTACTCCCGCCGCCTTGTTGGCTTAGATCCTATGTTACGGCGGGAGCAAGCCCCCGCCCTACGTTGCAATCTCATTATAACACAAATCGGCAGAGAAAACAATATCTCTGCCGAAATTTGTTTGTAGGAGCGACCATTGGTCGTCCGTTTTGGTTTTGCGGTTGTTTGCGGCGATCAATGATCGCCCCTACGGTAAACATCCTTATGAGAAGGAGCCTAAATCGAAGCCTTTTTTCACATTTATCATACCGTTTTCGTCGGAGTATAATTCTCTATGATCTCCATAATATCGCGTGTGTAAAAATTTGATCCAAAAACGTCTCCATTTGCGGCAAATGACACGCAACGCACGTCGTCAGGATCTTCTTCATAAGGGTTTTGCGGCGCGTCTGCCACAAAATACTCTGCAAGATATTTTACCGCGTTCCCCTCAGGAAACACAACGTTGCCCGCACTCACCTCAAACCCAAGATCCGCAAAGCTATCAAGGATCTCGCGCGTTTTGAGATTATACTCGTTAGCCGCATCGGCACTTACAAGCCACGCAGGCTGAAGCCTCGTCGGAATACAAAAGCGCTTAAGCTCTGCCGCAAAGGCGCGTACGGCGTCAAGCGGTATACTCTCCTGATGAAATGCGTCAACCGACAGTAAAAGATCGTTAACCCCACAAGCCGAAAGATTTTGTGCCACCTCGCGTATCTTATCGGCATTCCTTGAAAAATAACCGTTGGTTATCACCTGACGCCGAGAAATATCGAGTTCAGTAGCAATACTCATTATTTCACACACAGCGTTCGGATACAAAAGCGGCTCGCCGCCGAAGATCATAACCGTGTCTATCGCGTACTCCGCCGATATTCGCTTTACCGCGTCCACAGCTTTGCACGTATCGATACATTTGCCGCGCGCTACGTGATCCCCTTGAGAACAATGTTTACACCTGCCCGTGCAGGCGTCTGTCAGGACAAACTCTATCTTTCTTAAATTTCTCAGATACTCATTCATAAGTATGACTTAGCCTACCGTCTTCACAAGCTCTGCCATATCCTTACGCTTCTTTGTACGTATCTTATCGCCGTCCTTTGCGTAGCCTACGGTTATGACAAGACGTACCGCCTCGTCAAGTGAGCATATCTCACGTATAGCCTCGTCGTCAAACCAACCGAGAATACACGTGCCAAGCCCCTGTGCCGCCGCCTCTGCCGTAATGTACGCAGAGAGAATTCCTATGTCTATGGATCGGTAATCGTTCTTCTTGACCTTAGCGCCAAGCGCCGCGGACGCCACGTAAGGCTTCTCGGAAATAACCAAAAGCACGGGCGCGTCGGTTGCAAACTTATTCATACCCATTCCCTGAGTTTTTGCCGCTACCTTCTTTGCGGCATCCCCCTTGCAAACCGTTATAAAATACGGCTGACCGTTGCAAGCGGACGGAGAGAGACGCGCCGCCTCGAGAATTTTATCAAGCTTTTCCTGCTCGACAGCACGCTCCGCATCATACGCTCTGCAAGACTGTCTGTTTTGTGCGATTTCGGTAAAATTCATATCTTTCTCCTTACAGATAATATACTCATTTTTTCGTATCCAGCGTCCAGCCGCAGTCACCGTGATAGATCATCTGCCGCGTCATACCGCCGTCAATACAAATATTCTCACCCGTAATAAATCCCGCCATATCAGAGCAAAGATACATCACCATGTTGGCAATATCGGGGGGATTTCCAACTCTGCCCGCGGGCTGCTGAACGGCGTCTGCGCCCTCATAAACGGTGTAGTTATTATCTATCCAACCGGGCGAGATGGAATTTACACGCACTTTTCCCGAAAAACTCACGGCAAGAGCGTGTGTCAACGCAGAGATACCTCCCTTTGCCGCCGTATAGCTCTCGGTCTCGGGCTGACTCATTCTGTCTCGCGAGGACGATATGTTTATGATACTCGCGCCCTCGGCAAAATACGTAGCAAACAGCTTTGAAAGATAAAAAGGCGCGGTGACTCCCACCTTCAAGGCGTATTCAAAATCCTCGTAGCTGCCGTTCGAAATACCGCACATCTTGGGCGCGGCATTGTTTATAAGATAATCAATATGTCCGTAGTCGTCGATAACCTTTTTTGCAAACGCCTCAAGCGTATCTTTATCGGCAATGTCACCGACAAAATAATCATTCGGGAGCAGGTCTATAACACACACCTTAGCGCCTGATGCAAGAAATCCCTCGCAAATGCACTTTCCAATGCCGCGCGCGCCACCCGTAACAACTACGACTTTATCCTTAAAATCAAACATTTTCAATGCTTCCTTTATAAAAACGATTACTCTGAAAGCGCCCTGTCTATCGCATCTGCGGCGAGCTTTCCCGCGCCCATAGCCGAGATAACCGTTGCCGCACCCGTTACAGCGTCACCGCCTGCGTAAACGCCGCGACGCGAGGTCAGTCCGTCCTCGTTCACCACTATACCGCCCCAGCGGTTGACCTCAAGTCCCTCGGTGGTGGATTTGATAAGAGGATTCGGCGACGTACCGATAGACATAATAACGGTGTCAACGTCGATAGTAAACTCACTGCCCTCAACCACTACGGGACGGCGTCTGCCGCGCTCGTCAGGCTCACCAAGCTCCATTCTCACGCAAGTCATACCGCGAACAAATCCGTTTCTTTGGTCTCTCGGATCGTCGGGATTATTGTATCCGAGTATCTCCACGGGGTTAGTCAGAAGGCAAAATTCAATTCCCTCCTCCTCGGCGTGTTCGACCTCCTCGCGTCTTGCGGGGAGCTCCTCCATAGAGCGTCGGTAAACTATATAGACCTTCTCAGCGCCAAGTCTGAGAGCAGTTCTCGCCGCGTCCATAGCAACGTTTCCGCCGCCGACAACAGCAACCTTACCGCCCTTCATAATAGGCGTTTCGGGGTCGTCAAGATAAGCCTTCATCAAATTGCTTCGCGTCAAAAATTCATTTGCCGAATACACGCCGCAAAGCGACTCTCCGGGTATACCCATAAAGTTGGGAAGTCCCGCGCCCGAGCCTACGAACACCGCCTCAAAGCCCATGTCAAACAGCTCGTCAATAGTCAGCGTCTTACCGATGACTACGTTGGTAACTATCTTAACACCAAGCGCCTTAAGAGTGTCCACCTCTTTTGCAACTATTTTCTTAGGTAAACGGAATTCGGGAATTCCGTACACAAGCACACCGCCTGCGGTATGAAGCGCCTCAAATACGGTTACACTGTAACCGCGTTTTGCGAGGTCCCCCGCGCAAGTAAGTCCCGAGGGGCCCGAGCCTACGACCGCCACCTTGTGACCGTTGCTCTGAGGACGCACGACCTCGTCAGCGCAAAAGGTATTATGCCAATCGGCAACGAAGCGTTCAAGTCTGCCGATGCCGACCGATTCGCCTTTAATGCCGCGAACGCACTTTGACTCGCACTGAACCTCCTGCGGACAAACTCTGCCGCAAACTGCGGGGAGCGAGGAAGATCTTGAAATGATCTGATAAGCCCCCTCAAAATCCCCCTCCTTGATCTTCGTGATAAATTCGGGGATATGAATTTTAACGGGGCAACCGTCAACACAGGGCATATTTTTACAGCCCAGACATCTGTTTGCCTCGTCTATCGCCTGCTCCTCGCTGTATCCAAGCGCGACCTCGTCAAAGTTTTTAGCTCGGACTTTTGCGTCCTGAGTAGGCATCTCGTTCTTTTTAAGACTCATGTTTGCCACGTTACTCAACCTCCTTTGCAAAGAGGTTACAAGTGCTCTCGTGCTTGTGACGCTCAAACGCGCCGTACATTCTGCCGCGAGCCATAGCCTCGTCAAAGTCTATCTCGTAGCCGTTAAAATCGGGGCCGTCAACGCATGCAAACTTAGTCACCTTCTTGCCGTCAACGTTAAGAGTGAGACGGCAACCGCCGCACATTCCCGTACCGTCGATCATAATGGGATTCATAGAAGCCGTGACGGGCGTGCCAAATGGCTTTGCCGTCGCCACCACGTATTTCATCATAATAAGCGGGCCTATGGTAATTATCATGTCGAACTTCTCCCCTGCCTCAAGCAGCTTTCCAAGCGGCACGGTAACGTTACCCCTCTCGCCGTACGAGCCGTCGTCGGTCATAACATACAGCGTGTCAGAGCAAGCCCTGAATTCGTCTTCAAGTATAACGAGATCACGGCTTCTGAAGCCTATAATACTCGTCACCTCAGCGCCCCTTTTGTAAAGTGCCTCGGCAATAGGCATAGCGATAGCACAGCCAACGCCACCGCCGACTATACATACCTTCCCTAGGTCGTCAAGATGCGTCGGCACGCCAAGCGGGCCAACGAAATCCTCGATATAGTCGCCCTCATTTTTGTGAGAAAGCTTCTCGGTGGTAGCCCCCACGACCTGATATATGATCTTTACAGCTCCCCTCTTCCTGTCAACGCCGGCAACGGTAAGCGGAATTCTCTCGCCGTTCTCGTCAACACGAAGTATTATAAACTGCCCCGGACGCGCCTTGTTTGCCACAAGCGGCGCCTCTATCATAAGCTGAATCACAGTAGGATTCAGCACCTTTTTGTCAACTATTTTATACATTTTTTCTCCGAAAAAAATTATATTTCCTCGATCTTGATAAGATTTGTGTTGCCCGAATATCCCGTCGTATCACCACCGGTTATAACTATTCTGTCGCCCTTGGAAAGTCCAAGCTCCTTGGTAGCTATCTTCTTTGCGGTGTAGAAAAGCACGTCGGTGGAGGTGAATTTTTCACACATAGCAGGAATAACACCCCAGGACAGCGCAAGCTTTCTCCAGGTGTTCTCGTTGGTAGTAAGACCGATGATCGCAACGGGAGCACGGAAACGGGAGACCATTCTTGCGGTCATACCCGAAAGTGAACACGCGACGATAGCCTTGGAATTGATATCGATAGCCATACCACAAGTCGCGTGAGATATTGCGTCAGTCATATTGCGGATCTCAAAATCGGTATTGTTGTAAAATCTCTTTTTATAGTTTATGCTCTCCTCGGTAGTCTCGGCGATCTTCGCCATCGTCTTAACCGACTGAATGGGATACTTTCCTGCCGCGGTCTCACCCGAGAGCATTATAGCACTCGTGCCATCGTATACCGCGTTCGCGATGTCGGATATTTCCGCTCTCGTAGGACGGGAGTTTGTTATCATGGACTCAAGCATCTCTGTCGCCGTAATAACTCTCTTTCCAAGCATACGGCACTTCGTAATAAGCTTCTTCTGGATCGTGGGGAGCTGTTCAAAGGGTATCTCCACACCCATATCTCCTCTCGCTACCATAATACCGTCGCAGACCTTGCAGATCTGCTCGATATTATCCACGCCAGACTGATTTTCGATCTTCGCGATAAGCTCAATGCCCTCCGCACCGATCTCGTTCAGATAATCACGTACGTCGATAAGATCCTGCTGTGTCGAAACAAACGAGCAGGCAATATAGTCAATGCCGTTGTCAACACCAAACTTTATATCACGCTTATCCTGCTCGGAAAGATACTTCTGCTTCATAACCTTTCCGGGGAAGCTCATACTCTTTCTGTCGGAAAGCACACCGCCGCAGATGACCTTGCACACAATGTCAGCGCCCTCGATATTCTCAACCTCAAACGTCAGAAGTCCGTTGTTAAGAAGGATGGTGTCACCCACGGACAGCTCCTCGGGAAGCTTTGCGTAGCTTACTGAAACACGCTCGGAATTGCCTATAACGTCGTCAGCCGTAAAGGTAAAGCGATCGCCGTCGGAAAGCTGAATACTGCCGCTCTCAAAGGTCTTGATTCGATACTCAGGACCCTTGGTATCAAGCATTATCGCGATAGGAAGTCCAAGCTCGTCACGAACCTCCTTAACAAGATCTATTCTTCTCTGATGATCCTCGTGAGTGCTGTGCGAAAAATTCAATCTCGCCACGTTCATACCCGCCTTGCAAAGACCGGCTATCATCTCCTTTGTCTCACTTGCGGGACCTAAAGTACATACTATTTTTGTTCTTCTCATATTTTCACCAATTACCGTTTTTTTATCAATATATTTCGGCAACTAAAACGCCGCCATTTTAATTGTACCACATCTTTGTTAAAAAATCAATACCAATAATATATATTGTATCATATTGCCTCAAATATAATTCACATATCACACAATGCAAAAAACGCAAACGACAAGCCTCTCCCTTTGTGAGAAGTGGCGGCGTTAGCCGGCGGAGAGGGGATTTTTTTAATCTGTATCGAATATGGGTAATTCATTAATAACCGAATTTCGTTAAAAAAATGTATGGATCATTCACGAATGACCCGCGGACGACCAATGGTCGCCCCTACTGAAAGAGAATATTATACGTTGTAGGGGGCGACGTCCTCGACGCCCCATTCCCATCATAAAGTAATATTTACATCCAAATGGGATGCCGATGAATAAAGGAATACGATATAGCCTCGCCCTTTGGGAGAGGTGGCGGCGCGAGCCGACGGAGCGGGGGTATTTTAACCCATACACACACGACTCTGTCGTGCGAGGACTACTCATCCACCACTTCGTGGTCCCCCTTCCCTGACAAGGGAAGGCTTAATGTGACCCGTTTTGTCGTCCTATGCATTTTTATTT
>JBGVPV010000034.1:0-13278 GCA_045127215.1 Eubacteriales bacterium | reverse complement strand
AAAAATACATATTTGTAGGTACGGGCGGCCTCGACTGGCCGCTGGGGTTTAATTTTTAGTTTTAAAAAAAACGGACTGGCGAGGACGCCTGTCCCTACGATTTGAAAATGGATATAACAAAATTGGTGGAGCACCCATTTTAAACACAGGTACTCCACCAATAATATTTATATCCTTATTTTCAGGAAGCTTTTTTGCCTACTTTTTTCTCGAAAAAAGTAGGAGCTTTTTGCTAAGCTTTTTCTCGAAAAAGCGTAAATACTATCTCTTTATTCTCACAAGTCTTTCAATGCCCTTGGCAAGAGACTCGCACAGGGCGTCGATGTCGTCCTTAGTGTTATAACGCGAGAGGCTGATGCGTATCGAGCAATCGGCTTCGGCAGGGGTGAGTCCGAACGCGATAAGCGAGCCGCTGGGGGTTGAGGCGTGTGACGCACAGGCAGAGCCGCTGGATATAAAAATTCCGTCAGCTGAGAGCAGATGGAGCATAGTTTCACTCTTGATGCTCGGCAATGTTACGTTGATGATATGGTCAACTCTTTCCTTTTCGGGTGTGTTTACACGCACGCCAAGCTCGGCAAGCTTCTCTGTGGCATAAAGATATAGCTCGGAGAGGTGAGCGTTTATACTCGCGCGATCCTCGAGATATTCTTTGACAGCCGCACCGAATGCGCAAATTCCTATGACGTTTTCAGTTCCCGAGCGCATACCGCTCTCCTGACCGCCGCCGCGGAGGAAGGGAACTATTTTCTTTGCCTTAATAAGCTCTGCGCTAACGTAAAGCGCGCCAACTCCCTTAGGGGCGTGAACCTTGTGACCGCTTATGGAGATAAGGTCGGCAGAGAGTGATTTGGGGGTGAAATCAACCCTCAGAAACGCCTGTATTGCGTCGCAGTGGGTGATGGCGTCGGGGTATTTTGACTTTATCAGTGAAAAAGCTTTCGCTACCGAATAAAGCGCGCCCGTTTCGTTGTTGACGAGCATAAACGACGCCATAAATATCTTTTTGTCAAGCGCTTTTTCTAAGGCATCCATATCGAGTACGCCGTGCTTTGTGGGTATTTTTACTATTTCAAATCCTTGGGTCGCAAGGATGCCGAGTGCTTCCGAGGTTGCGGGGTGCTCGGAGTCGGTGGTGAGAATTCTCGTCGCGTCACGTCTTGCTTTGGCAAACGCCGTGCCGAGAATTGCCGTCGAGGTCGCCTCGGTACCGCAGGATGTAAAGAAAAGCGAGCCGCCGCCACGTCTTACGCCAAGCGCGGTGAGTATCTGTTCTCTGGCAGTTGCCACCAGCTTCTCGGCACTCTGACCGAGCGAGTGGAGCGAGGAGGGGTTGCCGTAGCACTCCATGGCGACGTTTATCGCCTCTTTTGCTTTATCACACAGCGGCGTTGTGGCGCTGTTATCAAGATATATCGTCTTTTGCATTTTATCCTCTTATCTGAAAATGAAGGAGCCGAGTATGGTGTTTACTTCTTCAATATGCGCGTCAAATCTGTCGCTCGGCGCGGTGTAGGTGAGGGAGTATATTCTGCCGCCGTAAACGGTGACCGTCTGCATTATCTTGTATTCTATGCCGCCGTAATTTACGGTGTAAACGTAGCTCTTTGCGGCTATTCCGTGGACCTTTGTGTCGGACTCGGATACGCGGGTGTATCCCGCGAGATTTTCGGCGTAGCTCTTTTCTGCAAGCTCGAAATACTCAGAGGGGGTTATTTCCTTGTCGGGTGAGTAAGAGGTTACGGAGAAATTAGGCTTGCCGCTCTCGTCAACGTACGCCGCATTAGCTCCGCTTGCAAAGCTGCAGATCCAGCTCTTTGGAACGTACAGTACGTATTCAACGTTGTCGCTTGAGGCGATCTTCATGCCCTCGGGTGTTTTTTCGTCCACGAGCTCGTCGTTTTTGACCTCTGCCTTATCGCGAAGCACGAATACCGACGCTACCTCGTCGAACGCCGCGGCGTTTTGCTCGTAAAGATCCTTGGGGGAGGTGAATTTGAGGTGTATCGCGTCACCCTTGTGGATGGTCACGTATTCCGCAAAGCAATAGGGCGCGCCGTTGTATTCAGCGGTGTATCTGATGATCATAGCGTCCGCGCCGCCAAGTACGGCTGACGCCGATTCCTTGAGCTGAAAAGCGTCAAGGGACGCCGCATACGCGCCCGTTACGGAGCTTACGTAGTCGGAAAGGGAGACGCTCTCGTCTGCCTCGCGGTATCTTGCGGTTATATTCATCTTACCGACGAACGCGCCTGAAATTCCGCTGGAGGTATTATCCGTCCAGGACTCGGGCACGTAGAGTATAAAGGGCTCACCCTCAAGCGTTACGGATTTCATTCCGTCGGGTGCGCCGTCGTTTGAACAGCTAAAAAGAGAAAAACAAAGCGCGAGAAGCGCGAGCAGTGCTGTCAGCTTTTTCATAATTTTATTACCTCTTGAAAATAGTACGTCAAAAATATCAACAAATATTTTAACAAATATATATATATCTTTCAATACTATTTTGTAAAATTTTATAGTTTTCGGTATTTTTGGAGAGATTTTGAATAAAATCGGGGAATATTCAAAAAAAGTCTTGACAATTTAGGGAAAAAGGATTATAATATGTATTGTCGCATTTTATGTCAAACACTTGATTGGGTAGTTACAGTGCGAATAAACGAGGCTTTTGGAGGAAGAGATGGTCATAGACGTAGCGCCGCTTCTCAGAGGAGAAGTGCACAAGATCGATATTGACTATATGCTCACCCCCGAGTCGCTGTACGGCATTGACTTTGAGTCTGACGCTCACGTAACGGGCAGTCTCAAGGACAGTGCAGGTTATATGCGGCTTGTATTGAAGGCGGAGTTTAAGTACCGCGGTGAGTGCGCAAGATGTCTTGCTCCCGTAGAAGGAGTTTTCTCTCTTGACTTTGAACGCACGGTAACCACAGAGGGAGTACTTACCGAGCAGCAGCTTGACGAGATGTCAGAGGAGTACGTCGTTATAAACGGCTCTGAGCTTGATATCGACGGAACGCTGTGCGAGGAGCTTATGCTCTCATTCCCGACTAAGCTCTTGTGCTCCGAGGACTGTCCCGGACTTTGCCCCAAGTGCGGTAAGCCGCGCAGGGAGGGCGATTGCGGATGTCCTACCAAGGAGATAGATCCAAGACTTGCAATTCTTGCAACGCTGTTTGACAAAGACGATGACGGAGAAAACAAATAATTAAAAAATATAAACAAGTTGTGTTCAACGCTTCAAGGAGGTGTAGATAATGGCAGTACCGAAGAGGAAAGTATCTAAGGCTCGCAGAGACAAAAGACGTTCTAACAATTGGAAGCTCGTTCTTCCCGGCATGACAAAGTGCCCTAAGTGCGGAGAGATCATTCTCAGCCACCGCGTTTGTAAGTCTTGCGGTTATTACGGCGGCAAGGAAGTTATCAAGACTGAAAACAAGTAATTGCAACCGTTAAGAAAAAAGAGGCAAAATTGCCTCTTTTTTCTTTTTCGATTTTTAAAATTATATCTTTTCAAAATCCGTAAAGTATGATAAAATATATACAGCGATATAAAAAAGGAGTTTTTAGAGAATGAAAAGCTCGAATTTGATAAAGATATTTGCACTCTTGCTTGTGTGTGCGCTTTGTCTGTCGGTTTTCGCAGGCTGTAAGAAGGATGACGTCACGGTGGACGACGGTACAGATAACGGCTCGGATAACACGGCGCCCAAGCTTGACTATTCGCAGATAAATATTGATGAATACGTAAAAAGCGTAAGCTATAAGGGGCTTACCTTGACGGTAAACGGCGAAGGCGCGTCAAAGGAGACGGCGATATGGGAGGCGTTGCTTGGCACGGCGGTCATCGAGAAGTACCCCGAGAGCGCTGTGGAATATTATTTCGCGCAGACCAAGGATTACTATATGTTCATAGCAAATAACGATCCCGAGGCGTACAAGCTGTTACTCAAGAGTCGTAATATGACAGAGGAAGACCTTGTCGCAGAGGCGAGGGAGCTTGTCAAAAAGGATCTTGTGTATCTTTATATCGTCGAAAAAGAGGGTATAGCGATTACCGAGGACGAAAAGCAGTCGCTGTTTGATAGATACGTCGCGGCGTACGTCAGCGAGTACGGATATAGCGCGGAGTACGTAAAGGCAAATATGTCGGAGCTTATATACGACTCTATGCTTTATGATAAGACGCTGGAGTTTTTGATACTCAATAATACTTTTACGGCGGACAACAACTAAAATATTATCTGCATACGCGCTTCCCGATATCATTTGACGGTCGGGGGCGCGTTTTTTTGAAAATGTGTCTTTTATGAGAAAATATTATCGTTGACATTGAAGTTATTATGTGATATAATAATTATGTATGTTATTTTTTTACTTTATATAGATTTCGGAGGAAAATTTTGAAGAATGAGTTGAAGTTGCGATCAGGCGCAACTATTTACCAGATACTCCCCGAGGAAGCCAAAAAACGCAATTATCTTACGCGCCACATTCTCTCCAAGATGCACCTTGTTCCCAAGGGCGACCCCATCGCGTACGATATAGCACCTGACGGAAGTATTATCTATTATTTCGATCCCTCAAGAGTTGAGGAAGCGTCTCCTGAGACCTGGTATTTCCCTCGTTCCAAGAGAGAGACCATGGAGCTTCCCGGCGGCAGCATCATTGAAAGAATGAGTGTCAAGAACGCCGCGGCAAAGGGCTATTATACCGCAGACCGCCTTTTGAGAATGCATTACGAGCCTATCGAGGAGCCCGTTGCTTACACTTATAAGTCAGACAAGTCGGTACTTTATTTTTACGACAAGAAAACCGCTAAGAAGCTTCCGCTGAGCTGTGTGCAGTGCGGCAAGGACATTCGTTACAAAAAGAAGCTGTGCCGCGCGTGCTACGAGAAGGATATGGAGCTTCGCCGCATAGAAGGCGACGCGCACAGAAATGCGTATTACGGTATGGACAGAGCAAAGGTGCTGTTCTTTGACCTTGAGCTGACGGGATTTTACGATCACGACGAGATACTCTCCATCACCATCATAGACGGCTTTGGAAATCACATTATGGACACGCTTGTAAAGCCCGTATCCAAAAAGAGCTGGAAGAGGACTGAGGAGATACATAAGATAACTCCCGCGATGGTAGTTGACGCGCCTATGCTTAGCGACCTCGTTCCCGAGCTTAAGCGTATTTTTGCCGATGCCGAGAACGTTATCGCTTACGGTGTTTCCACGGATTACAGCCACATCAAGAAGATATACCGTGATGAGGCTGAGCGAGAGGAATTCCACAGTAAGATCCGTTGCTGTGCAAATGAGTTCGTTCGCTACACTCACGAGCACCGTCCCGACGTGCTTCACGCATCTCTTACCGACGCGATGAGCTGTTTTGAGATCGAGTGGGAGGGCGTCGCGCATTCGTCCGTGGCGGATACCATCGGTTGCCGTAAGGTATGGGAAGTATTGTTCCCGAATTATTACTGTAATTGAGGACGCGTGATATGATAAAGGAAATTTTACTTTGTAAATACGGCGAGATAGTCCTCAAGGGAGCTAATCGCAAGTATTTTGAGGATATGCTTTGCCGTGAGATGAAGAAGAAGGCAAGAGCGTACGGAAATTTTGATATATACAGAGCGCAGAGCACTATATACATAGAGCCCAAGGACGACGAGGCGGACGTTGACGGAATGTTCGAGGCGGCGTCAAAGGTCTTTGGTATAGTTGCTATCTCCCGTGCCGCAGTATGCGAGAAGAATATGGAGGATATCGAGAGGGTTACCCGTGAGTATATTCCTGCGTTTCTCGGCGGCAAGAAGACCTTTAAGGTTGAGGGAAAGAGATCTGATAAGAGCTTTCATCTTGATTCTATGGAGCTTGCCCGTGAGATCGGCGGCGTCATACTTGACTGCTGTCGCGGTATAAAGGTCGACGTACACAATCCCGATGTTACCGTTAAGGTTGAGATCCGTGAGTTCGGCGCGTACGTGTCAGCAGGACAGTTCAAGGGTGCGGGCGGTATGCCCGTAGGCACCAACGGCCGCGGAATGCTTTTGCTCTCGGGCGGTATCGACTCTCCCGTCGCGGGTTATATGATGGCAAAGAGAGGGGTGCGTCTTGACGCTATCCACTTTGAGTCTTTCCCCTATACCAGCGAAAGAGCGAGAGAAAAGGTGCTTGAGCTTGCGAGAATAGTTTCGGAGTATGCAGGTGAGATATACGTCCACGTGGTATCTCTTACGCACATTCAGGAGGAGCTTGTAAAGGCATGCGAGGAGGATTACTTCACGCTCCTGCTTCGCAGATATATGATGACTATTGCCGAAAAGGTGGCAAAACAAAAGGGTAGTGAAGCTTTGATTACAGGCGAGAGTTTGGGTCAGGTGGCGTCGCAGACAATGCAGGCGCTCGGAGTTACTGATTCCTGCGTAAGTATGCCCGTGTTCCGCCCGTGTATCGGAATGGACAAAGAGGAGATCGTGCAGATATCCCGTAAGATAGGCGCGTTTGAGACCTCTATTCAGCCCTACGAGGACTGCTGTACGGTGTTCACACCCAAGCATCCCAAGACCAAGCCCGAGCTTGAAAAGGTGCTCGTTCAGGAGAACAAGCTGTCCTTTGACGAGCTTGTGGAGGAAGCTATCGGCACGCTTTATACAGTAAAAATATCCCCCGAATGCTAACGGGGCAGAAACTTTTGGGGGAGCTTGTTTTTTTGCGAGCTTCCCGAAATTTTTCTCAAAAAACCAACTATTTCAAGCCGGATCAAGGAGAGAGCTATGAGTATCAGGGTTATGTCGTTCAACGTCAGATTTGCGTCCAAAAATGATGAAAACGAGCGCTCGTGGAAGCAAAGACGGGCGGCTGTCGGCAAGTTCATTTTGGAGAAGGGCGCGGATATAGTTTGTATGCAGGAGCTGCTTCCTTCGCAGTTTGCCGACGTAAAGGCGGCCGTCTGCGAGAAATACGACGCTGTCTGGTACGGCAGAGAGGCAATAGAGGACGAGCGGGGAGAGGGACTTGCAATAGCCTTTGACAGAGGTGAATGGAAGCTTGTCGCAAAGGACCGCTTCTGGCTTTCAGAGACGCCTGAAGTGCCGTCAAAATCGTGGAATTCCTGGCTTAACAGAATATGCGTCCACGCAGTGCTTGAAAACGCAAAAACGGGCAAGAGGATAGCCGTCTATAACGTCCACCTTGATCACAAGTCGGAGGAGGCGAGAGTGGAGGGAATACGCCTTGTGCTTGACGTTATCGCGGAAAGCGAATATCCCGTGTATCTCTGCGGTGATTTCAATACCGAGAGAAATGCGGGTGCGTACGTGTCCGCGTCAGCGGCGCTGGTTGATAGCTGTATGTATTCTCCGAGCACTGACAAGGGAATAACCTTCAATCAGTGGGGAGCGAGCGCCGAGGCGGATGACGGCTCCCACGTCATAGACTATAACTTTTTTGAGAAAGAAGCCTTTGAGCTTTTGTCCTTTGAGATCTGCAGAGACAAGTGGGGGGAGAACGGGGAGAATTTCCTCTCCGACCACTACGCCATCCTCTCGGAAGTCAATCTGAAGAAATAATAAAGTGAGAATAATAAAGCCACGCCGCTCGGGCTTCCGAGTGGAGTGGCTGTTTTTGTATAAGCTTTGCGGGGGACGTTCGCGAAAGCCTCCGCGCTGTTTTGCTCAATCCAGATGGAATATGGGGTAGAGGTCTTTGGAAACGGGGCTGTTGTCGTCGTTCGTGTCCATTATGTCCGCCATATAGTCCCACCATTTATGGCAAACGGCGGTGTTTGCGGAGCTTGCCCATTTTTCCTCGTTCTCTATCTCAATGTATCCAAAGAGGGTGTTTGTCTTGCGGTCAAGAAAAATAGAATAATTGCTCCCGCCGTATTCGCGTATCATTTCCTTTATCTCGGGCGGGAGGGCGTCGTGGCGTCTTTCGTACTCCTCCTCCATACCCTCGTATAGCTTCATTTTGAATCCCTTGATCATAGTTCAGCCCTACGAGGACTGCTGTACGGTGTTCACACCCAAGCATCCCAAGACCAAGCCCGAGCTTGAAAAGGTGCTCGTTCAGGAGAACAAGCTGCCCTTTGACGAGCTTGTGGAGGAAGCCATCGGCACGCTTTATACTGTCAAGATCACGCCCGATTATATGGGCTGAGGAACAGAAAGAGTTCTCCCTACTTTTTTCGAGAAAAAAGTAGGCAAAAAAGCTTTCGGAAAATAAAGATTAAAATATTATTGGTGGAGTATCCGTGTTAAAATGGGTGCTCCACCAAATTTGTTATATTTGTTTTTTCATTGTAGGGGCGATTCCTGCCACCGCCCCACGCCGTCATCCTCGAGCAAGGCGTTTTCTCTCGGGATTCTTCGATTTGACCCCCCACGAGATCCTTCACTTCGTTCGAGGATGACAGCGTGGGGCGTCTCCATCCCCAAAATAACGGCGAGAGAAAACACCGCCGCGAAGGATCTCGTGGGGCGTAAATATTACATTATGCCCATGCGGACGACTACAACTTCGATTGCTACGTAGTTGATATCCTGCCCTACGATAGAAAAATAATATACATTTGTAAAAACCGTGAATTGTCTATGTTTGATATAAATTAAACTTTTTAACTGTTTTTTACAAAAATGGCTTTACAAAACTATAATAAAGATGTATAATAGACATATCGAGTGAATTTTATCGCTTATTTTTGAAAAAAACAGTTTGTCTTTTTTCAGAGTCGGCGGTGGATTCGATCGGCGATGATTGAAGTCTGCGTTTTCGTAGCGCTTTCTTCGGTTGTAACCATTTTAATTCAAAAGAAAGAAGGAAACAACAATGAAGACATCACGAGCAAAAAGAATCAGCATGGTACTTAAGCTGATCGCGTTGGTAATGGCTCTGGCTTCTGTCGTTCTTCTGTCCGCGTGTGACGAGCAGAACGCTGAGAAGACCATTGTAAAAGCCGGCGTAATTAACGTACCCGACGTACTGTCCGTTCCCGAGCTTGACGCTGATATGCAGAATATCCGCGACGCTATCAACGCAAGCGGTATCGTGCTTTACGTTGAATACGACGACGGAACAAGAGAAGAGATACCCTTTGAATTTGACATGATCGACGATATGTTCAAGGCGCAGTTGAATACTGAGGGAACACATTCCGTTATCTATATGTATAAGGGTCAGAGAACCGAGTTCGAGATCACGATAGAGCTCTCTGCAACTTATACTGTTCGTTTCTATGATAAGAACAACAAGCTCATCAGTGAGCAGAAGGTTGCCCAGGGTAGCGCGGCAAAAGCACCCAATGCTGACGAAGTAGCAGTTGAGGGATATGATTTCGTTGCGTGGAGCCAGTCCTTTGATAACGTTATGGGTGACGTTGACGTTTATCCCGTTTATAAGGCAAAGACTTTTGCTGTTAATTTCTACGATTACAACGGCAATCTTATTTCCTCTCAGACTATACCCTACGGCGAAGCTGCGACCGCTCCCGCACTTCCCGAGCTTTACGGATACGATTTTGTTGAATGGGATCAGTCCTTTGACAGAGTAAAGGCTGATATAGACGTAAGACCCGTATATATTGAAAAGTTTTATACCGTACGCTTCTTTGATAACCTTGGAAAGATCATCAGCGAGCAGGCTGTAAGATACGGCGGCGCGGCAATGGAGCCCGGCGAGGCTGACAGAGCCGTTGAGGGTTACCGCTTTGTAAAGTGGGATCGTGAATTTACCAACGTAACTGAGGACATTGACGTTATCGGTATATACGAGGGTGAGATCGCGGTAAGATTCTATAACGGCAACAACGAGCTTATCGCAATTAAGTATACCGCAAAGGGCGGAAGCGTTGACGAGCCTTCCGAGGCGGAAAGATTCGTTCCCGGCTTCAGCTTTGTAAGATGGGATAATGACCTTACAAATATTCAGAAGGATACCGACGTTTACGGTATTTATATGGTAGATAAGATCACCGATACCGACGGCGACGGCTTGACCGACTATATCGAGGAGTTCGTTCTCGGACTTGATTATGCTAAGGTTGATACCGACGGCGACGGAATCGCAGACGCTGACGAGGACTGCGATAACGACGGCTTGTCCAATATCTACGAGATCAATGCATCCTTGAAGCCCGATAATGCGGATACCGACGGCGACGGCTTGACCGACGGCGACGAGATAAACATTTATTGGACGCTTCCCGCAGTAGCTGATACTGACGGTGACGGCGCAAACGACGGCTGGGAGATCACAAACGGCTTTGATCCTTCAACGTATAACTCCTCCTTCAAGGTTGAGGTTGAGGTTGCTATGCCCGATAACACTCAGATAACCGTTGATATTCCCGATCTTCCCGGTGAATATATCGGAACTACTATCATAGAGCAGTCCGAAAACAGCGCTATCAAGGACGTTCACGGTTCTATCGGTGAGCCTATCAAGTATAACGTTTCCGCAGCCGCAAGCATCACTCTCGTTTCCGACGAGGTTGCTAAGGCAGAGGATCCCGTTCTTATGTACTTCAACACCAAGACCAATCAGGTTGAGCCTATTCCCGTATCCGTTTCCGGTAACGAGGTTACCGCAAACATCACCGAGTACGGTAGCTACGTTCTCGTTGACAGAAAGGTATTCGAGGAAAAGGGACAGTGGAGAGACGTATTTGATACAGACAGCTATTCTTCTATTGAAATAGTATTTGTTATTGACGACTCCGGAAGCTTGAGTGGAAGTTCCGGTAACGATCCTTATTATAAGCGTTTGGAAGTTGCAAAAGATCTGATAGATAAGCTTCCCGCTAATGCAAAAGTTGGAGTTATAAGATTTGACAGCTATGTTACCGCGTTGACATCTTCTCTTACAACCAAAGAAGTTGCAAAGGGATATCTCACAAGATCCTACTTTGATAACAGCGGAAACACCAAGCTGAACGGCGGTGCAATGGCCGGCTTGCAGCTTTACTCTGCTTACACAGATGGTGATGGAGTTCTCAGAGTTATGATATTGCTTTCTGACGGTAAGCCTGTAAGCGATAACGCAACTCAATCTCAGGTAATAGCAGGAGCTAAGGCAAAGAACGTACAGATCTATACAGTTGGTTTGGGCAACAGTACGTCTGCTTCTTTCAATACAAATCTTAAGCCTTTGTCAGATGCGACAGGTGCTAAGTATTATCACTCCAGTAATGCATCTGAGCTTCAGAAGATCTATGACAATATCGGTGAGACTATCGATATGAGTGCAGACGATGACGGTGACGGAATCTCCAACTTCTTCGAGTCCGGCGTTGACAAGAACGGCGTTCCCACGCTTCCTACCATCAACGGTATGGACTTCATGGGACTTGATAAGAATAATCCCGATACTGACGGTGACGGATATCTTGACGGACAGGAGATCGAGGTCTACTTGTATTACAGCACGACAAAGCCCGGTCAGGTAATGGTATGGGGTATCGTAAACTCCAATCCTCTTGACCCCCTGAGCGTGCCCGCAGCACAGTAAATTATTTCAATATAAAATCAGGCAGTCGCATTCGTGCGACTGCCTTTTTTACGAACGTTATTTTATATTAATCGGGAGAATATAGAATATGCCTTGTCCGAGGATGACGGCGCAAGCCGACGGAGAGGGTATTTTACCGCTCACCCTCACACGACTCCGTTGTGTGAAGACTACTCATCCACCACTTCGTGGTCCCCCTTCCCTGACAAGGGAAGGCTTGTCATAAACGTTCTTGCTTCGAGTAATTTATTAACAATCGTGTACAAACAAATAAAAATGCATAGAACGACAAAACGGAACACATTAAGCCTTCCCTTGTCAGGGAAGGGGGACCGCTTGCGGTGGATGAGTAGTCCTTTGTCATAAAGGAGCATTTGCATAAAAACGGGAGACCACAGGTCTCCCCTACGGATAAATAATGTTATACGTCGTAGGGGAGTGCCTTGGTGCTCCCGCAATTGCAGAGAATACGCTGTTTGTACTTTACAAAAGGAACGATATGTGATACAATTAACGTGACAAATTGATGGAGTGAAGAATATGGCTGTCTTTGATTTTTTGAAAAATAAAACCGAATACAAATGTGCACGCTGCAAAAAGACGGTCGCCGAGGGAGAATTCAAGTGGGTAGGGAAGTACCGCATTTGTTACGATTGCTCTCCTAAGCTTACCGTTAAGCCCCCGATGTCCCCGCTCGGACGCGTCAAGCCCGAGGATCACAAGCCCGAGCCGCCTAAAACGTGCTATCGCTGTAAAAAGGAATTCGCGGAAACTGAGCCTGTGATCTTAGGAAAATATCACTTCTGCCCTGAATGCGCGTGTCTCCCTGAGGGAACAGGGTTGACAGAGAATGGCGCGCGCTTTAGTTTTCATTATCCTGTCAGCAACCTTTACGCTGAAGATAAGTATTGGAATGACGCCGTTGACCGCGCTGATAAGCGCAGGGCATCAAAGGAAGCACCCGTAAGACCCGAGAAAGTCAAGTGCGTTGAGGCGATCATGGTGCGTACGACCGAGGATATTGAATACCCGACTGACTATAACTTTGATTGGGACGTGATGATAATGGTTTTTTCTGACGAGCAAACGGGTGAGCATTATTTCTCTTTAGAGGAGAACTACCTCAGCTTGTGGGACGCATTCCCCGTATATAACGGCGGTATGATAACTTTGGGCGAAGCCGAGGAATACCTGCATCGCATCGGCAACCATAAGTACGATAACGTGCTGAAAAATAAATAAAACACATTGCTTTTGTAACACCTTTGTAACGCCTTGAATGCTATAATATTGCCACGATATAAGAAATCGGTATTTTTTTAAATATAAGTACTAAGGGAGAACTATTATGGCAAAGCTTTCAAAAGACAGTATTAAGAAATTGGACAAATTTGCTCGTAGCTTCAGAAACTTTACGAAGATAAAGCATTTCAAATACGAGGATATTGAAAACAGAGCAGAGGAGCTTGAGGTTGATTCCCCCGGTAACGGCTATCAGCTTGCATATCAGGAAAATCTGACTAATATGTTTGAGAAGTTACTTGAAAACTATATGCAGGGAATGGAAAATCTGCCGACGCTTGACGAGTTTGTAAAATATTACGACACCTTCGTAATAAAGACCTACCTTGATGAGCGTGAGAAGGAGGGCATTGGGGTTAACATTACTATGAACGGCAATATGTTCACTCTTGGAACCCTTGAGTCCTTCAAAAAGGTTTTGGATAAGTATCCCGCAACTACGGTTGTTAACGAGGTGAATAAGAAGTTTGCT
>JBGVPV010000033.1:0-2835 GCA_045127215.1 Eubacteriales bacterium | reverse complement strand
CAAATCGGGCGATTCGTGAATCGCCCCTACGAAGAAAAGATGCTCTTTATAGAGAGGTGTTTCTCCTCCCGCAAATAACCGACAAACAAAATTTATTTACAAGGTAAATTTATGTATCTACACGTAGGAAACAACAGAAACATAAGAAAAAGCAGCGTTATCGGCATTTTTGATATGGATAAGGCTACTATGTCAGGCACGACGAGAAAAAGCCTTGGAAGAATGCAGAAGCAGCTGAGAATTGAAACTGCGTCTCTTGAAATACCAAAATCCCTTGTGCTTTACGAGGATTTCGGAGACAGCAGAATATGTATGTCACCTATATCGGTCTCCGCGCTTATCGGACGAATGGAAAACGATATAGAAAATTGATAATTTTGCTATGTAGGGACAGGCGTCCAACGTTTGCCTTTGGCAAACTTGCCAAGTTCGCTTTGCGAACGTTGTCGACATGTCCGTTTTGGTCATAATGTAATATTTATGCCCGAGCGGGAGGAGCAAGCCCCTCCCCTACCGTATATTTTTAAATTACTTATAAAAAAACAAAACCAACAATATAAAAAGGACGGATAAAAAATGGAAAACAACACGCATCAGGTCTATGATGAAAATCAAATACAGGTGCTTGAGGGTTTAGAGGCAGTAAGAAAGCGTCCCGGTATGTATATCGGTACCACCTCTATTCGCGGTCTGCATCACCTCGTTTACGAGATAGTGGACAACTCTATCGACGAGGCTCTTGCAGGTTATTGCGATAAGATAACCGTTATCATCAATAAGGATAACAGCATAACCGTTGAGGATAACGGACGCGGTATCCCTGCCGCAATTCACCCTAAGCAGGGTATTCCTACGCCTGAGGTGGTTTATACCATTCTTCACGCGGGTGGAAAATTTGGCGGTGAAGGATATAAGATCGCGGGCGGACTTCACGGAGTTGGCGCGTCGGTCGTAAACGCGCTTTCCGAGTGGGTAGAGCTTGACGACTGCTACGAGGGAAAGAGATATACCGAAAGATTTGAGAGAGGAAAGGTTGCCCGTCCTTTCAAGGAAGAAGGAGTGTGCGAGGAGCGTCCTCACGGCGTTCGCGTTACATTTAAGCCTGACCCCACTATCTTTGAGGAAACGGTATTTGAGTACGATACACTCGCTAACCGTATGCGTGAGCAGGCATTCCTCAACGGCGGCATCAGAATAGTTCTTCGTGATGACAGAACCGAAGAACCCATAGAAAACGAATTTCACTTTGAGGGCGGTATCAAGAGCTTTGTAACATATCTTAACGAGAACAGACATTGCGAGATGATACACCCCGACGTAATATATATGAAGGCGGAGAAGGGCTTGAGCGTTGCGGAGATCGCGCTCCAGTATAACGACTCCTATAACCCCCTTATCCTTACCTTCGCAAACAATATGAATACCATCGAGGGCGGTACTCACGAGACAGGATTTAAATCCGGTCTTACCAAGGTGCTCAACGATTACGCAAGAAAGAACGGTATCCTTAAGGACAGCGATAAGAATCTCTCCGGTGACGACGTTCAGGAAGGTATTTGCGCGATCGTCAGCGTAAAGCTTCAGGACGCGCAGTTTGAAAGCCAGACTAAAGCAAAGCTTGGTAACTCCGATATTAGAACGCTGGTAGATACCACGATGAAGACAAAGCTCGCGGAGTATTTTGAGGAAAATCCCGGTACTGCAAAAGCAATTCTTGAAAAGGCGCTCGCGGCTTCTCGTGCAAGAGAAGCGGCAAGAAAGGCAAGAGAGCTTACACGCCGTAAGGGACTTCTCGGCAGCACCACGCTTCCCGGTAAGCTGCGTGACTGTAATGAAAGAAACGTTGAGCTCACAGAGCTTTATCTCGTAGAGGGAGACTCCGCGGGAGGTTCTGCAACACAAGGACGTAACTCACGCTTCCAGGCTATCCTTCCCCTTCGCGGTAAGGTGCTTAACGTTGAGAAAACAAGACTTGATAAGGTTTACTCAAACCTTTCTCTTATTCCGATAATTCAGGCGCTTGGCTGTGGTATCGGTGAGGATTTTGATATAAGCAAGCTCAGATACGGTAAGATAATCATCATGGCCGATGCCGACGTTGACGGATCTCATATCAGAATACTTCTTCTGACCTTCTTCTTCCGCCACATGCGTCAGCTTATCGATGACGGTCACATTTACCTCGCTCAGCCTCCGCTTTACAGAGTATATAAGAGAAGCGGTAAGGGCCCCGAGCTCTACGCATTCTCCGATGCCGAGAGAGATAAGTGCATCGCCGAGCTTGGCGGCGGCTCTAACGTCGAAGCAGACCGTTATAAAGGTCTTGGTGAGATGGACGCTGAACAGCTCTGGGAAACCACTATGGACCCCGAAAAGAGAACGCTGCTTAAGGTCACAACCGAGGACGCAGTAGCTTGCGACGAAATGTTTACTCTTCTTATGGGCGATAAGGTCGAACCCCGAAAGGAATTTATCGAGGCAAACGCTAAGTTCGCTGAGAATCTGGATATTTAAAGGATGCGTTAGGAGAAAACTTCTTGAAAGAAGTTTTCCCCTGTGACCCCTTTCAAGAACTTTGAAAAATGGAAAAAAGATAATGGTATTATCTGAAGTCTTATGAAAATATTTTTGATTTCAAGATATACCGTAGGGACAGGCGTCCTCGACTGTCCGTTCCTATGCAAAAGTTACTTTTCTTTTGAAAAAGAAAAGAAGGCAAAAGAAAACTTAACTAATAATAGTAAGTGATTGAGATGGATTTCCTCTGTTTTTTATTTTGTAGGGACAGGCGTCCTCGACTGTCCGTATGGTCATAAAGTAACTTTTGCATAGGAA
>JBGVPV010000032.1:0-33057 GCA_045127215.1 Eubacteriales bacterium | reverse complement strand
CACATTAAGCCTTCCCTTGTCAGGGAAGGGGGACCGCTTGCGGTGGATGAGTAGTCCTTTGTCATAAAGTAACTTTTGCATAGGAACGGACAGTCGAGGACGCCTGTCCCTACAATTTAGATATGAATATAATAAAATTTGGTGGAGCGCCCATTTCCAAAACGGGTACTCCACCAATTTTATTATATTTGATTTGTGTAGGGGAGGGGCTTGCTCCTCCCGCCTTGCTTAAATTAACCCTGAATCACAGCAGCTCTCTGCGGAGCTGTTCTGCCGTTTGTGCTGAGAGCATTGCGGGAGGAATATCAAGGACGGTCTTACAGCCCGTCTCTCCTCTCTCGAAAAGTCTTGCCGCCGCGCGCGCGTATGCAACGATGACCGACGCCGTAAACTCGGGATTAGAATCAAGCTTCAAGCTATATTCAATAACGTGTGTGTTCTCGCCCTCAAATCCCGTCTTTCCCGTACGGATCACAAATCCGCCGTGCGCGATTCCGCTGTGGTCGCGTACAAGCTCCTCACGACTGATAAAATGCACTACCGTATCATAATCCGCAAAATAGTTGGGCATGGTCTTTATCTCGCGCTCGATGCGTTCAAGATCCGCGCCCTCCTCTGCCACAACGAAGCACTCACGTAGATGCTTTTCGCGTGCCGTAAGAGATCGGTTGCTACCGCTTCTGACCTCGTCAAGCGCCGCCTCTATCGGTATAGTGTACTGCTTTGCGTCTGCAACTCCGTCAATTCTTCTTATCGCATCGGAATGCCCCTGGCTGACGCCCTTTCCCCAGAACGTCTGATCCGTTCCGTCGGGAAGCACCGCACGTGAATACGCGCGATTGAGTGAGAACATACCGGGATCCCAGCCAACTGAAATCACAGCCACCTTTTCTCCCTCGTTTGCCGCCGCATCAACAGCCGCAAAATGCTCGGGAATACGCGCGTGAGTGTCAAAGCTGTCAACCACATTGAAATGCCTTGCAAGCGCGGGGGTCTGCACGGGCAGGTCCGTGGCGCTTCCGCCGCAAAGTATCATAACGTCTATCTCATCCTTATGTAAAAGCACGTCGTCCGCGCGATATACGGGAACGCCTGATGTATTTATCTTAAGACTCTCGGGAGCTCTGCGTGTAAAAACTGCCGCAAGTGTCATATCGGGGTTTTGTCTTATGGCAGCCTCAACTCCTCGGCCTAAATTCCCATATCCGAAAATTCCTATTCTTATGCTCATTTTTTACTCCTTAATATAGGCTTGTATAAAAATTATACCACATCTTCCCCGCTCTTGCAATATACTTTTTAACTTTTCTTGTCTCGCTATCCTTCGCTCTGCACGTTTTCAAGTATTGCCCTTATTGACTCCAGCGAAGCTCCCTCCATTAGAGCGGTAAAGCTTGCCTCGATCGGCACGTCAAAATAAACTCCGTTTATATGAAGCACGCGCAGCGACGAGTAATTATAGCTCGAAAGCGGTCTGTCAAGCGCGTCGTTGGTGTGACCGCTGACGAGTATCTCGTTGCCCTCAAATCCCGTTATCATCAGCGTATGATAAAACTCCGAGCGCGAATTGGCAAGCTGTACCACGTCTCCCACCTCTATCTCCCGACGGCTTTGCGCGACGGTTGCAAACGGCCCCTGCATTGCCATTCCCTCAAAGTCACCGCTACCCGTCAAAAAGCCGTAAAGCTCGTCAACCCCCGACCACGCGGGAGCTCTGTCGGACAGCGAACGGTAATACCACCCAAACGTAGCGGTAAAATCCATCACCCCCGAGCCCGCAAATATACCCTGAGATACGAAATTCGTACAATCTCCGCCGCCACCCGTAAAATCCGAGAAAAGCGGATTGCGCGAGAGCGCCCACTTGCGTACGTAGTTCACGGCATTCTGTCTGTTATAAGGAAATTCTATAAGCATATTTTACCCTCCTGTAATACTTCTATAGCCGAAGAGAGTCGAACTCATACGGTTTTCTTTACTCAAAACTGCAAAGCACCCTCCGGCGTTGAAATTTTTGATGGATTTAGTCAAAGCGAGTTGAAGCAAGATGCCGATCTTGCAAGACGAGATTTGGCGAAAGACGCAAAAATTGCTCGTCGCAGGGCGTATACGTTCGACTCTCTTCGGCTATATCAGTATATGCAAAATCAAAAATTCTCTTGAAGATTTTATACACCTGTGCTATAATATAATTAAGAATTTTGGGGCAAAGGAGAAAATATGAGATTTCTTCACACGGCAGACCTGCATCTTGACAGCGCCTTTTGTAAGGTTGGCACACTTGATGCGGACGCACAAAGAAAAAAACAGCGAGAGCTTCTGGAGCGAATATTTAGTCTTGCGCAAAGCCAGAGCTGTGACATGATACTGATAGCGGGAGACCTTTTTGACACCCCCGCGGCGACGCCTGAGAGCGCCGCTCTCGCGTTGCGCCTTTTTAACGAATGGAAAAAACCCATATTCATATCCCCCGGAAACCACGACGCGCTCGTGGCAGGCGGCTTTTACAAGAGTGCCGCTCTCCCCGATAACGTATATCTTTTTACGTCCGAGGAGCTTCAATATTTTGATATTGAAGAGCTTGGAGTGACCGTTGCAGGCTACGCGTTCACCGCTCAGTCTCTGCCGCGCTCCCCTCTCTCCCCCGCGGCGCGTCCGCGTGAGGAGTCACTCAGGACACTTTTGCTTTGTGCGCACACCGAGATAGATACCCCCACCTCGCGATACGCTCCCATCACCACCGCCGAGATCGCGCGACACGGCTTTGACTACGCCGCGCTCGGTCACGTCCACAATCCCCCCGTTATCTCAGAACGCGTAAGATACTGCGGTTTCCCCGAGGGACGCGCATTTGACGAGCAGGGTGACGGCGGCGTGCTTATCGTGGATATAGACGATTACGGCAACGTGGAAGTTGCACGTAAGATAACCTCAACACAAAAATTCATTCGCTCATACGTCTCACTTGACCCATCGTTTGATCTTGAACAGATAAAAAACGCGATCCGCGCCGAAGTACGCAAGCATTCGCTTGACACGCACCTGAGAATATACCTTACGGGAATCATATCGGCAGACACGCGTATTGACACCAAAAATCTTTCTGACGAGCTTGAGGCATCGCTTGCCTCGCTTGAAATAATTGACGATACCGCCGCTCTCCCCGATGCCGCCACGCTTCAAAAGGATCCCACGCTTCGCGGAGAATTTTACCGAACGCTTCTTCCCTCGCTTATCAGCGACGACGAGCACACACGCGCCGAGGCATTACTCGCCCTGCGTATCGGGCTTGCCGCCATCGACGGCAGAAGCTTTTCCGAAGGAGGTTCAATATGAAGATAACTCAACTGAACATCTCCGAATTCGGACGCCTTAAAAACACGCAGATCACGCTTGACGATGGAATAAACATCATCAGCGGAGACAACGAATCGGGCAAAAGCACAATAATGCTTTTTATTCGATTTATGTTTTACGGTCTGCCTAAAAAATCACAAAAAAGCAATTTGCGCGAGCGCTCACTCAGCTTTGATACGCATCGTGCCGCAGGAAGTATGACCGTACAAAAGGACGGCCGCGAGTACCGCATAGAGCGCACGGCGGCAGGCACTACCAAGGTCAACGAAACGCGCAAGATCATCGATATGCAGTCGGGTGAGCTTATCGCGGGCGAGCCGTGGGAGCTTTTCCTCGGCGTCGGAGCTGACGTTTTTGAGTCAAGCTGTGCGGTGCATCAGGCAAAAGCCTCAGGAATTGACAAGGCAGGGGCAGCACGCGCGCTTGAAAACATTCTCGCATCTGCCGACGAAAGCATTGACGTCTCCGGAATTCTTGACAACATCGACAAGGTGCGTCGCGAATACAAGCTCAATCGCGGCGAGGGTGGACTTTTGTATGATCTTGGCAGAGAGATCGCCGAGCTTGAAGCAAAAAAGCAACGCGCCACCGAAAAACAGCTCAGGATAAACAAACTCAGCGCAGACCTCGCAAGGCTTGAGAACGAGCTTGAGTCCATAGAAAAGGACAAGGAAGCCGCGGAAAAATCGCTTGACGTGGCAAAGAAAGCGCAGATACTCGCAGGCTTTGACGAGCTCGCCCGTAAGCGTGGCGAAAAAGAAAGCCTTGAAGCCGAGCTTGCGGCACTTGAAGCTGACTTTCCACACAAAAATATTTTACCCACCGAGCAAACTGCCGCGGATATTGAAAACGCCTGCGGTGGCATCCGCGCGGCGCGCAAAAAGATAGAGGCACGACGCGACGAGCATCGAGCGCTTACCGAGCGCTCGGAATCCGCATTCCCGCTTGCAAGCCTTGGGGAGCAGATAGTCGCCGACGGCGGCGCTGAATTTATTGCCGCAAATGCAATAAGGGCGCAAAAGATCTCCAAGAAATTTACGGGCTGTACAATTACAGCGCTGTTCTTAACTGCAATATCCGTACTTGCTTCAATTCTGTTTAATAAGCTTCTGATAATCGCCGCGATAGGGTGCGGTGCGCTTTCGGTAATATTCCCGATACTGTCTGCCAAGAAAAAGAAGGAATCAAGGGATATCTGCCAAAAGTACGCTCAGGATATTTCCACGCTTTGCGACTACCTCAAAAAGTGTGAGGCTGAGCTTGAGGGCTTGAAAAACAGCCGTCACGAGCTGACCGCCGCCGCGGCAAAGCTTGACGCCGCCGAACAGGATCTTGAAATCGTGCGCGGTACTCTTGCCGCTCTGATTGATCGGGAAAGCCACCCGACGAGCGCCGATGAGCTTTTAGTGCTCGGCGCAAGAATATGCTCGGACATCCGCACTCTGTGCGCGAAAAAGAACGATATTCGCTTAAAAATAGCCGCGTGTGACGCGCTTATCGCAAGCCGCCGCGCTTCCCTTGCCGAGTACGACGAAAAAGCACTCCGCGCCTCTCTTGGCACGTCGATAGGCACCGCCATGGACCTCTACGCCGCAGAGCGCACCCTCTCCTTTGCGATACGCAAAAAGGAGTCTGTCGTGCGTGACATAGGACTTTTGCGTGAAAATCTTGCCGCAAGCCGCGGAGCCGTGGGCGAAGATCCGATAGAGCTTGGCGACAAGATATCCGCGCTCCACAAAAAGCTTGACGAAAAAGAACGCTATTTTGACGCGCTTATGCTGGCAAAGCAGACGATCGAGAGAGCAAGTGACGCAATGAGCGGCAACGTGACTCCCGAGATCAGCCATCGCGCAAGTGAGATAATGGAGCTTATCAGCGGAGGACGTCACCCTGCCCTGCGTACCACAAAGCAGCTCGAGCTTTCCGTGGACGAGGACGGATTTGGTTTTTCCGCAGAGCTTCTCAGCGAAGGAGCGCGTGACGCCGCGTATATCGCGCTTCGTATCTCGCTTATGCTTCACATTTTCCGCGATCAACTGCCGCCGCTTATGCTTGACGACGCGCTGTGTCAATTTGACGACGGTCGCGCGAAAATAATGATAGAGCTTATATCAAAGCTCTCCGAACTGCCGCTTCAGTCCATAATATTCACCTGTCACGCACGAGAACGCTCGATATGCGATGAAAACGGCATACGCCACACGTACACGCATCTTAGTTGATAAGGAGCTTTTATGAAGGTTATTTTTTGCGATAACGATATCATAGTTTGCCATAAAGAGCGCGGTGAGCTCTCCGAGTGCGCCGACGAGAGCGCAAAGGACTCTCTGCCGCGACAGCTTGGCGACTATCTTGCCGAGAACGGACAGAAAAACACGCACGTCTTTGCCGTCCACCGCCTTGACAGAGAAACCGAGGGCGTGATGGTATACGCGCGCAATTCACGCGCCGCCGCCACGCTGTCAAAGAGCATTTGCGAGGGAAAGCTGCAAAAGACCTATCTCGCCCTCTGTCACGGCGAGGTTTTTCCCGACTCCGACCACCTTTGCGACCTGCTTTATTACGACCGCAAGCGCGGCAAATCCTTCGTGGTAACGAGAGAGCGAAACGGAGTGCGTAAGGCAGAGCTGGACTACAAGGTAATTGAACGAAAAAACGGCTTTTCTCTGCTTGAGATCAAGCTTATCACGGGCAGAACGCACCAGATAAGAGTGCAGTTTGCCTCGCGAAAGCATCCGCTCGTTGCAGACCGCCGTTACGGAGCGCCTAAAAGCGAGCACGAGCAGCTTGGACTTCTTGCAAAAACGCTCACCTTCCCTCACCCAACGATAGGCGAGATCGTAACCTTTGAATGCGACTCAGGGCTTTGCCCTTGAAATACACCTACTTTTTTCGAGAAAAAAGTAGGCAAAAAAGCTTCCTAAAATAAAAGAACTAAATATTATTGGTGGAGTATCCATATTATTTATAGGTGCTCCACCAATTTTGTTATATTCATTTATAAATTGTAGGGACAGGCGTCCCCGACTGTCCGTTCGGGCGTAAATGTTACTTTATGACCGTAAGGGGCGTCGAGGACGTCGCCCCCTACATTTTTTAAACGAAATTCGATTATTAATGAATTACCCGTATCAGATACGGATTTGAATAAAGGCTCCCTTGTGTAAAGGGAGCTGGCGCGAAGCGACTGAGGGATTGTTTTTTGCAAAATATTACTTTATGACCGAACGGGTCGCCGAGGACGTCAACCCCTACATTTCATTTATCGTCAAAATATTATTGGTGGAGCACCCGTATTCTTTACGGATACTCCACCAATTTCATTTTTATTTACTGTACGAATTCGTCGTAAATGCTTCTGAGCGTGGTATCAAAATCGCGCTCCTCAACACCTACGATAATAGATATCTCACTCGATCCCTGATCGATCATTCGGATATTAACTCCCGCATGGGAAATCGCGGCAAATACCCTCGCCGCCGTACCTCTAGTCTTAACCATTCCGCGTCCGACTATCGCAACAAGCGCAAGACCGTCCTCAACGTGAATGCTGTCAGGCTGTACTACCTTTCCAATACCCGCGATCACCTTGTCGCGTCTGCCGTCAAGAGACGCGGTAGAAACCACGATACTCATACTGTCAATTCCCGAAGGCAAATGCTCAAACGAGATCTCGTTGTCCTCAAGCACCTCAAGCACTCGTCTGCCAAAGCCTATCTCGCCGTTCATCATATCCTTCTCGATGGTAATTACCGAAAAGCCCTTCTTGCCCGCAATACCCGTAATGCATCTTGCGGCGTCATGCTCGTCAGCAGAAGCCACTATCATCGTTCCCGCATCCTCAGGTGCATTCGTATTCTTGATGTTTATCGGAATACCTGCGTATCTTACGGGGAAGATCGCATCCTCGTGAAGCACCGTCGCGCCCATGTAAGAAAGCTCTCTCAACTCTCTGTATGTAATAACGTCAATAGCCGCAGGAGAGGAAACTATTCTCGGGTCAGCCATCATAAAGCCCGATACATCAGTCCAGTTCTCGTAAAGATCCGCCTCGACAGCACGCGCTACGATAGAGCCCGTGATGTCAGAGCCACCTCTGGAGAAGGTCTTGATAGTTCCATTAGGCATAGCTCCGTAAAATCCGGGGATAACCGCCGTCTTGTGCTGCATAAGCTCATCGCGCATAGCCTCGTTGGTTTTCTCTTGATCAAATACGCCGTTGTCCTTGAAGAATATTACGTTCTCCGCGTCAACGAAATCGTATTTGAGATACTTTGCGAGAATAAGACCGTTGAGATACTCGCCACGGCTTGCCGCGAAGTCACGTCCCGAACGGTGCTGCATAGCACTCTTGACGTATTCAAGCTCTCCCGTAATGTCAAAATCCATTCCGAGATCCCTGATGATCTCATTGTATCTGTCGCAAATAAGCGAATAGTATTCGTCTATATTCTCGTTATTGCGTATCATATCGTAGCAACGGTAAAGCATATCCGTGACCTTGGTATCGTCACCGTATCTCTTTCCGGGGGCTGATGGCACCACGAATCTTCTCGCGGGATCTGCCTTTATGATACTTGCAACCTGTCTGAAATGATCGGCGTCGGCAAGTGAGCTTCCGCCAAACTTTACAACCTTAAGATTCATTATCTGAATATTCCCTTTCTTAATAAAAACCGAACCCCTATAGCCGAAGAGAGCCGAACTCATACGGTTTTGTGTGACAAATATCCGCATCTGCTGCAGATAAAATGCTTGCAATATCTTGACTTGGGTGATCGGAAAATCACTCTTTCATTAACATTATATAAAATTCGCGAAAAAATGTCAATAATTTTTTTAAGTCAGTACCCGAGATGATTTATTTTTCACTGTTTTCAACGTATCTGCGCGCCTGAGTAGAGAAAAGCTCATAGTATTTTCCCTTTTTGTCCATAAGCTCTCTGTGAGTTCCCTCTTCCACAAGCTCACCGTATTCAAGCACGATTATCTTTGAAGCGACCGTCGCACTGGAAAGCCTGTGAGATACGAATATCGTCGTCTTGTCACGGCGAAGCTGATCAAACTGATTGAATATCTCCTGCTCCGCAATAGGATCAAGAGACGCCGTAGGCTCATCGAGAATAAGTATATCCGAAGTGCTGTAAAACGCTCTCGCAATAGCAAGCTTCTGCCACTGTCCGATGGAAAGCTCAACACCGCTCGGTTCAAATACTCGCATAAGCGGCGTGTTATAGCCGTGAGGAAGCCTTTCGATAAACTCATCAGCATTTGAAGCCACCGCCGCCTGCTTCACAGCATCAGCGTCAGCATCAGCATCGCGACCAACGTCACCGAAGCGTATATTCTCTGATACGTCAAACGCGTATCTTCCAAAATCCTGGAATATGATGCCAAACATCGCGTAAAGCTCACGGACGTCATACTCGCGGATATCCTTTCCGTCCAGCAGTATCACGCCCTCGGTAGGATCGTAAAGACGGGTAAGCAGCTTGATAAACGTCGTCTTTCCCGCACCGTTAAGTCCCACAAGCACCGCCGTCTCGCCGGGCCTTATGGTCAGATTTATATTCTTCAGCACCATTCGGTCAGTGCCGGGATAGGCAAAGCTGACATTTACAAACTCTATCGTGTGCGGCTTGCCGCGCAATACGGACTCGGGAGTTTCATTCGTGGGAACTATCTTCGACTCAACCTTCATAAACGACATAAGGTTGTCGATATAAAGCGTTCCCTCGTAAACGTTCGCCGACACCGCAATAAGAGATGCCACAGTACTTGCGATAGATGTAAGCGCACCCGTATAAAGCGTGTAGTCACCTATCTGTATCTGTCCGTCAAACACCTTGTACGCCACAAGGGCAAAGAAGGCGCAGTTTACTATTGAGGATATCACCGTAACGCCGATCTGCCACGCATTTTCACGCACGATCAGCTTGCGCATCCCCGCATAGTAGCCTTCAAATACACTCTTGTACTTGTCTATAAAGGTATCGCCGAGATCAAACATTCGTATCTCCTTGACCATATCCTTGTTGACCATGGTATCGGAGTAATAGTTCATCTGTCTGCGGTCCTTGGAACGGCGTCGCATATACAAAAATCCCTTACGCTTGTAAACGAAGTTGATGACCGCCGTAGGCACGGACACTATCATCATAATTACAGCAGTCCACCACATTCCCGGCGCACTTGCAAGTATGATAACGTAAGAAACTATACTTATAAAATGGCTTATCGCGTCAAAGGTGGAAGACAGCACGCTGATAGGGCGCATGCCTGCCTCACGGTTGGCGTTCTCAAGCTTCTCGTAAAATTCGGGGATATCAAAGCTGGCAATATCCACCTGCTTTGCCTTCTCCATTATCTGAAGCTTGACGTATCTTACAACCTTTTCGCCTGCAATACGCGTAACGGCAATATTTATACGGCTGACAAGCTGATTGATTATCTTGTAGATAAAGAAAAATATCAACAAGGACATCGCCATAGAGCCCCAGAACACAGCGGCAGCTCCCACTCCCGTGGCATCTGCAACTATAACGTTTTGAAGCTCGTTAAGTATCTCCTTGGATATAAGAGATCCGATCATCGGCATAATTCCCGAGAGCACGGCGATTATCACCATGCACACGAGTATCCAGTGCCCTGTCTCCCACACCATTTTGAAGGTGTACGCAAGCCTCGAGAAAAATCCCGACATAAGCTTGACTAGATACATGGGCACCTCACTTATCGTGCGCGGTGGGGGAACTCTGTCGTACGGATCGTTCATTCCCCTTGAAGGAGGCATAAAAAATACGTTCATAGCTTACGCCATCTCCCCGGACAGCTGCTTGCCGCCAAGAATATGGAAATGCAAATGGAGTACGCTCTGCGCTCCGTCAGGGCCGCAGTTGCTTACAACACGGTAGCCGTTCTTAAGCCCGAGAGTCGCCGCGATAGCGGGGATCTTTTCGAATATATGAGATACGTACTTTACGTTCTCCTCATTAACAGCGTCAACCGAGGGGATATGGCACTTAGGTATCACAAGCACGTGTACGGGTGCCTGAGGGGCAATATCGTAAAAAGCAAGACAAAGCTCGTCCTCGTATACCTTGTTTGTGGGAATTTCACCTGCCGCAATTTTACAGAATAAGCAATCCATATTGATTTTTCCTCCATTATGTGTTAAAATATACATACACAATAATTATAACACAAATATATATAGAAGTCAAGGAGAGGCAATGATTTTAAAGCTTCGCGAAATAAAAAACGACCTTTGGCAATATCTTGCGAGGACGGATAAAAAAATAGTAATGTACGGCATGGGCAACGGCGCCGATAAGATACTTGCGGTATGCGAGCGCTACGGCATCGAGATCTGCGACTTCTTTGCAAGCGACGGCTTTGTCCGCGGACATAGCTTTCACGGTAAAACGGTGCTGTCATACAGCGACGTAAAAGCCAAATACGGCGCGGAAAACATCATAGTACTGTTGTCGTTTGCCTCAAGCCTGCCCGACGTTATCGCAAATTTCAGACGCATTGACGCCGAGTGTGAGCTTTACGCCCCCGACGTACCCGTCTGCGACGGTGAGATATTCACGCTTGATTTTGCAAGAGCCCATAAGGACGAGCTGACACGCGCGTACGACCTTCTCGCCGACGAGCATTCCAAAAGCATTTTTGAAAACGTAGTAGCATATAAGCTGACGGGAGAGCTTCAATATCTTTTCGCGGCAGAATCGGATAAGGACGAGGTCTACGAAAAGCTTTTGAATACGGCAGACGTACACTCCTACGCCGATCTCGGCGCGTATAACGGTGATACCATACGCGAGCTGATGAAGTACTCCCCCGCCCTCTCATACGTCACGGCGTTTGAGCCTGACAGACGCAGTTTCAGAAAGCTCTCGGACTTTTGTGACACGCTCCCTGAGAATATACACGTAAATGCGCTACACGCGGCGGCGTGGAATGAGGACACCGAGCTTAGCTTTGGTGACGAGGGTAACCGCAATTCAGGACTTTTCGCAAAGGCTAAGACCGTGCAGATACAAGCCACCTCGCTTGATAACGCCCTCAAGGGAAAAGCAGTGGATTACGTAAAATACGACGTCGAGGGCTGTGAGCGAGAGGCAATAGTCGGCAGCGAACGCACCATAGCCTCCTGCGCCCCAAAATTGCTCGTATCAGCTTATCACAGAAGCGAGGACATATTTGCCCTGCCCTTGCAGATACACGCCCTGAGGCCTGAATATAAGCTCTACCTGCGTCGCTACGCTTACGTTCCCGCCTGGGATCTCAATCTGATTTGCATTTAAAAATCGTTATATGACAATAAACTTTTAAAAAAGACTTGACAAATCGTTTATTATAGTGTATAATATTGTTTGATTTTAGTTGCCTAAAGAAATCTCTGGCAATAAGCGGAGGGAGGGAAACAGAAAAATGGCAGAAATTAAAGTTAAAGAAGGCGAGTCCTTGGACAGCGCACTTCGTCGCTTTAAGCGTGCAATGGCTCGTTCCGGCGTCCTTACCGAGCTTCGCAAGAGAGAACACTATGAGAAGCCCAGCGTAAAGCGCAAGAAGAAGTCTGAAGCAGCTCGCAAGAGAAAATACAAGTAATTTATTTGTAAATGCAATAACAGGTTCGTCCAAAGGACGAACCTGTTTTGTTTTTACCGTATCTGTCTCATAAACATACGATATGATATTTCTTTGTCGTAGGGGCGATTCTAACTCCGCTTACGCTACGTGGCAAGTTTGCCTAAGGGCAAACATTGCATCCGCCCGTTTTATTATAAAATAACATTTGCACCAAAACAGGTCGCCGAGGACGTCGACCCCTACAATTAAGAAACGTAAATAATAAAATTCACAGAACACCCGAAGCACAAACGCCAACGACAAGCCTTCCCTTGTCAGGGAAGGGGGACCACGAAGTGGTGGATGAGTAGTCTTTTATCATAAAGTAACATTTGCACCCAAACGGGTCTTTCGGCAACGTTCGCAAAGCGAACTCGACAAGTTTGCCAAAGGCAAACGTTGGACGCACGTCCCCTACCGATGTATAATGTTATTTTATCGTAGGGCGGTGGCTTGCTGCCGCCGTAAAAAACGGGAGGATATAAAATCCTCCCTGCAAATACTCAATAATCTTTATCCCATTTCATTCTCAATATGCTCAACAAGATCCGCGATAAGCCCCTCCTCGTTGGAGCAAAGGCAAAGATCGGATATCTCCTTGATATGCTCGTGAGCATTCGAAGGGCAAACGGCAACGTCAGCCGCCATAAGCATCTTCTCATCATTAAAGAAATCACCGCAGGCGTATATCTTAGCGTTCTCACCAACGTATTTTCTCAGATCCCCCGCAAGCATAGTGCCCTTGGTATGCCCCTTCAACTGCATATCTATGATAGTAGGCGAGGACATGGCTATTTCTATTTTGTCACCAAATCTTTCATAAAGCAACGGTAGTATTTTTTCAACCACACATACCTCAGCGCGTACTACGAGCTTGTATATCACAAGCTCTCGCCACATCTGAGTCGGCAACGCCGTATGAGATACGCCCGTATAAAACTTGATATCCTCACTTATGTACTTGTGGTAAAGATCTCCGGGGGTGCAAAGTATCTCGTACTCCTTGCTGTTAGCACGAACACCTGCATCCTTGAAATGCTTGTGCACAAGCTCCACCGCGTCTGCAACCAAATTGCTGTCCATAGGATATCCCGTAACCATCTTGCGCTCGGCATAATCGTAAAAGCAAGCTCCGTTGCATACGATAGCGGGAGCATTGACGTATTGCGCAACGTCGCCAAAGGTAGCCATAACGTGACTTGGCGCGCGTCCCGTGGCAATAGTGAATTTGCCACCGTTATCAGTAAAATATTTCACCGCCTCAAGATTGCGCTTTACAAGAGGAGCTTTGTACGAACCGAAAAAAGTACCGTCAAGATCAGTCGCAATAACAATGTCATTAAATTTTTTCATCTTTATAAATTCTCTTTCCTGAGCTCCTCAATAAGCTTCTCAAAATACTCCGGCAAAGGCGCCGACAAAGTCATTCGCTCAGCCGTTGTGGGATGCGTAAAGCTAAGCTCGGCAGCAAACAAGCACTGCCCGTCTATGAGCTTTCTGTGGCGCGCCTCAAATTGAGTGCCGTCACCGCCGTAAACTCCGTCTCCGAGCAAAGCGTGACCGATACTCGCCATGTGAACTCTTATCTGGTGCGTCCTGCCCGTCTCAAGCTGACAGCGCACAAGAGTAAATCTGCCAAAACGCTCAACTACACTCCAGTGCGTCACCGCTTCCCTGCTGCGCTTTTCTGCGGAGCGTATCACAGCCATCTTCTTGCGGTCAACGGGATGCCTGCCTATAGGCGCATCGATCGTACCGCTGTCTTCCTTCAGATTGCCTATAACAATAGCGTAATAAATGCGCGAAACGTCGTGAACCTTTATCTGCTCGGCAAGCGAGAGATGCGCGCGGTCATTCTTGGCAACCACCAAAAGCCCACCCGTGTCCTTGTCGATGCGGTGTACTATTCCGGGACGAACTACGCCGCCGATACCCGAAAGACTGCCGCGACAATGATAAAGAAGCGCGTTGACAAGCGTACCGTCCGGGTTACCCGGCGCGGGATGCACCACCATTCCCTTCGGCTTGTTGATAACGATAACGTCGTCATCCTCGTATATCACGTCTATCGGAATATTCTGCGGAAGTGCCTCGGCGTCATCAGGCTCGGGTATCTCAAGCTCAAAAACGTCACCGTCCTTGACCTTGTAGTTCTTGGCTATTTTCTTGTCCCCGAGCAACGCACTGCCGTCCTCTACAAGCCTTGCCGCCGCAGAGCGCGTAAGACCTGTTTTTTCAGCAAGAAACGCGTCAACTCGCTTCCCTGCATCACAAGACGAGGAGGTAATAGTCATCGTTGCCTCAAGCTCATGCTCAAGCTCCAACATACTATCACCTCCTCACCACAAATTTCAACTTCTGTTTTTAGTCTTTCTGTTCTTCTTGGGGCTCGTCCTCATATAAAGACACCATTCTCTTTATCTTTTGCTCCCTGCTCTCCTGAACCATTGATATAATAAGCCAGAGTATGAGCAAGCCCGCTCCCACGCACACAAATGCGTCAGCTATGTTGAACACCCACATCCAAACGCTCGGGAACGCGCAAAAATCAATAAAATCAACCACGTATCCAAGAGCCACGCGGTCTATCATATTTCCGATACCTCCGCCCGCTATCATTGAAAGCGCAAGACACGCAAGTCGGCTGTCGGGTCGGAATTTCCAAAGATATACGATCAGCGCGCCTATCGCAAGCGTCGATATTATCATAAATACCCAACGGTTATCGGAGAGCATACCAAAAGCCGCCCCCCTGTTTTCCACGTAGGTAAATCTGAATATTCCGGGGATAAGCTCAACGGATACTATATCCTTCAGATATTTAATTACAAGAATCTTGCTGACCTGGTCAACAACGACCGCGGCAGCTATAACGATTATCCAAGATAACAAAGTTATTCCTCCGGTTCTTTTTTTAAAAAGTTCTTTTTTGCATCCACTTTCCCGAGGTGTCTATCTCGACAGTATCATGACCACCGCGCTTATAAGCATATAGGACACGAGAAACGACATATCTATCGGAAATCCTCTGAACCAATTCATCTTGTAGAAAAGCTGTCTTACAGGCGCGATAAACGGCTCGGTAAACGTGTGCAAAAGGTCGATATACTTATTCGGCTCCATGGGTATCCAGGAAAGCACGGCACGCGCAAGCATAGCAAGCTCCACCGCCGACAAAAACAGCACTACCACGTTCTTTATTACGTAAATGACCTGTGCCAAAGTCCAAACTCTCCTCTCGAAAAAAATATTCCGACACGCACCAACGTCACCGCAAAGCGCACAAAAGCAACCCGAGGTGCATACGGCACTGCCGGAATAAATTTTAAAAATATTCAAATAAGCAAATTATGCCCTATCAGTTCTCGCCAACCATAGCCTCGATGCTGCTGACGTCAACGTTCTTGGGAGCAACAACGATAGTGGTCTTGCCAACCTTAGTCATAAGGCCGCCTACTGCGTGAGTAGCGCCTGCAAGGTAGTCAAGCAAACGGATAGCGTTCTCACGAGCCATTCCCTCAATGTTGAGAAGAACGGTATTGCCGTTCATAAGGTAATCAGCGATCTCGGAAGCTTCCTCATATCCCTTGGGGTTTACTATTTTAAGAGCGGCAGCGGTAACACCGAAAGCTGCCTCGGGTGCGGGTGCAGGCGCAGCAAAACCGTCGTCAATAGGCTGCTCTGCATCTACTTCGTCAAATCCGCCGCCGTAGTACTCATCGTCACCTGCGAAATCTCCGTAATTGTCGTTAGCATTTTTCATGAATTTAAATTTCATAACGTCCTCCAAATAGTTTATATAATTATTTTTTTACTTTATAAAAAGGCTTCTGCCTATTCTTACTATGTCAGCTCCGCACTCGATCGCCTCGCCGTAGCTGTCACTCATTCCCATAGAAATAATGGGCCTACTTATATTATGCAGTTTTTTTGTCCAAATGTCAAGCGATTTAGCATAAGTTTGTGAAAAATATTTTATATAATCCTCTTTTTTCTCACATCTTGGCGCCATTGTCATAAATCCTCTGAGCTTTATATTCTCAAGCTGACTTATTTCAAGGCACAACGCCTCTGCCTCCTCGGGCAAAACTCCGCTCTTATTTTCTTCTGCTCCGCTGTTTATCTCCACGAGCACGTCAATAACGCGTCCGTGCTTTTTTGCCTGCTTGTCTATCTCACGCGCAAGCCGTACGGAGTCTACGGAATGTATCATACACACCTTGTCGGCAATATATTTTACCTTGTTGGTCTGAAGCGTGCCGATAAAATGCCAGTTTGCCTCAAGACCGCCAAGCGCCTCGTAGTGCTCAAGCAGCTGTTGAACTCTGTTCTCGCCAAGCTCTCTGACACCGCACTCCGAGCAAAGATACCTTATCTCATCGGCATCGGCGTATTTTACCGCCGCCACCACCGTGATCTCGCGCTCAATACCGAGGCGCCGCTTGACCGCATCAATATTCTCCCGTACCGCTCTGAGATTTTCGGATATATAACCGTGCTCCATATCAATCCAATATCCTTCCGTCAAACAAATTATTACCCGAGGTAATTATCAGCTCGTTAAGACCGAGATAAACGGTCGAGCCGTCCTCAGACACCGCATCGGCATCGCAAAGATAATAATCGCTTCCCTCGTAGATGACCTCAATATAACGAACGCGCACCACGCTGCCGTCAAGCACGTAAACGAAATATTTGCCGTCCTCTCTCTCCACCGCACTTCTCGGAACGTATATACCGCTGACCGAGCTTACGGTTATGCTGACGCTCTGTACTCTGTCAAAGGAAAAACCATCGGGAAGACGGTCTGCGTCAAATACCAGAATACTTCCGCTGCCGTCCACCGTGTCCTCAATAATGCTTGTCAGCACCATCGGAATACTTACGTTTCCGTTTTCAATAAACTCAACGTCAAACTGCTCTCCGGCCTTAAAATAACCCTCATTAAGCTCGGATACCCTGATGGCAAACCGCCACTGATGGCTGTACGCAAGCTTGCCGTACGAGCCGACAGTCGACTGCGTATCGGGAGAGGTATCATTCGCCAGCGTGTAAAAACTCTCTGCCGTCAGAGTGTTAGCCGCCTCAAGCGTAAAATAGCTCTCGTAGCCGTCAACCGAATGATAAAAATATCCGCTGTCTGCCGACGACTCCGTTACGTACTGTCCACCACCGGAAATTATAGTCTGCCGCTGTTGCTTCAGCGACTCAAGCGTATTGTCCACAGGGGAATTCGGATCTGTAATAAGACTGTGGCAGTTCATATAATAAAGCAGCTTGTCCGCTTGCTTTGCAAGACTGCCCGTGTCCGACGACGCAATAAGCTTTGAAAGTGCGTAATAAGTATCCGATATGTTCTCGTTGACCGTCGAAAGATCCGCCAACGTGTATCCCGAGGTCGCGCTTCTCTCAAGCAGCTCAATGCGTTTGTCAATAAGAGAGAGCAGCTCTCTGTCCGACTCACTTCCGTAAGTGTAAACGTCGGCAAGACGCTCACCGACGGACACCTTAGAGCCGTCCGCCTTAATATAGTCAACCACACCCGTGTTCTGAGAATACAAAACACTCTCGTCTCTGAATACGTACCCCCTGCCCCCGATGACCTTTGACTCGGTCATCATTCCCGAGGCAACCGTCATTATATCGTCGCCAAAAAGGCTGGATACGTGAAATACCGTGTAGACCACGACTAAAACTCCGAGAAAAACGGCAACTATGCGCTGTACGGCAAGGCTGTTTATAAGCCGGGGCCACTTAGGTTTTTTTAACATAGCACCACCCTCTCGATAAAATACGCTTACATATATTGTAACATAAAAGCCTCAATTAAAAAAGAGGCTTTCTGCAATATTTACAATCTCTTCAAATGTTTTTGTGCCTGCCGCCGAGCATACGTCAAGCTGAGTAACGTAGGACTTGGAGGAAAACCAGGTAATCTGTCGCTTCGCGTATCTTCGCGTCGCCATCTTAAGACGCTCGACCGAGGCGTCAAAGCTCTCTTCTCCCCTGATATATCCCATCAGCTCCTTGTAACCGATAGCCTGAGCCGCAGTAGAGTTTACCTCAAATACCCCCGCCTCGTAAAGCGCGCGCGTTTCCGCCACCAGACCGTCGGATATCATAATATCCACACGCGTGTCAATACGGCGGTAAAGCTCGTCACGGTTGGAATAATTCAGCCCTATCGCGCTTATTTCAAAGCGCGGCTCACCCTCGCGGGAGCGTCTGTCCATTTCGGACTTGGGCACACCGCTAAGCTCATATATTTCAATAGCTCTCGCCACTCTTTTTACGTTGTTTTTGTGGATAGCCGCCGCGCTCTCGGGATCTATCGCCTCAAGACGCGCGTGAAGCGCGTCAGCGCCGTTCTCCTCGGCATATCTCAAAAGCTCAGCTCGAAGCGCATCACTCGTAAGTCCGTCCTCAAAATTCTTGCCTCGAAGCAAGGAATCAAGATAAAGACCCGTTCCACCGCAGAATATCGGCACTTTTCCACGCGAGATAACGTCGCGAACGATAGCGTCCGCCATCTCCACGTAATCGGCGCAGGAAAAGCTGTCCGTCGGCTCTACGACGTCTATCATGTGATGCGGAACAAGCCGCAGCTCCTCGGGAGTGGGCTTCGCCGTGCCTATGTCCATAGACTTGTATATCTGCATTGAGTCGCAGGAGATTATCTCACCGCCGTGACGCCGCGCAAGCTCAAGCGCAAGCGCACTCTTTCCACTCGCCGTCGGTCCTACTACCGCATATATCTTCATCTCGCCACTCCTTTCTTGGGATTTTTACGCTCTGTTACCGTTTCCGTACTCCCTTTTCATAGCCTCGACTGAAACTACCCACTGCTTGCCAAATTTGCAAACGTCAACACCGTTGACAAGCTTTCCGTAAGTGATTGCCTTGCGAAGCGTACTTTCGTTGAGTCCCCACAGCTCGGTAGCATCGCTAAAAGCCATCAAGCCATCAAAAGGTGTCTCAACCTGCACACCGTTTTCCCAGAGCTCATCACAGGAAAGATCAAGATCATCGTTCCATACGATGCCGTAACCGCCGACATCTACAGAAACGCAAGCAAATTCCGATCGATCGTCCTTTAATTCCGCAAACAAGGGTATTTTTTCAAACAAGGGCTTTACGTCATAAATTTTGGTTACGCCCTCAGCAAACTGAACACTCAGCTTGTATTCAGGCAACGCAAAAACATTTTTGATTTTATGAAACATCATACTACCTCCTTATTCAAGCGGTGGAATCTTCTTAAACTCCTGAGTTTCCCATATTTCCATTAAAGTATCTCTGTGTAACGATATCCACTCCTGCACCATATTCATTGCTTTACTCGGCAGATATCCTTCTAACACTTCGCCTGTCATAAAATCAATAGCCGCAACGTCTTCATTGTAAATGGCATGAATATGCGGAGGGTTATGCTCACTCTGCAAAAAATACATTCTTATAATAATTCCGTAAAATCTCGATAATACAGGCATTGTAATTCTCCCTTCGGTTTTATCTCTGACCATATTATATCACGATATCGTGATATTGTCAAGAATTATAGCAAAAAATTACATAACATCTTCACTCTTCACTCTGCATTCTTCGCTCTTAACTCTGCACTCTGCACTCTGCATTCTGCACTTACTGAATGAACATCGCATCTCCAAACGAGAAAAATCTGTACTTTTCACTTACCGCAGTATTGTACGCCGCCATAACACTTTCCTTGTTGTAAAACGCGGAAACAAGCATCAGAAGCGTGCTCTCGGGAAGATGAAAATTCGTAATAAGCGCGTCAACCGCCTTGAACTTGTAACCGGGATAGATAAATATTCCCGTGTCACCCGAGATCGCCTTAACAGTTCCGTCAGCCTCAGAGGCACTCTCGATAGTACGGCAAGACGTCGTACCCACACAGATAACGCGTCCGCCGCGCGCACGTCGCTCGTTGATAATACGCGCGCTTTCCTCGCTCACGCTTATAAATTCAGTGTGCATAACGTGGTCCTCAATTCGCTCCACCTTAACGGGACGGAACGTGCCGAGCCCTACGTGAAGCATAACGGGAGCGATCGCCACACCCTTCTCTCTTATACGATCAAGCAATTCGGGAGTAAAATGCAAGCCCGCCGTGGGAGCTGCCGCTGAGCCCTCCTCACGCGCATAAACCGTCTGATAGCGGTCATTCTCCTTGAGCTGCTCGGTAATGTAGGGCGGCAGGGGCATAAGGCCTATCTGATGGAGTATCTCGTAAACGCTTGCATACTTCTCTCTGTCATAGTCAAATTTTATAATACGGTTGCCTTCCTCTGTGATGGAGCTCACCTCACCGCTCAGAATTCCACCGCCAAATACGGCACGCGAACCAACCTTGGCTCTTTTGCCGGGCTTTACGAGAGTCTCCCAGGTGTCAAGCTCACGCTGTCGGAGCAATAACAGCTCAAGCGTCGCATCCTCCCTGCCCTCGCTGTGTCCGTAAAGACGCGCAGGAATGACCTTGGAGTCGTTTATTACAAGCACGTCGTCAGGGCGTAAATAATCTATTATATCAAAAAAATGCTTGTGATCAACAGTGCCGCTCTCGCGGTCAAGCACCATCAGACGCGAAGCGTCTCGCTGTGCCGAGGGGTGCTGTGCGATAAGCTCCTCGGGGAGATCATAAAAAAAGTCCGCCGTAACAAGCTCTGTTTTCAAGCGTTCATTAGTTATCATTAATATTTTCCGTCCTTAAAATTTATATAAAATGATGAAAACTTATTGACAGATATCAAAAGTTATGCTATTATATTGTGGTAAACACATATAATTTGGTAGAGGTGCGTTGCACAACCGCCCTATGACAGTGGTCGCCGCGACCGTATAAGTCATATTGCGAGGGTGCGATGCCGAAGGTGCGTCACTGCGGCAGTGTCGTACGCTGGTTTGTGGGTTCACAGCCTGCAAACTGTCATCATTTGATGGAGAGCTATCTGTTATTGTACTGTAAGTTTTCGTACTTATATTATATTACAATTTCAGCTGGTTTTCAACCGGTTTTTTTGTTTTTATGAGATAATTTTTATTTTTTTAGCAAAATCCGCCCCTCTCGGACGGTGAAAGGACAGCCAATGAGCAAATTAAAGCAGAGTATATTCACGGGCGCGGCTACCGCAATAATCACGCCCTTTGACAAAAACGGCATTGATTACTCCACATTCGGAAAGCTTATCGAGGAGCAGATCGCAGGAGGTATCGACGCTATCGTAGTAGCAGGTACCACGGGCGAGGCTTCAACGCTTACTCACGAGGAGCACTGCGAGTGCATTCGTTACGCAGTCGAAAAAGTCGAGGGCAGAGTTCCCGTCATAGCAGGTACGGGCTCTAACGACACCGCCTACGGTATAGAGCTTTCAAAATACGCGTGTGAGGTCGGAGTTGACGGACTTCTGCTCGTAACTCCCTACTATAATAAGGCAACACCCAAAGGACTTATACAGAATTTCCTTGCGACCGCAGACGCTACCGATAAGCCCATCATTCTTTATAACGTGCCCTCCCGTACGGGCTGTAATATAACACTCCCCGTTTACCGTGAGCTTGCAAAGCACGAAAGAATAGTTGCGGTAAAGGAAGCCTCGGGCAACCTCAGCGCTATCGCCGAGCTGTTTGACGAATGCGGTGACAGCTACGATATCTATTCGGGTAACGACGACCAGATAGTTCCTATCATGTCACTTGGCGGCAAGGGCGTTATTTCGGTTCTCTCAAACGTACTTCCCCGTGAGACTCACGAGATGACTCAGCTCTGCCTTGACGGTAACTTCAAGGACGCGGCGGCTCTCCAGCTCAAATACCTCAAGCTCATCAATGCGCTGTTCTGTGAGGTAAACCCCGTTCCCGTGAAAACTGCTATGGCAGAGCTCGGAAAATGCGCGGTTGATATGCGACTTCCCCTTTGCGAGATGGAAGATGCCAATCGTCAAAAGCTTGTGGGCATCATGAAGCAGTACGGGCTTCTCTGATTTTTTTGGAAAAAGGATATTTAAAATATGACGAATATAATACTCTCGGGTTGTAGCGGAAGAATGGGCGAGGCGGTCAGCAAAATGCTCGCGACTCATACCGAAGCCCGAATAGTTGCAGGCATTGACGTAAATACCGACGCAAGCGCTAAAACCTTTGGTTTCCCCGTTTATCAGAATATCGCGGATTTCCCCGGTAAAGCAGACGTGATCGTGGACTTTTCACATCACTCAGCCGTTTGCCCCCTGCTTGACTACGCAAAGGCGCATAAGATCCCCGCAGTTATCTGCACAACGGGACACACCGACGAGGAGCGTCAGCTTATAAAGGACGCCGCAAACGAGATAGCAGTGTTTACCTCGGGAAATATGTCTATCGGCATAAACCTCATGCTTGAGCTTTGCAGACGCGCCGCCGAGGTTCTCGGAGAGGGCTTTGACGTCGAGATCATAGAAAAGCATCATAATAAAAAGCTCGATGCCCCCAGCGGAACGGCTGTGATGATCGCAGACGCCATCAGCGAGAAACGAAGCAACACAGAGTACGTGTATGACAGACATAACGAACGCCGCGAAAGAGATCCTGCCGAGATAGGAATACATTCGATAAGAGGCGGTACGATAGTCGGTGAGCACGAGGTTATTTTCGCAGGCAGCAACGAGGTGATAACAATATCCCATACCGCCGCCTCACGTGAAATATTTGCCGCAGGCGCGATCCGCGCCGCCGTATATATGAAGGATAAGAACATAGGATATTACACTATGTCCGACGTTATCCGCGGAAATTAAATAATTGAAATATTTAAAGATCAGAGGATCGACCATTTAAAACGGTCGATCCTCTTTTTTAATTTCAAAGTTTTTGCTTAAACTTCTTTAATTTTAAAAGTTTTTGCTCAAACTTCTTTAATTTTAAAAGTTTTTGCTCAAACTTCTTTAATTTTAAAAGTTTTTTGCCCGGCTTTTTTTCAAAAAAGCCGGTGGGTTCTAAGGGCAAAGCCCTTAGCCGCTCTCCGCAGAGAGCGGAACACCCTTTCGATCAAGGGAGTCTGAGGTGGAACCTCAGCCGCCGTCCGCAGACGGCGGAATTCCTTTTTTTGAATAGGCTTTGATTAAAAAATGCGGGAGGATAATATCCTCCCCTACGAACAACAAATCTTAAAATTTATTTGTAGGGACCGGCGTAGCGAAGCGACGCGAGGGTAGTGTTTGAGCCCCAGCGTGACCGAACCCCAGTAGACCCTCGACGCCCCATTTCAATGTAAATGTTACTTTATGCCCACACAGGAGGCGGAACGCCTCCCCTACAACATATAACATCATTCATCCGTAGGGGCGACCATTGGTCGCCCGTTTTTATGCAAATGTTACTTTATGATAAAGGACTACTCATCCACCGCAAGCGGTCCCCTCAATGTTTGCCTACGGCAAACTTGATACGTAGCGAAGCGGAGTGCTCCCATGACAAGGGAAGGCTTGTCGGTATCGTTTCTGATTTAAATGATTTATTAATAATCGTATATAAATAAATAAAAATGCATAGGACAACAAAACGGGTCACATTAAGCCTTCCCTTGTCAGGGAAGGGGGACCACGAAGTGGTGGATGAGTAGTCCTCACACGACGAGGTCGGGTGAGGGAGAAAAGACAGGGGACGCTTCTATGTCTTGAGGATATTTAATAAGCGATAAAATAAAAAATACTCTTCCCTGCCGCCGTATAATATTATTTATCATTCCGCTCTATTTTTATGACCACCGCGGTGGCGTCGTCGCGACAGCCTCGCTTTTGAGTATAGCCGATTATTGCCTCGGCAAGCTGATCAGCGGTATGCGTGAGCAGGCGACTGCGGATAAATTCACACAGCTCGGGGCATTCTTCTCTACCCTCGGTGACGCCGTCGCTGACCATCACTATAACGTCACCCGCAAGTATCTCACACTCGGACGTCGCCACGTCTGCGCGCTCCATAATGCCTATGGGCATTGTATGTGCGGAAAATCTTCGAAGCTTTCCGTCGCGAAAAACATACGTCGGGGCGGCTCCGCTCTTATAAAACCTTACACGCGAACGGTAAAAGTCTATCTGGGCAATATCCGCGGTGGCGGTACACTCGACCGTACTTTCCCGATTTCGACTTCTCAAAAATCCGTTGAACATCTCGACAGCTTCACTTACCTCAAAACCCGAAGGCAACAGCTCGCCAAGGAACGCCGCGCCTATCTCAGAGGCGCGAGCCGCCTCTCTGCCGCTACCCATTCCGTCGCTTATAAACGCGCAAAGATTTCCGTTCTCAACCCTTACGGCGTCAAAGCTGTCTCCGCAAAACTCCGCCTCGTCGGGTGCGTTTTTACGTCTGCCTGACACGGTCGCCGCAAGAAACGGCTTCTGCGTCAGAACAAGATAATATCTGCCGTCAAGCTCCACGATCTCACCGCAATCAAAGCACGCCCCAAAAGCTTCCCTCGCGGCACTCAGCACGTTAGCCTTACGGCTCTCCAAAGCGCGTTTTTCCTGCGCCGAAACTACGGCTCTTACCTCATCCTTTAAGAACACCGACACCTGCAAGCCGTCATTCTCCCGAAATACGCCGCAAAGACTGTTATAAAGCGCAAGACTTGCCGCGCTGTCCTCGACATATCCGACCTGCGACACTCTCATGACCGATGCAAGACGCTCGGATATGGCTTCGAGTACGCTCACCGTACTCTCGGGGCTTTCGCAGCCACGCGCGCATTCAAAAAAGCCATCCTCAGTAATATTTTCTTTCCCCGAGAGCTGTCTACGGGGATTTTTTCGCGTCACCGTAGCTCCGTCCGCGCTTATTCTCGCCGACAGCGAGCCGCCCTCGACGCGTACTCGCACAGGCGAAGCGCTTTGAAATTTACTCTCGGTAAGCCTCAGCCTCTCCGAGAGTGAGGATAACGCGCCGCAAAGACCTTTTATCAATCGCGCGGTATCGTCAAGCCTCGCAAACGCCACGTTCAGCTTTGCTGACTCAAGCTCTGTCACCACGGCAATATCCTTGCCGTCGGTCGTCTCTCGCACCTCTGTCTTAGCCGCCGCAAAAAACAGCTTATCAAGCACGGGGAAAATAACGCTTGCGGCAAAAAGCCCCGAAAAAAGCTCACTCACGGCGCCAATACCCGTCATATAGATCCCCCACGCCATTCCTGCGGCGAGCGTGGCAAAGCAGGCAAATCCCACGGACACCTTTTGCAAAAGGGCGAAAATCACCGCCGCCAGAATAAACAGCGGCGCATACGTTACCGAAACAAAAACTCCCGTGCAGATCGCTATAAGTACGCCAAAATTCACGCCCTTGCGGCGTACGGCAAAAAGCGTCAGCAAAAGGGCAAAAAATACTGACAGCGACACGCCGAAAAGTCTCATTCCCGAAAACGCATATACCGCCAGCGCCGCCATACTGCACGTTGCTACGGTACGCCACGCCGTTTTCCCGAGGTACGTTTCGTCCTTGCGTTTCGGAACTGCTACGTACCATAGCGGTACGAGTAACGCCGATATTGCCATCGTTAAGACCGTTCCGACAACGTCATAGTATAAAAATCCTCCACGCACAAGTCTGTACACACCGAGTACCAGCGCACCCGTAGCGGCAGAGACCGATCTTTGCGCAATTCTCTCGCCAAACAAACGCTCGCGCCACGGCTTGTCCGCCGACGTAAAACTTGAAAACGCCACCCTGCATATCAGCAAAACCGCGTACGCCACGGGCAGCTCGTAGCCGCCCCGAACAACCGCACAGGACAAAAACACCCCTGCGGCTACTCCGGGCAAATATCGGGAGCTCACGGCAAGCGCGGCAATTCCAAACGGAGACGCCGAAAACGGCAGCATCGCTATCCCCGTTACAAATCCCCACAACGCGCTGAGAAGATAATAAAGCGCGTCCTTCTCTTTTAACCTACCCTTATCTCTTTTGGAGACGTTTACACCGCACACCCCCGTGCGTTCTCTGCCGACGTCCATTTTCTTAAACCTCCGTGACTTTAAAAAGTATTATCATTCTACCAAAAAAGCGGCGAGAGTTTTGTCGCAATAAGTACGTCGCTACCTCAAAACGCCAAAAACATTTCTACATTTTTCGCAGAGAAGGTGGCATATAGAATAAGATCCACGCGCTCTCCCTCACACGACTCCGTTGTGCGAGGACTACTCATCCACCGCAAGCGGTCCCCCTTCCCTGACAAGGGAAGGCTTAATGTGACTCGTTTTGTCGTCCTATTCATTTTTATTTGTTTATATACGATTATTAATAAATAAGCTGAAGCACAAACGATACCGGCAAGCCTTCCCTTGTCAGGGAAGGGGGACCGCTTGCGGTGGATGAGTAGTCCTTTGTCATAAAGTAACATTTGCAAAAAACGGACAGTCGGGGACGCCTGTCCCTACAATTTAGAAATGAATATAACAAAATTAGTGGAGTACCCATAAGAATACAGACACTCCACCAACAATATTTTAATTCTTATTTTCAGGAAGCTTTTTTTGCTTACTTTTTTTCTCGAAAAAAAGTAAGAGCTTTTTTGCCTACTTTTTCCATCAAAAGCGAGCGCAGGGAGATTATGCCGCCCGTGACAAGCATTGCGCCGAAGATTTTTCTCAAAAGCTCCTCGGCAAGCACCCCCGTTGCCCACACGCCGAGCAAAGAGCCGCCGATACCCGCTATTGCCATGATAGCAACGGGCGCGAAGCGAACCTTTCTCTGCCAGAGCTGTACCGCTACCGACGCGGACGAGCAAAACAAAAAGAAGATAAGATTAAACCCTTGAGCCTCAAGCTGAGGCGCGCCCCCAACAAGCGCAAGATACACCGTAAAAAGTCCGCCTCCGCCAATGCCGAGTCCCGACAAAAGAGCAATAAAAAACGCCGCCGCAATATGAAATATCTGCATCTCTTACCTCACCATCATAATAATTCCCGAAATTATCACAAGCCCCGCAAAGCTCTTTTTAAGAAAAGCCGTATCAAGTCTGCCGAGCAATATACCGCCCGTTACTCCGCCAAGGATCGCGGGTATGGCAAACACCCCAAAGCCATCGGGGCTCATATATCCACATGAGGCATACAGCGCGCAAGTAAGGACGGAGATGGGCAGCATAACGCACAGCGCATTTCCGAAAACCGCGTTCTTCTCCGTGATCTCACTCCCGAACAGCTTTGTCAGCACGAAGATCACGATAATGCCGCCGCCTGCGCCAAGCAGTCCGTTTACAAAGCCTGCCGCAAGTCCGCCAACCAAAAGCCACCACACTCTACCCTGCCGCACACTTTTATTAAAGTATTCCATATTCCCGTCACTCTCCCACATTTTTGAAATTTTATTGAAGTTATTTGCCGCTGTTTTTTGTAAAATCCTTGAAAAAACGTTTTTTATGTGTTATAATTATTATGTATATCTATGTTCAGACTTCTGCGAGTATATTTCCCCAAATCCCAAGCGAATATACTCCGTCATACATATTCACAGCTTAAGGAGAAAAAACCGTTATGGCGAGTACCAAAAACAACAACAGCGCTACTAACAAGAAAATAGCGGACGCCGCCAAAAAGGCAGCTAAAACTCAAACTAAAAAAGCCGCCAAAAAGGCGGTCAACAAAAGTATAAAAGACGCAAAAAAGGAGATAAGACAGGAGAACCGCATTCAGGACAGATCGGTTTACGCGCCTAAGATGTATCAGCGCGTGCTTCCCTATCTCTCAGTACTGTTTGCGGCGATACTTACCGCTTGCTTTATCACCGTTCACATCGTGGGACTTGACAGCGGAGCAGGAAAAGTGGGCTATGCCATTCAGGCGCTTTTCTGCGGAATATTCGGTCTTGGCGCGTTCGCGCTTCCCCTGCTCTTTGCCTACCACGGCATAAGACAATGCATCTTCCACGTAAAGTGGCAGCCCGTAAAGCTTGAGGGGGATGACCTTGTGGAATTCCTCAAGGCGCGTAAAAAATTCCGTCTTATCAGAATTGCATCCTGGGTGCTCATAATTCTGCTGTCCTCACTCATCGCCGTTATCGCGGATCAGTCGGTCTACGATTTTGCGGATTTCTGGGTTGAAGGCACCGAGCTCTTCGGCGGCGGAATTATCGGCGGCAGTATCGGATACGTATTTATCGTTTGCTTTGAAAACGTTATTTCCATCATTATTCTCGCGGTACTTATCATAGTATGCCTCTTTCTTTCAGTCGGACTTACACCCGATTACGTTATTGCAAAGCTCAGAGCAAGTCACATTGAAAACGCCGAGCGCAGACGAATTGAAAGAGAGCAAATGCTTGAGCAGATGGAGCGCGAGCGCGAGCAGGCGTCTGCCGCACCCGTTATAAAGCACCGCCCCGAAGTACGCGCCGCCTCCGCACAAAACCTCAGAAAGCGAAGTCAGATGACGGTTGACGACATACTTGACGACGATAGCGAGCCTGCGTACACCGAGCCCCCCGTACAAAAAAACACCGAGAAGCTTATCCCTCTCTCCGAGGTAATAATAGGCCCTGCGGCTAAGGACGACGACGCAAAGCCCGTAGCGAAGCAGGAAAAAGCTCCATCCCCCTCTCCCTCGACCCCCGCAGAGCCCGTGCGTGACTTTGGCGGCGAGCCGGGATTTGACACCAATGAATTTGCAAGTATCGACAGCATACTCGGAAGTCTTGACATTCCCGAGCAGAAGTCGGAACAAAAGACAGAGCAAAAGCCCGAGCCTCAGACTACGGAAAAAGCTCCCACCCCCGCCCGCGGTGTGATAGAGGTAGATTCACTCGTCACCGGGGAAGCCGAGGCAGAGCTTGATCTTACCAAGATAGAAAGCAACGAGCTGCTTGAGGATATGGCGGCGGTCGCTCCCGACGAGCTTGACGAGGACGAGCCTGAGCCCGAAATAATAACTCCTTACGTATTTCCGCCCTTCGATCTGCTTAAAGAAAATAAAGAAGCAATCGACACCGACTACTCCGAGGAGCTTCGTGAGAACGCAAAGATCCTCGTTGAAACTCTGCGCAGCTTCAAGGTCGGCATCAAGGAGGTCAACTACTCTCGCGGTCCTACGATCACACGTTACGAGCTCAAGCCCGAGGTTGGTACTCGAGTTCGTTCTATTGCAAACCTCGTTGACGATATCGCCCTCAATCTTGCCACCACGGGTGTGCGAATTGAAGCGCCTATCCCCAACAAGCCCGCAGTCGGTATTGAAGTGCCCAACAAGGTGCGCGCTACCGTTTATCTGCGTGATCTTATTGAAAACAACCGTTTCCTTGAATCCAAGAGCCGCCTTACCTCTTGTCTTGGTATGGACGTCGGCGGTAATCCTATATACTTTGACGTAGCAAAGATGCCTCACCTGCTTATCGCGGGTACTACGGGCTCGGGTAAATCCGTGTGCATCAACAGTATCATTATAAGTATTCTCTACAAGGCAAAGCCCGAGGACGTCAAGCTTATACTTATCGACCCCAAGAAAGTCGAATTTAACGTATACAAGAACATTCCTCACCTCTACTGCCCTATCGTCAGCGAGCCTAAAAAGGCGGCAGGCGCGCTTGCGTCTGCGGTCACCGAAATGGAGCGCCGCTTCGAGCTTATCGAGCAGGTAGGTGTGCGTAATATTGCGGACTACAACGCAATTACCGAGAACGATCCCGACAAGGAATATCTGCCTCAGATGGTCATCATCATAGACGAGCTTGCAGACCTTATGCTGACGGCTCGTGACGAGGTTGAGACAAACATCTGCCGTCTTGCTCAGAAGGCAAGAGCCGCAGGTATCCACGTAATTCTCGGTACTCAGCGTCCTTCCGTTGACGTCATCACAGGTCTTATCAAGGCAAACGTTCCCTCGCGTATCGCGTGTACGGTTACCTCTCAGGTAGACTCGAGAACCATTATTGACGTTGCGGGTGCTGAAAGCCTTATCGGTTACGGTGATATGCTCTTTGCCCCCGTTGGTTCTGCAAAGCCTATGCGTGTGCAGGGCGCGTTTGTCAGCGACTCCGAGGTTGAAAAGGTTATAACCTTTATTTGCGACAACAACGGCGGTGCTAAGTACAACAAGGACTTTATAGATCAGATGGAGCTGGAGGCCGCAAGGTGCGGTCAGAACAACAAGAAGGGCGGCTCTGCCTCTGCGGAGATGGATATGCCCGAGGTCGAGGGCGGCGACGCCAAATTCAGAGACGCCGTAAAGCTTGCTATCGAGGAAGGAAAGATCTCCACCTCGCTTATGCAGCGCCGTCTCGGTGTTGGCTACGGCCGTGCCGCAAAGATAATCGACACCATGGAACAGATGGGCTACGTCAGCAAGCCCGACGGCAACAAGCCGCGCCGCGTGCTTATCACTATGGACGAATATATGCGCCGCGTAGTCGACGGCAATCTCGGCGAGGTCCAGGACTAAAATACTAACATGGGGCTATGTGTTATCGCGTAGCCCCATAAAAATTAAGGAAATAATATGAAAAAAAGGATACTTTGCGGCATTCTCGCCGCGCTTATGATAATATGCGCATCAGGTTGTACTGCCGATTGGTTTAAAAAGCCCGATAACGATATTCTCCCCTCCCCCGAAGAACAGGGCGACAAATTTCAAATTCCCGAATACATCGATCCAAACATTTTATCTCAGCTTTTGGGAAAGGACGAACGCGTTACACAGCGCTATGATTTCGAGAAGGAAAATTATCCGCTGACTCATTTTCAGGGTGATCCCGCGCTGAGATTTACCACAAACGGAAAAATATCAAAGGACGCGTACGGAATACGCGCATCAAACGAAAACTGGAACGCCACGGGATTTACCAAAAAAATAACTCAACGCTACACGGCATCTGCGCGTCTTTATAATTTTGGCGACTCGACCAGCCCCACAAGCTCCGTTATGTTTGGAGTGCGTCTGAAAAGTCTTGCGCATCTGTTTATAGACAGCGGACTGTGGGTAAGTGTAAACAACGGCAACGCCGAGCTTATCATACACAACGTATTCACCGTCAATATCGGCAGAAATCTCAACGTTGACGCAAAAGACGGAGTCGAGATACGCTTTGAGGACGACGGAACGTTTATCAATATATTCGTAAACGATCAACACCTCGCACTCGTTTTGATCGACAGCGCAAACAATACCGTTTCGGTGTTCGGTGAGGGCTGTACGCCCATCAGGACGGCATCCGCAGACAAGCTCGCCCACGGCGACTCTCTCGGTTACGTCCGTGCAATGCAACACTTTGCAGACTCCGCCATTGGCTCTATCAAAATATGCGAGGGCACGATAAAACCCTACTCTCCCAAAGATGACGTGACGCTGATAAAGGACGGCTTTGACTATTTTCTGAGTGAGAAAACGCAATACAAGTGCGCCTCTCCCATAGTATTCCGCGACGGCATTGTGCTTATGGACACCAAGACCGTGGCAAAGCTGTTTGATTTTGAATATGCCGAAGACGCAGGAACAGCCACGCTGACAAACACTCAGGTAGCTATACGCTTTGAAGAAGGAAAGGCATTTGCGACAGTCAATGGCCGCGATATCCCCTTCCCTACGGTGATGCGTCAGGGCGATACGCTTCTTATCTGCGTTGATTATTTTGCGCGTTGGATAGGCTACACCGTAAAGATACAGGATGGTAACATCTTTATCGTCGCCGACGAGGCACAGCTTACAGAAGAAAAGATATCCGAGCTTGAAGCGCGCTACAAGCTTTACGCAGACGTGGTATACAACTACGACGACGTGGATGTGGATCAAAGGGGCGTTGGACTTTACGGCAAAACACCGTACGAGGATCGCCTCGTCGGTATCGCCTACTCCACCTGGCACTCGGGCTCGCTCGATACGTGGGGAAATCGCAGCTGGGATACACCTCTCGGCGGTGCGTATTTTTCTACCGACCGCAAGGTGATATACGAGCACGGCATTCTCTTGCGCGACGCGGGTGTGGATTTTGTTTTCGTTGACTGGACAAACAACACAAATTACGATCGCTCAAGCACCAATCAGAGCCTTGCCACCTTCCGTATGATAGAATACGCCACCGATCTTATGTTCGAGATATGGTCACAGATAGAGGGCGCGCCTAAGATATGTATCTTTACAGGTCCCGGACATCAGGGCATAGAGAGCGTAAATAACGGCAATCATCAGAAAAAGACGGATCAGATCTACCGCGATTACGTAGAGAAATACCCCGATATGTATTTCAATTACGAGGGCAAGCCTCTGCTTATATGCTACGGTGCGACTCCGAATCAGTATTCCCCCAATCCCTCTTGGAACGACGATCGATTTACTGTACGTTGGGCAACGGGATACGTTGGTCAGCAGTCGAGCCTTTACGACAAGACCACTCTCAAGTCGCACGGCTTCTGGAGCTGGGAGGAGCGCGGCGCGCAGACCTACACCGTTGGCAAGGACGGCAAGGTTGAGGCAATCACCTGCACCGCGTCAAGCCGACAGCAAGGAAATCCCGGCGGGTCAGGCTACATCCCCGCATACGGCCGCGAGGACGGAATGACGCTCAAAAAGCAATTCCAACGTGCAAACGATCTGGGCGCGGGAATCGTGCTTCTTGTTTCCTGGAACGAATGGAACAACGGCGAGCAGCCATCCCCCGAAATATCCAAAGACCTTGAACCCTCGCAGATACACGGAACGTTTTACTACGATCTCCTTTGCGAGCAGATAAAGAAATTCAAGGGGCAGACTAGTGAGTGATAAGGCTCCTACTTTTTTCGAGAAAAAAGTAGGCAAAAAAGCTTCCTGAAAATAAGGATTAAAATATTATTGGTGGAGTACCCGTATTCTTTATGGGTACTCCACCAATTTTATTATATCCATTTATAAATTGTAGGGACAGGCGTCCCCGACTGTCCGTTCGGGTGTAAATGTTACTTTATAACAAAGGACTACTCATCCACCACTTCGTGGTCCCCCTTCCCTGACAAGGGAAGGCTTAATGTGTTCCGTCTTGTCGTTCTATGCTTTTTTATTTGTTTCCACACGATTGTTAATAAATTACTCGAAGCAGGAACGTTTATGACAAGCCTTCCCT
>JBGVPV010000031.1:0-7147 GCA_045127215.1 Eubacteriales bacterium | reverse complement strand
CCGACGGAGAGGGTATTTTACCGCCCACCCTCACACGACTCTGTCGTGCGAGGACTACTCATCCACCACTTCGTGGTCCCCCTTCCCTGACAAGGGAAGGCTTAATGTGTTCCGTCTTGTCGTTCTATGCATTTTTATTTGTTTGCACACGATTGTTAATAAATTACTCGAAGCAGGAACGTTTATGACAAGCCTTCCCTTGTCAGGGAAGGGGGACCGCTTGCGGTGGATGAGTAGTCCTTTGTCATAAAGTAACATTTACGCCCCACGAGATCCAAGGGCGTATGCGGTTGCCCTGCCGATTTTCGATTGCACCGCCCGTGTCATTCTGAGCTTGTCGAACTTTTTTCGCCGTGTCATCCTCGAGCAGAGCCGCGTGATTTGTTATCTATCCCGCGAGATCCTTCACTTCGTTCGAGGATGACGCGCGGGGGGATATTAGTTTACAATGCGGCGCCGCGAAGGATCTCGGCGAAAAAGCGCGAGGCGAATGCCGATGCGGAATCTCGGGCGGCTTCGCTCAAGATGACGGTGCGCGGTGACGGCTTAATATTATATATTTATAAAATATATTGACTTTTTTTGCTTTTAGAGGTATAATAAAAGTTGTTGTAATCTCTAAAAATGCTGAGAGGTGACTTATGAATCGCAATCTTTTAAAGGAAATAGAGGTAAGACTGCCCACGTTTTCAAAAGGACAGAAGCTTATATCTGCATATATACTTAACAATTACGACAAGGCGGCTTATATGACCGCGACAAAGCTCGGATCTATTGTAAACGTATCCGAGTCCACGGTCGTTCGTTTCGCGATAGAGCTGGGCTTTGAGGGATACCCCGAGCTTCAGCACGCGCTTCAGGAGATGGTGCGCACCAAGCTTACCTCGGTACAGCGTATGGAGGTCACCAACAGCCTTATCGGCGACGGCGACGTGCTTGGCAAGGTGTTGCTTTCCGATGCGGACAAGATCAAGCGCACGCTTGAGGAGATAAACAGAGAGGATTTCTTTGGCGCGGTTGACGATATCGCGGCTGCATCTAATATCTACGTTATGGGCGCGCGTTCATCGGCGTCCTTGGCGGGCTTTTTGTCTCACAATCTCGGAATGATCTTTGACAGCGTAAAGCTCGTGCAGACCTCGTCGAGTGATGAGATGTTTGAGCAGATGTTAAACGTAGGTGAGGGCGACGTGCTTATCGCCATCAGCTTCCCGAGATATTCAAAGAAGATCATACACGCGGTAAACTATGCAAAGAGCAAGGGCGCGAGAGTTATAGCTATCACGGACAGCCAGACCTCTCCCATAGCCATGCTTGCGGACAGAAAGCTGCTTGCAAAGAGCGATATGGCGTCCTTTGTGGACTCCCTTGTCGCACCTTTGAGCATCATAAACGCGATAATCGTGGCGGTTGCCAGAAAGAATCAGGACGCTTTGACTCAAAGACTTCGTCGCCTTGAAGAGATCTGGGACGAATACGAAGTTTACGATCAGAATCAGGGCTGACGGCATGGCAAGAGTAGTAGTTATTGGCGGTGGCGCGGCAGGAATGATGGCGGCTATCAAGGCGTCTGAGGGCGGTGCGCACGTTACCTTGCTTGAGCGTAACGCTCAGCTTGGCAAAAAGCTCAGGATCACGGGCAAGGGCAGATGTAACGTAACAAACGCTTGCGATGTACGCGAGTTTTTGCAGAACGTTCCCACCAATCCCCGATTCCTTTACAGCGCGCTGAATTGCTTTTCCACCGACGACACTCAGGCGTTCTTTGAGGACGCGGGAGTGCCGCTGAAGGTAGAGCGCGGACGCAGGGTTTTCCCTGTATCCGACAAGGCAGAGGACATAGTTGCGGCGCTTTACAAGAGAGTAAAGGCGTGCGAAGTTGAGATAATAAACGCGAGAGCTGAGTCCATCTGCATACGTGACGGCGCGGTAGTCGGCTGTATTGCGGGAGGACGCAATATAGACGCGGACGCTGTAATAGTTGCGACCGGCGGACGCTCGTATCCCGGAACGGGTTCTGACGGTGACGGTTACAGACTCGCTCGTGAGTCGGGACATACCGTGACCGCACTTGTTCCGTCGCTCGTCCCTATGGTTTCTAAAAGCAAAATATGCCCCTCACTGCAAGGGCTTTCTCTGAAAAACGTATCACTCAGCATTACCGATATTCAGTCGGGTAAACGCATTTACGAGGATTTCGGAGAGATGATGTTTACGCACTTTGGCATGACGGGCCCGATGATCCTTTCGGCGTCGGCGCATCTTAGCGACGTGACGTCGGGAAGATACGAGGCGCATATTGACTTGAAGCCCGCGCTTGACGCAAAAACACTTGAGACGCGCGTGCTTTCGGATTTTTCAAAGTATGCGAATAAGGATTTTATAAATGCGCTGGGCGACCTGCTCCCCGCAAAGCTCATACCCGTGGTGGTAGGGCTGTGCGGAGTGGACGCTCGAAAGAAGGTCAATTCCATCACGCGCGAGGAGAGAAGCTCGCTTTGCGCGGTCATCAAGGATCTGCGCATAAGAATTGACGGATTTCGTCCGATAGCCGAGGCGATAGTCACAAAGGGCGGAGTTTCCGTTAAGGAGATAGATCCTAAAACCATGGAGTCAAAGCTCGTCTCGGGACTGTACTTTGCGGGTGAGGTCTTGGACGTGGACGCTTACACGGGCGGATATAATTTGCAGATCGCCTTTTCAACGGGCGCACTTGCGGGATATTCCGCCGCTGAAAAAATATAAAACAGGAGAATTAAAATGATACAGATCGCCATTGACGGTCCCGGCGGCGCGGGAAAAAGCACGGTTGCCAAGGCGGTAGCCGCAAAGCTCGGTATAGTTTACGTTGATACCGGGGCGCTTTACAGAACTATCGGTTATTATGTAAGACAGAAGAACATCGCTCCCGACAGCAGAGAGGGAGTTGCTGCCTGCCTTCCCGAGATTTCCATAAATATCATGTATCAGGACGGTGCTCAGCACGTATATCTTAACGGTGAGGATCTTGGTGACAAGATACGCACTCCCGAGATGTCTATGTATGCGTCCGCGGTGTCCGCGATCCCCGAGGTAAGAGCGTTTTTGCTGGATACTCAGCGAGATATTGCCAAGAAGAACAGCGTAATTATGGACGGCAGAGATATCGGTACGGTAATTTTGCCCGAGGCTGACGTTAAGATATTCCTTACCGCATCGGAAGAGTGCCGCGCACAGAGAAGATACAAGGAGCTTATCGCAAGAGGTCAGAACGTCACTCTCGAGGACGTGCTTGCCGAGATGAATCAGCGAGACACGCAGGACAGCACGCGTGAGTGTGCGCCCACGGCGGCGGCTGACGACGCGATATTGCTTGACAATACGGGCATGACTTTTGAAGAGACGGTCGATGCTATCGTCTGCCTTGCCAAGAAAACGCAGAAAATTTAAATTCGGAGAGAAATATGAGTAATAAGAAACAACAGGGCAGTACGTTTTTCCGAGTGATATACTTTTTGCTTTCGGGAATCATAGGTCTTATTTTCAGAATTAAAATAGTTAATCCCGAGAATGAGCCCGATGAGGGCGGCTTTGTGGTGTGTGCGAATCACATATCCGCAACCGACCCCATAATGCTCAGCTATGCCTTCAGAAACCATCAGGTATGCTTTATGGCAAAGAAGGAGCTTTTCAAGATACCGTTGCTGTCAGGCCTTATCAGAATGCTCGGCGCATTTCCCATTGACAGAGGAGGCAGCGACGTTGGAGCTATAAAGACGGCTATTTCCATAGTTGAGGAAGGCAGATGTCTCGGCGTATTCCCTCAGGGGCACAGATACCCCGGTCAGAATCCCAGAGATACAGGCACCAAGAACGGCGCGGCGCTTATAACCACCAAGACTCAGGCAAGCGTAGTTCCCGCGTTTATCTGGCGCAAGAAAAACAAGGGTGGTATTTTCCGCAGAACTTACGTTATTATAGGAAAGAAGATTCCCTTTGAGGAGTTTAAATACGATCCCGAGGAAATGGGCGCATACGCAAGAATGACCGATATTATTTTTGACAGAGTTTGTACTCTTGGAGAGGATTTCTACAAGCAGCTTGCCGCAAAGGGTAAGAAAAAATGACGGTAACTATTGCAAAGAACGCCGGCTTTTGCTTTGGCGTTAAAAGAGCTACGGATGAGATAGAGAAGCGTATAGTTGAAAACAAAAGCGGCGAGCGCATATATACGCTTGGTACGCTTATCCATAACGAGACCTATAATAAGAGCCTGCGTGATCGCGGCGTCAGGGTCACTGACGTAGAGGGTGCTGTGGAGCTTGCAAAAACGGCAAACGAGGCCTCTCCCGTGACGGTTTTCGTAAGAGCGCACGGAATACCTCTCGATGACGAGAATGTTTTGCGCGAGCTTTCCCGAAATAATCCCTATTTCACCTACAAGGATTGCACCTGCCCCTACGTCAAAAAGATACATAATATCGCAAAGGATAATTCGTCCGACGATAACGTGTTTATACTTTTAGGCGGTGCAGAGCATCCTGAGGTCGTGGGAATAATGAGTTATTTTGACGGTGAAAAATACACCGTTAACTCAGCTTCGGCGCTCGAGGAGCTGCTTGAAGGTGAGAACGGACCGAAAATTTTGCAAAAGTTACCAATTTTAGCGGCTCAAACTACTCAAAATTTGTCGGAATGGAAAAAAAGTCAAGAAATTTTAAAAAAACTATATACAAATCCCTTAATTTTTGATACAATATGTAGTGTTACGGAAACGCGTCAGACGCAGACCGAACAACTTGCCCGTGAAAGTGACGTAATGATAGTCATAGGAGGGCGTCAAAGCTCGAATACCGCAAAGCTGTATTCGATATGTAAAGAAAATTGTCCGCAGACGGTTTGGATCGAGGATCCTGCCGAGCTTGCGGTTTGCAATTTAATAACGTCAGCCCACACGAGAGTGGGTATAGCCGCGGGGGCATCAACTCCGTCAGGCGTAATTCAGGAGGTATATAAAACCATGAGCGAAATGAATGAAAATTTTGCGGAACTGTTGGAAGCGACAGAAATCAAAACTTTAAATACAGGAGACACCGTTACAGGAACAGTAACATCTGTTACCGATGCAGAGCTTTATCTCGACTTCGGCGCACAGGTTACCGGTCTTATCAAGGCTGAGCAGATCACTGACGATACGTCCGTGAAGCTCACCGAGATGTATAAGCCCGGCGACAGCATTGAAGCTTTCGTTATCCGTGTAAGCGATATCGAGGGCTTTGCAGAGCTTTCCAAGAAGCGTGTTGATTCTGACAAGAACTGGCAGAAGATCGTTGCCGCTTGTGAGAACGGCGAGGTTGTAAGCGGTAAGGTCGTTGAGATCGTACGCGGCGGTGTATCCGTTCTCGTTGATGCTAACAGAGTATTCGTACCCGCATCTCAGACAGGCGTTCCGAAGGATGGCAACCTTGAGACCATCAAGGGTAACGAAGTAAGCCTTAAGATCATTGAGATCAAGGGCAAGAAGGCAATCGGCTCTATCAGAGTTGTTGCAAGAGAAGAGCGCCGCGCTCGCGAGGAAGCTTTCTGGTCTTCCATCGAAGAGGGCAAGGTATTCAAGGGTGTTGTTAAGAGCATGACTGCTTACGGCGCATTCGTTGATCTTGGCGGAGTTGACGGTATGGTACATAAGACTGAGCTTTCTTGGAAGCCCATCGCAACCCCCGCAGCAGTTCTTACCATCGGTCAGGAGCTCGAAGTATTCGTTAAGAGCTTTGACGCTGAGAAGAAGAGAATTTCTCTCGGATATAAGAGAGATTGCGACAATCCTTGGACTGTATTCACAGGCAAGTACGCAGTTGGCGACGTTGCAGCTGTTAAGATCGTAAACATGATGCCCTTCGGTGCATTTGCTGAGATCGTTGACGGTGTTGACGGACTTATCCACATTTCTCAGATCGCACAGCAGAAGATCGGCAAGCCCGCAGACGTTCTCGAGCTCGGTCAGGTAGTTGATGCTAAGATCATCGCTATCGACGAGGAGAACCAGAAGGTTAGCCTTTCCATCCGCGCACTTCTCGACGAGGCTCAGGCAGAGGCTGAGGCTATGCCCGAGGAAGCAGCAGAGGAAGCTGTTGACGCAGAGTAATTAAAAAATTATAGGGCTGTCGCGCGTAAGATGTGACAGCCCTGTTTTTCAAAAGGTAGTAAAGGTGTATTATGGAAGACGTAAAGTATAATGCGGACGGAACGGCAGTGATGTCGGAGGACGTTGAAAAAATGCTTGGCAAGATAACCGCCGAGGCAAGACGCGCCGCAGAGGAGCTTGTAGAAGCCGCAGGACTTCGTAAGGGTGACGTGTTCGTGGTCGGATGCTCAACCTCTGAGGTGTGCGGAAATCAAATAGGTAAGGCGTCGGTGCGTCCCGTGGCGCAGGCGGTGTTTGACGGTATCTATCCCGTGCTTTGCGAGAAGGGAATATATATCGCCGCTCAGTGCTGTGAGCACCTTAACAGAGCGATAATCGTCGAGCGTGAGTGCGCGGACAAATACGGACTCGTCGAGGTCTGCGTCCGTCCTTATCCCAAGGCAGGCGGATCGTTTGCAACGGTTACGTACGATACGCTTAAGGATCCCGTGGCTCTCGAGGGGATCAAGGCACATGCAGGAATCGATATCGGCGGCACGCTGATCGGTATGCAGCTCCGCGAGGTTGCCGTGCCCGTGCGCCTCAGTCGTTCCAAGATAGGACAGGCAAACATTCTTTGCGCTCGCACTCGCCCCAAATATATCGGCGGCCCGAGAGCGATGTATGAGTGAGTTTTACTTAGGGCGTTGCCCTAAGAACCTACAAGCTTTTTTGAAAAAAGCTTGGCAAAAAAATTTTTTCGCTTTTTTGAAAAAAAGCTTGGCAAAAAACTTTAACTAAATAATAATTTAAATAATATTGGTGGAGCGCCTACAAAGAAAATGGGTGCCCCTACAATACATTATGCCGTCTGTCGTAGGGGAGCATTCCATATGCTCCCTTTTTTATCATCAAGTAACATTTGAATAAAACGGGCGGATATGGAATCCGCCCCTACGGGTGAATAATAATACATATTTGTAGGGACAGGCGTCCTCGACTGTCCGCTTGGGTGTAAATGTTACTTTGTAATAAAACGGACAG
>JBGVPV010000030.1:0-3974 GCA_045127215.1 Eubacteriales bacterium | reverse complement strand
TTATGCAAGTGACAGTGCGGACATAAGACAGATCGGGAACGTAAGCTCGGAAAAATATGACAATTACGCGTCTGATAATATTATAAACGATCTTAAGGAAAAGTATAAGGATCAGATCGATAAGGGCGACGAGTTGCTTGGCGTTATCAACAGAACCATGAGAAGTGATGAGCTCAGACAGATCATTGCCGATCTTTATCTTGAAGCGGGTATTGAAAAGTGGGGAAGTGAGTATAATATAGTCTTAGGCGGCGGATATATAGGTGTAAGATCTCCGTATAATCTGTATGCGGGAGAGGTGCGTTACGAGGACCTTTATACGATATTCCCGTTTGATAACGAGTTGTGCCTGTGCACGATCCCGGGTTATTACCTTAAACAAAAATTTATAAATACTACTAACTCAAATTATTTTATATCTTTGAGTGATTATGGTGAGACTCTTAACATACAGGATAATGCAACGTACTACGTGATCGTTGATTCTTATTCCGCATATTACGCGCCCAATAGACTCACTGTTGTACAGACGTACGGCGAAGCGGTATATGCAAGAGATTTCTTGGCAGAATATATTAAAGGGCTGAAGTAATATATGCAATTCATAATATAACTCTACTGTCGGTTGATGTATCTTATTCAACCGACAGTATGTTTACTTACTTCCCAAATAGCGATATAATGATAGCGAAAGGAGGACGAAAAATGGATCAGTTGAAAATAGGCAAATTTATTTCCGAGCGAAGAAAAGCGCAGGGAATGACACAAATGCAGCTTGCCGAAAATCTTGGCATCACAGACAGAGCCGTATCCAAATGGGAAACGGGCAGGTCTCTGCCTGACGCTTCTATTATGCTTGATCTGTGCGCAGTTCTCGGAATATCTGTAAACGATTTGTTGAGTGGGGAGGTTATTATGGAAAACTACAACAAAGAAATGGAAAAGAAAATAGTGGAGCTTGTAAAGCAAAAGGAAGAGAGCGATAAGAGATTGCTTACTCTCGAATGGGTAATAGGAATTTTCTCGATCATTATGCTGATCATTCCCGTGATGCTTGCGGGACTTTTGATGATTCCGGAATGGCAGAGAGTTGTCTTGATATTTGCGGGCTTGATACCGTGTATAATAGGTGTTTGCTTTGCTATCAGGATCGAGCAGGTTGCGGGATATTATCAGTGTAAGCATTGCGGTCACAAATACGTTCCTACGTATAAGGCTGTCACTATGGCGATGCACATGGGTAGAACCAGGTATATGAGTTGTCCCGAGTGCCATAAGAAATCCTGGCAGAAAAAAGTTATTTCCAAAGATTAATAAAAAAATACGGAGAGTTTCTAACTCTCCGTATTTTTTATTTTATAACATACAAAACGCGATAAGAACTACAAAGAACAGCATATTGAGTGCTGTAAATTTAAGCATATATTTGAGCGTATTTCCGGGCTGGTCCTTGGTGTATGCCTTGAATGTGATCAAACTTGCAAGGGATGCGATGAGCGTACCAACGCCGCCGATATTAACGCCGAGCAGCAGCTCGCGGTAGTTCTCGGTGAACTGCGACAGCAGGATCGCCGAGGGAACGTTACTGATCACCTGACAGGACAGTGCGCTGAAAATCAAGGTGCTTTTTTCAAGCAGACCTGAGAAAAACGTGCGGACTATCTCGATTCTCGCCATATTTCCCGAAAAGATAAAGAAGAATACAAATGTCAGCAAGAGGCCGTAGTCAACCTTTCCGAGAGCTTTGCGGTCAAGGAATAAAAGTGATATTGGTATGACTATCAGACCGATCACGTACGGGATGGTGCGGAATACTATGAGTATGGACAGTGCAAAAAGCACGAGATATATCGCTACTCTTGCCGCGGGAAGCTTGACTTCTTCCTCACTTATTTCAAGCGGCTCGGATTTTACAAATATAAGGCAAAGTACCGTTATCAGCGCGATTGCTACTATAAACGGCGGAAACATGATGGTAACAAACTCAGCGTCGGGAATGTTGAACTTACTGTAAAGATACAGGTTCTGCGGATTGCCGAAGGGCGTGAGCATTCCGCCGAGGTTTGCGGCAATGTTCTGCATAATATACGTAAACGCCATATATTTTTCTTTGCCCGTAGTACGAAGCACGAAATATCCAAGCGGCAAGAACGTAAGAAGTGCCATGTCATTCGCAATAAGCATCGAGCCGATAAAGGTTATGTAGACCAAGGCGAGCACCGCAAGCTTCGCGGTTTTGAATTTGCGAACTATTGCCTTAGCCATTGTATAGAAAAAGCGAATATTACGGAGGGCACATACTACTGCCAGAACGCAGAAAAGGCAGGTGAGCGTTTTGAAATCAAAATAGCCGAGGTACAGCTCGTCGGGCGGTATGATACAGGACGTTACTGCCGCCGCAAAAGCGGCGATAAGCATAACGGCGTTCGATTTTGCAAAATTTATGATCTTAGTTTTCATATAACTCATTACGATAGCGTTGCACCATAAGAGGCGCAACGCTATACGTTACTCTTTACTTTATTTATTGGCTTCGCGGCGCGCCTTCATAACAGCCTTCATACGAAGCTCGGTGTTGAGTATCTTCTTACGAAGTCTTATGGATTTGGGAGTTACCTCGATAAGCTCGTCATCGGTGATAAATTCAATTGCTTCTTCAAGTGAGAAAATGATGGGGGGAGTGAGCAACAGCTTTTCGTCAGCACCTGCGGAGCGGATAGCGGTAAGCTGCTTCTTCTTGCAGGGGTTTACCGCGATATCGTCGTTCTTGGGGTTCTCTCCAACTATCATTCCCTCGTAAACGGGAGTCTGGGGGCCTACGAAAAGGTTGCCGCGCTCCTGAGTGTTGAAGAGTCCGTATCTGGTGGTCTCACCCGCCTCGGATGCTACGAGAGAGCCCGTGAATCTCATTGTGACCTCTCCTCTGTAAGGCTGATAGCCGTCGAAGATGGTGTTCATAATACCCTCACCGTGTGTCGCGGTCAAGAATTCGGAGCGATAGCCGAACAAGCATCTGGAGGGAATGAGATATTCAATTCTCATACGTGTTCCTACGGGGTTCATCTCGAGCAGATCGCCCTTTCGCTGACCGAGCTTTTCAACTACTGCGCCAACGTATTCGGAGGGAACGTCAAGCGTTACGCGTTCCATAGGCTCGCATTTCTGTCCGTCTATCTCCTTGAAGAGAACACGGGGGTTGGAGCAAGTCATTTCATATCCCTCACGGCGCATGGTCTCGATGAGTATGGAAAGATGCATCTCGCCGCGTCCCGCAACCTTGAACTCATCCGTGGTCTCGCCGTCCTCAACTCTGAGCGAAACGTCCTTGAGCAGCTCCTTGTAAAGTCTGTCGCGGAGCTGACGGGAGGTTACGAATTTACCTTCCTTACCTGCAAAGGGGCTGTCGTTGACCGCAAAGGTCATCTCAAGCGTGGGCTCGCTTACCTTTACGAACTCAAGAGGCTCGGGAGCGGCAAGGCTTGTGATGGTGTCACCGATGGTGATGTTTTCAGCACCCGAGAAGCAAACGATGTCGCCCATGTTTGCAGTCTCAACGGGAACGCGGAGCAGACCGTCGATCTGGAAGAGTGCCACGATCTTGGTGCGGCGGGGAGCTGCACCTGTGTGGTAGTTGCAGATGTACGCGTCCTGATTTACGCGAATAGAGCCGCGCTCGATACGTCCGATACCGATACGACCAACGTACTCGTTGTAGTCGATAGAGGAAACGAGGAGCTGAAGCTCGCCGTTCTCGTCACCCTCGGGCGCGGGAATGTAGTCAAGGATCTTCTCGAAGAGAGGAACGAGATCTGTTCCTGCAACGTCGGGATCCTCGGTTGCCGTGCCGGCTCTGCCCGAGCAGTAGAGCATAGGGCTGTCGAGCTGCTCGTCGGATGCGTTGAGATCGATGAGAAGCTCGAGGATCTCGTCCTCTACCTCGCCGAGTCTGGCGTCGGGCTTGTCTATCTTATTGA
>JBGVPV010000029.1:0-7642 GCA_045127215.1 Eubacteriales bacterium | reverse complement strand
TCCACCGCAAGCGGTCCCCCTTCCCTCACAAGGGGAGGCTTGTCGGGATCGATTGTGCTTCAGATGATTTATTAATAATCGTATACAAACAAATAAAAATGCATAGGACGACAAAACGGGTCACATTAAGCCTTCCCTTGTCAGGGAAGGGGGACCACGAAGTGGTGGATGAGTAGTTCTCGCACAACGGAGTCGTGTGAGGGTAAGGTAAAATCACCTCGAAACAAAAATGGTGGAATACCCGTGTTAAAATGGGTACTCCACTTACTTTTTTCGAGAAAAAAGTAAGCAAAAAAGCTTCCGAAAAATAAATAATTAAAAAATTATTGGTGGAATACCCGTGTTGGTTATGGGTACTCCACCAATTTTATTTTTTAATCTTAAAGATTTTCAAGGATTCCTTTTAAGTAATACTCAAAACCGCGGTCGTTGGGGTGTATTCTGAGGTCTGAGAATATTTCGGGTGTCTTGGGAAGAAAATCTACACAGTCAATTACCTGCATATTTGGGATATTCTCGGCGATCGCGTGTATCTGCTTTGCGATATTTGAAAAGTCACCGAGCTTGGTCTCCTTTTCTATGTCCACACGCCATATCGGCGCCAGCGCGATTATTCTGGCGTCGGGGTAAAGACCTGACAAGATAGTGTAGAATTGCTCGCTGTTCTGTTTATATTCCTCAATAGATGAAAGCTTTGACCAGTCGTTCGTACCGTACGCCACCGTGATGATGTCGGGTGTCGTATCCTCGCAGAGCGCGGCAAGAGACGGGCGGAATACCTCACCGCCGATGCCCTTGTTGCAGGGGTCTGCGTCAAGCGCGGTAGCAAGCGCCGTAGCGTATGCCTTTGAGGGATTTTTTGCGTCGTAGCCGTGGGTGATTGAGTCTCCAAAGGTGAGCATTTTGTACTTTCTCGGCGCAGGTCTTATATCGGCGCCGTCGTCTATTTCAACCGAAATTATATCGATAGCCACCGACCAGGGAAAGAACACGGCAACTCTCTTCTCCCCCTCTCCGAGAGAGGTGGTATGACGGAGCTTTTTGGATTTCGCAATGCTGTTGTCCTCGTTTTTGAGAGTTGAACCAAAGGACTCCACAAGCTCTCCGTTGACTGTTACGTCAAAATCAAAGAAGTATCGTGAGGACGAGGGGTAAGCTTCAACCTCTACGGTGAGTGTCTTGGAATTTGTAAAGAATTCAGCTTTGACACCCGCGGTTGAGAGGGTTTTCTTACCAAAGGACGGCTCTACCGCGTAGTACATTCTTTCCTGTTCCACGGAAAAACGCAAGGGTCGGAGTTTTCCTGCTCTCTCCTCGTATCTGACGGCACCCGTCATAAGTGTTTTTAAACAGTCAAATGAAAGCTTCATTTTTATCTCCTTATTTTTTAGCCATCATAGCAATTTTTTCACAAAGCTCGTCGTAAGAGATTCCTACCGCCGCCGCTTCCTGAGGGAGCAGGCTTGTGGGGGTCATACCCGGCAGGGTGTTTGCTTCAAGACACCAGGCGCGTCCTTCGGCGTCAAGAATATAGTCAAAGCGCGCGTATCCGCCAAGTCTGAGAGCTTCAAAGCCCTTTGCGGTGGCGTCGTATATCGCCTGTGTCTGCTCGGCAGTAATTGGAGCGGGGCAGATCTCCTCGGTAGCGCCCGACTGATATTTGTTCTTGTAATCGTAAAATCCGCATTTGGGAATTATCTCAACGGGGGGCAGGGGAGTGCCGTCAAAGAAGCCGCAGGTCAGCTCTCTGCCGTCTATCTTACTCTCCGCCATAATAAAACGCTCGTATTTTGCGGCGTTTTGAATGGCGTCTGCAAGCTCCTCTTTGGTGTTTACTATATACACGCCGACGCTGGAGCCGCACGAGCAGGGTTTTATTACTGCAGGAAGACCTATCGCGTCTATTACGGCGTCGATATCGGTATCCACAGAGGTGTCAAGGCGCAGCCAATCGGGTGTGAGTATACCCTCTGCACGAAGCAGCTTTTTGGCGATATCCTTATCCATAGCCAGCATACTGCCAATGTAGCCCGAGCCGGAATAGCGAATGCCCGCAAGGTCAAGCATAGCCTGGAGCTGTCCGTTCTCGCCTATGTCTCCGTGGAGCGCGAGAAAGACGGAATCAGCCGCGCGGCAAGCCTCGATCACACCTTCGCCAACGGGTGCCGTTCTGCCGCCGTTTGAGACGATGAGAGAATCTATGTCGGGGACAAGCTCGGTGACCTTGGTGACTGTCGCCTGCTCGGTGGTAAAGAGCGCGTCTATATCGCCCTGTGTGTTAATACCTTTATAAAGGTCAATGCCAAGCACTCTGTGACCGCGACGGCGAAGAGCGGCGCATATAAGAGAGCCTGAGGAAAGAGAAACGTTGCGTTCGGGCGAAAGTCCGCCCATAAGTACTGCGATCTTCAATGTATGTGATTCCTTTTTTAGTTTATGTATATTTTTAGTGTAATTCCAAGTAAAGTACCGCTGAGATATTACTTCAGTTACGTTTTGTGCCTTTCTGTCGTGTCATTCTGAGCGAAACCCCGCCGAGATTCCGCCTACGGCGATTTTGCTTTGCAAAATTTCGACTTCGGACTTCGTCCTACGCTCAGAATGACACGGCGGGGTGGAGTCGAACTGCGAAGCAGCGTCAAACGAAGTGCAGACGGAATCTACGACAGAAAAGTTTGACTGCGTTCAGGATGACACCCGAGGAACGTTGATTGGTATGTTATATTTTATTAAATTGACGTCAGGATAATGCCACGTCGGGAGTGGGTGCGCTTTGCTTTGAAACAAAGGCAACTCTGTCGTTACCTCCGTAGTCCTTGAAAACCTCGCACTTGTATCCGTTTGAGGCGCAGATAGATGCTACGGCTTTTGCCTGATCGCAACCGATCTCAAGCAGCATCTTGCCGCCCTCGGCAAGATATTTGCCGTAAGAGGAGATTATCACGCGGTAAAAATCCAAGCCGTCGTCACCGCCGTCAAGCGCGGCACGGGGCTCGTATGAAAGCTCCTCGTCAAGCAGTCCTACGTGCTGGGTTTCGATATAAGGGGGATTTGAGAGAATAAAATCAAATTTGCCAAGCTCCGACATAAAATCGGGGTTAAGTACGTCCGCGGCAATAAAGCCCACGCGCTCTCCCACGGAGTTTCTTTCGGCATTTTCACGCGCGATGGCGAGAGTTTCTTCAAAGAGATCTACTGCCACGGCACGCAAGTCGCGGCGAGCGGCAAGCGTGGAAATGGCAACACAGCCGCTACCCGTACACAGATCTATAAAGCGTGCGTTCTCGGGTAAGAGCTTTGTCGCAAGCTCGACCAGCTTTTCGGTGTCCTGACGGGGAATGAGCGTGTTTTCGGTCACACGGTAGCTCTCGTTACAGAAATCCCAAAAGCCGAGGATATATTGGAGAGGGTAGTGGCTGCAACGCTTGACTACTGCATCCTCGAGCTCGGGGCTGTCAAAATCCTCGTCTCGACGGAGTAGAAGCTCTGCCTGATTTATATTGCAAAAATGGCAGATCAGCATTGATGCCTCGCCTCTGTTGTTTTCAATTTCGGCTTCTGCAAGAGCCATACAAATTTCGTTATAAGTCATAGGACCTCCGTGTGAATAAAGTTGAGAGTGGGGTTATTTTTGGTTATGATTCAGCTCGTAGCGTGTAAGCAAAAATGAGAGGATAAAGCCGATTATAAGAAGAATGGGGGCGATTACCGCCGTTGCGGTCGGAATGCCTTGCGCCGCCCACTCGCCGTATACGGCAAAGACGTCGGTGTTTATAAACATTGACGCGATAGAGCCAAACGAAAGGCCGATCACGGCAAAGAAAGCCGTGGTCTTGTGTTTTTTGAGGATCGCGGAAAATATCCTTGAAACTATAATGATACCGCAGACAAATCCCAAGCCGAGAGAGGTAAACAAAAGAATTGCGGTGGGGTTGTTCAGAAGATAATCGAGGTGCAGGGAGTCAAGTATCGGCGCGAACTGTCCGAACGCCATAAGGATCGCTGTGGCACTCAGCCCGGGTACGATCTGCGTGACGGAAACTATAAATCCGAGGGGGAAATACGCCGCTATACGCCAAGGCTCTATGGTCTCAAACGCACCGCCCGAAGCCGACGCGTCAGTTGACAGTAAAATAGAGACAATTCCTATTGCTATCGGGATTATAACGCCCATACAAAACAGAACCGCGCGTGAGGCTGTTATTTTTGCGCCCTTTATCTCGGCGGTAAGCGCGGGGGTCGCGCCTATCATAAGTCCTACGAAAAGACAGATGATCTGGAAAATATAAGGCTCAAAGAATTTTTGTATTACCAAAAATCCTGCCGCAAATCCAAGTACCACGCCGATGCCGATGGGGAACAGAAATATAAAGCAACGCTTGAAATCCGTCAGAATGTTGCCGAATGCGTAAAGCATGGCGGTATAAAGCCCGAAAATGATGGCAATAGTAGAGCCGCTGACACCGGGAATGATCACGGCAAGGCCTATAAAGACGCCGAGGATCATTGCGGTGATAAATAATTTCGGGGTGTACTTTTTTATCGGCGTATCGTTTTTGGTGTTGATAGATTTGTTCTTTTCTGACATTCCAAAATCCTTTTAGTTTATTTTGTGTGTTGTTCGCGGGGGGAGAACTTTCCCCTATAAAGAGCATCATTTCTCCGTAGGGGCGATTCTAACTCCGCTTACGCTACGTAGCAAGTTTGCCTAAGGGTAAACATTGCATCCGCCCGATTTGATTTATCGGTTATTCTCGGGCGATTCGTGAATCGCCCCTACAGCATAAATAATCGATCTTATATATATTTCGGTATGGGTCGACGTCCTCGGCGACCCGTTTTTTTTACGGCGGCAGCAAGCCACCGCCCTACGATGAAGAAACATCATATATCCGTAGGGACAGGCGTCCCCGACTGCCCGTTTGGGCGTAAATGTTACTTTATTATGGGAATGGGGCGTCCGGGAGGTCGCCCCCTACAAAGAAAGAACATCACACATCAGTAGGGACCGGCGTCCTCGACGGTCCATTCCCATGTAAAAGTTACTTTTTGATATGTTTGGACCGTCGAGGACGCCGGTCCCTACATTTTTTAAACGAAAATCGAATTTTAACGAATTACCCGTATTCGATACGACACCGACAAGCCTTCCCTTGTCATGGGAACAACGTTCGGCGTAAATGTTACTTTATGCTCGAAAAACTCTACCGTCTTTACGCGGGAGCTTTTCGGTAGGCATTCTTTCGGGATAACCGACGACGCAGTTGCCAACGCCCTCGTAGTCGCCTTCAATGCCAAGCTCGGCAAGTATCGCCTTGCCCTCGTCACTCTCAAACATCTCTTTCGCGCGGTGTATCCAGCAGCTTCCGAGGCCGATCGCGTGAGCGGCAAGCATAAGATTACCCATAACCAGACTTCCGTCGTAGATCGACGTGGAAACCGTTTTATCCGCAAGTACTACGATCACCGCAGGCGCGTTATAAAAGGGATCGGCATCGGTGCCGAGAATTTTTGCGTTGAGCGCACACAGACGGTCGCGCAAGGTCTTGTCGGTAACACAGAGCATTATCGCGCCCTGACGGTTTCTGCCGCTTGCGGCGTAGAGTCCTGCTTCTATGATGGTGTCAAGCTGTTCCTTTGTGGGAAGCTCGTCGCGGTAAGCCTTACAGCTTCTGCGTGAGAGTATATCGTTTATTGTTTGATTCATATTATATTCTCCTATTTTGCGGATATGATACAGTTGTTTTTAATAACCGATATTTTCTTTTGTATACTGCTCGGGGATAAAGGACTCCATATTGATGTCAGAGGGTGTGATGCCAAGCAGGGGGCAGATGCAGTCAAGCACCTTGCCGCCGAGAATTGCTCGTGCTTCGGGGGTGTAGGGGTGAGTTTTGTCGGTGTAGTATTCCTCGCCCATATCCTTGGTTACGGAGTACAGGTCGTCAATAAGTGCGCCCGTACCCTCAAGAGCAGCGATAGCGGCGTCGTTATATTCCTTGATCTGAGAGTTGCGACGCTTTGAATATCCCGTGTACTGATGCTCGAGAACGGTCGTGGTGGTTGCGAATATAATAGTTGCCTTAGGGAAGAGAAGTCGCAGACGCTCGTCTATGCGGCGTACGTAGTCGGCGTAGAATTCCATGGGCACAACAGGGCCGCTTCCAAAGTGATCGAGGACGTCCCAGAGTCCTGCGTTCCAGTGAACCACGTCAACGTCGTCGCCCCATTCGCCTTTATTCTTCCACTCGTGAACGTAGCGGAGGAGGTAGGGTGTAAAGCGGCAGTTTTCAGAGGGATAAAAAACCTCTGCCTTGCCTTCAAGTGCATCCTTTACGTATTTATCGTAAGCCATTCGAATTGAGTCACCTAAAAGAACTACTTTTTTCATAAAATTACTCCTTAAAAAGTTTTGCCATGCCGCCCTCGGCGGTTTCACGGTACATTACTTTGAGATCCTTTCCTGTTTCGTACATTGTTTCAACTATCATATCAAAGCTGATCTTTCGCGTGTCTGCAAGGAAGTCAGCAAGGTTTACGGCGTTAAGCGCACGCATCGCGGCGATGGCGTTTCGCTCGATGCAGGGGATCTGAACGAGTCCGCCGATGGGGTCACAGGTCAGTCCCAGATGATGCTCGATGGACATCTCCGCGGCGTACTCTATCTGGTCAAGGTCGAGCTCGTAAAGCTCTGCGGCGGCAGCCGCCGCCATAGCGCAGGCAGTTCCTATCTCCGCCTGACAGCCGCATTCCGCGCCGCTTATCGACGCGTTTGTCTTTATGAGATTTCCGATAAGTCCCGCAGTCGCAAGTGCCTGGAGGATCTGTCGCTCGGAAAAATTGCGTTTGGGCTGAAGGAATTTGAGTACCGCGGGAACAACTCCGCAAGCGCCGCAGGTGGGGGCGGTGACTATAACTCCGCCGCCTGCGTTTTCCTCGCTTACAGCGAAAGCGTACGCGCAGATAAGGCGGTTTGTCTTAGTTTCCTCGTTTTCATCGATGTGTCTCTGACGGAAAAGGTAACGCGCTTTTCTCTGTGTTCCGAGACCTCCGTGAAGCACGCCCTCGGCTTCAATGCCGCGCTTTATAGCCTCACGCATCACGCGCCATACCTCTGCGAGATATTCCCAGATCTCCTCGCCCTCGCATTCCTCTACGTATTGCCAAAGGCGAATATCTCTCGCGCGACAAAGGCGGGATATCTCCGTAAAGGAGCGCAGGGGGTATATGGAGGGGTGCTCGGTAGCCGATTCTCCCTCTGCTATTACCTCGCCGCCGCCGACGCTGTAAAAGCGGGTGCGCTTTATTTCACGCTCACCGTTAAGGGCGATAACGTCCATGGTGTTGGGGTGACGGTCGGTGGGGGTGTCATAGTCGAATATTATTTCGTATTGCTTGTCCTCAAAGACTTTTCCAAGTGCCACGTCAGTCATGTGTCCGCGGCCTGTCTTTGCAAGTGAGCCGTAGAGAATGACGCGGTATGCGGGTGCGTCGGGGCATTCGCCAAGAAAGCGTTTTGCCGCCGCAACGGGCCCCATTGTGTGAGATGAGGACGGGCCAAGACCTATTCTGTAAAGATATTTCAGTGATTGCATAATTTGCTCCTTTGGGGTGGAGATTTGTTTTTATATTTAAAGTTTTT
>JBGVPV010000028.1:0-17262 GCA_045127215.1 Eubacteriales bacterium | reverse complement strand
TATGATAAAGGACTACTCATCCACCGCAAGCGGTCCCCCTTCCCTGACAAGGGAAGGCTTAATGTGACCCGTTTTGTTGTCTTATGCTTTTTTATTTGTTTGCACACGATTGTTAATAAATTACTCGAAGCAGGAACGTTTATGACAAGCCTTCCCTTGTCAGGGAAGGGGGACCGCTTGCGGTGGATGAGTAGTCCTTTATCATAAAGTAACATTTGCATAAAAACGGGCGACCAATGGTCGCCCCTACAGATAAATAATGTTACACATTGTAGGGGAGGCGTTCCGCCTCCTGTATAGACATAAGGTAACATTTACATCGAAATGGGGCGTCGAGGACGTCGCCCCCTACAAAATACATATAACAAAATTAGTGGAGTACCCATAACAATACAGATACTCCACCAATAATATTTAATCCTTTATTTCAGGAAGCTTTTTGCTAAGCTTTTTCTCGAAAAAGCGTAAAACTTTTTTGCTAAGCTTTTTTTCAAAAAAGCGTAAAATCATTTTTTAAGCTCCACCACGGTCACGCCGCCGTCGCCCTCGCCGAATGCGGCGATATGGAATTTTGCCACACGCGGATCGCGTTTGAGATATGCCCACAGTGCGTTTTTAAGCGCGCCCGTGCCTTTACCGTGAATGAGTCTGACTGTAAAGAAGCCTGCTATAACGGCATCGTCGATATATTTATCGACCACGCTCCACGCCTCATCTCCGATCATTCCGCGCAAGTCTACCTCACCGCGAAAATCGCGGTTGACGCTGACGCGAACCTGAGAGAGCTTTTGAGTCTTACCGCCTATATGCACCTGAGTCTCGTTCTCCACAAGCTGAAGATCGGAGACCTTGACCTTGGTCTTAATTATACCTATCTGCGCTCCCACCTTACCGCTCTTATCGGGGTCTTCCGTCAAGAAGCCCTTCTTGCCGAGGCTGACTACGTAAACCTCGTCGCCCTTCTTCAAGGGGCGCGGCAGCACGTAATTCTCGGTGGTGCGCTTTTCTATGGGATCATAGTTATCGCTGTTAGTACGCAGATGCTCTCTGATCTCCCGTCTTGCTTTGGCAAGCTCCTCGCCAAGTCGCTCGGACTCTCTCTGCTTTTTGAGCTGATCCATCTGCTCCATAATAAAGTCGCTGGACAGCTTTGCGCTATTGACCATATTCTGCGCTTTATTTCTCGCCTGCTCGAGAGTTTTCTCGGACTCTTTGAGGCGTTTTGCGATCTCCGCCTCGTCTATTTTTCTTTGTTCCTCGTACTCACGACGTGAGCGCTTTGCCGCTTCAAGCTGTTTTTCGGTCTGAATTCTCATCAGCTCCAGCTCGCCGATAATGTTCTCAAGCTTTTTATTCTCGCTTCCGACAAGCTCCCCTGCTCTCTTAACGATCTCCGTGGGAAGTCCGAGCTTTTCGGAGATTGCGAACGCGTTGGATTTACCCGGTGTACCTATAATAAGCTTATACGTCGGTCTGAGCGTTTCCACGTCAAACTCACAAGACGCGTTACAAACGCCCTCTGTATCAAGCGCGTAGGTTTTAAGCTCGGTATAGTGCGTTGTAGCCATACACATAGCTCCCGCCGATCTCATATCTTCGATTATGGAAATAGCAAGCGCCGCGCCCTCTACGGGATCGGTTCCTGCGCCAAGCTCGTCAAACAGCACAAGCGAGCGCTCGTTTCTCTCCTTTACGATGGAAACGATAGTCACCATGTGAGAGGAGAACGTGGAGAGCGACTGCTCAATACTCTGTTCGTCGCCAAGGTCAACGAGTATCTTCTCAAAGATACACATCTCACTTCCCTCGCCGCACGGCAGGTGAAGTCCCGACTGCGCCATAGCGGCAAAAAGCCCGAGCGTTTTAAGGGTTACTGTCTTACCGCCCGTATTGGGGCCTGTGATTATCAAGGTGTCGTAATCGTCACCTATGGTAAGAGAGATCGGCACGACCGTTCTCTTATCGATCAGGGGGTGTCTTGCCTTGACAAGCGCGCACCTTCTCTTTTCGGTAAGAGATACCTCTCTTGCGTCAAGGCGTGTGGAAAACTCCGCACAGCCAAACAGAAAGGCAAGCTCTGTTACGTTACGGTAATTGAGCATCAAGGCGGGAGATATTTCCGCAACTGCCGCAGAAAGCTCCGCGAGCACCTTTTCTATCTCGTGCTGTTCCTTTGACTCAAGCATGGAAAGCTCGTTATTTGCTTCCACAACCGCCATCGGCTCTACGAATATGGTAGCTCCCGACGAGGACGTATCGTGGATAAGTCCTTTGACGTCATTTCTGTGCTCTGCCTTGACGGGAATTACGTATCTGCCGTTTCTCTGCGTTACGATATTCTCTTGCAGATATTTGGAATACGTACCACCCGTATATTTTGCCAAGGTTTCACGAACCTTAAGGTTTGCAATTCTTATCTTGCGTCTTACGTCTGCAAGCGCGGGGCTTGCGTCATCGGAAATAAGCTCCTCGGAGATTATCGAGCGGCTTATTCTATCCTCAAGCATTCTCGAGGGAGTAAGGCGTTCGAATATCTCGTCCAGCACTGTGGCAAAGAGCTTATTTGTCCTGATATACTCAAGCAGCTGTCTTGACGTGCGCATAAGAGCCGCGGCGTCAAGTAGCTCACGCGGGGTGAGTATTGCGCCCTTAAGAGCTCTTTCACAAAGGTCAGACACGTCACTGACCGAGCCGAACGAGGGCATTCCCTTGGCGTCCGCAAGTCTTTTTGCGTCCGTCGTACGCGTCTGTCTTTGCTTTGCAACGTCAAGTCTGTCGGTAGGGGTGAGCATCAGCGCCATCTGCGCCGCTCCCGCGGTGTGACAGGAGTCCGCAAGCATTTGTCTTATTTTATCAAATTCAAGTGTTGAAAGTGTTTTTTCGGTTATGTTCATTATTAATATATCACTCCTTTACAGCGTGATAAAAATCCAAAGTATCAAATCCTCTCTCGAGGTGGTTGGTCACGTATTTTTCTGTGGCGGCGGATAAGAGTCTGAGACTCTCTGCGTTTTTTATATCAAAGGAAAGCACTCGTCTCGGCTCACACTCCGAGACGTAACGCCACGCCGCAAGCGAGGGACTGTCCAGCGGCACGAAAATGTTATGCGTCATAAGTCGGTCAAACTCGGGAATGGGCGCGCCTGCGCTTCTCTCGGAAAAACATTTTTTGCAAGATATTCCGCCGTTCATAACGTCAAGCCACCATTCGTCCGCTTCCGTCGTGCCGCAAGCGCGGCACGCGCTTATTTCCGGTGTAACACCTGACTCGCGCGCGGCAAATATCTCGTAAACGCTCTTTATCTGATCATAAGGCTTGAGCTTTTTTTCAATTGCGTAAAGCGTATTGAGCGTCATTCTCAGTACTTCCTCGGCGCCTACTCCCTCACCGCTGATCTCGGCGGCGAGCTGGACGATATAGGACGCAAGGCTAAAGCCCTGTATGTCCTCTGAGATGCCGTAAAAGCCCTCGTTGACAGCTCCGCCCGACAACCATCTTCTGCCGTTCTTTTCATAATACTCAAAGTTTGCGTACACGAAAAGTCGGCACAGCGGCATGGTCTTGCTTTTGAGCGAACGCGCGCCCTTAGCGGTAAACAGTATTTGCCCGTGCTCCGCCGTCAGTACGGTAAGCAGGCGGTCATTCTCGCCGTACGGCATATCCTTGATGACCAGACCGTCGCACACGTCTCTCATAAAAGCTCTCCTTTCTTAACCCATCTCAATCGCCTATCGGCGAAAACTTAAAATTATTCCTCGTCTCTGTAACCGAAGTTGCCGACGGTTCTTGCGCTTTCACGCCAATTCTCCTTGACCTTTACCCAAAGGTTAAGGTACACCTTAGTGCCAAGCAGCTTTTCAAGATCCTCACGGGCGTACGTGCCGATAAGCTTGAGCGCCGCTCCGTTCTTACCTACGATAATACCCTTATGAGAGTTCTTCTCGCAGAATATCTCGGCTCTGATGCTGACGAGTGTTCCCTCGTCCTTGAATTCCTCAATAACTACCGCAGTTCCGTGAGGGATCTCTTTATTAAGTGTGCGCAAGATCTTCTCACGAATGATCTCGGCAGCTATCTGTCGCTCGGGCTGATCGGTCACCATATCCTCGGGGAAAAACCAATCGGATTCGGTAAGGAATTTAGAGCACTCGTCAAGCAGCTCGGATACGTTCTTGCCGCTTCTCGCGCTTATCGGAACGAATGCGGAAAAATCGTGCTTCTCGGCGTACTTTGAGATCGCCTCGGCGATCTGCTCGCGATCGTACATGTCTATCTTGTTAAGCGCAAGCACCGCAGGAATACCGCTCTTTTTGAGGTATGCGATAACGTTTTCCTCAACCGCGGTGATCTCCTTGCCCGTGTCAACAACAAGCACTACCGCGTCAGCATCACGCATGGTGCTGTCCGCCGCCTTGACCATATATTCTCCAAGGCTGTTCTTGGGGCTGTGCATACCGGGAGTGTCAAGGAACACAAACTGCTCCTCGCCTCTGGTGTGTATTCCCGTTATTCTGTTTCTCGTGGTCTGCGGCTTGTTTGAAACTATTGCCACCTTTTCTCCAAGAATGGAGTTCATAAGCGTGGATTTTCCCACGTTAGGTCTTCCCACTATTGCTATAAATCCTGTCTTTCTCATTTCTATAACCTCAACATCTTATTCTTAACTCTTAACTCTGCACTCTGCACTCTTCACTCTTCACTCTGCACTCTTAACTCTGCACTTCACTTCACTCCCAGTCCCATACTCTCAAGTATCTCAGACTGTCTGCGTCGCATCTCGGCGTCCTCCTCGTCGCTGCCTACGTGATCGTAGCCAAGCAAATGAAGCATTGAATGAACACAAAGGAATGCACACTCACGCTCGAAGGAATGTCCGAATTCCTCTGCCTGCTCACGCGCTCTTTCAAGCGAGATAACTATATCTCCAAGAGAGATAAAGGGCTCGTCCGTAGGGGGCTCGTCGCCTCCCTCAAAGTCGGTAAGCGGAAATGACAGCACGTCGGTGGGCTTGTCTATGCCGCGGAACTCGGAATTGATGCGTCTTATTCCCTCATTGTCGGTAAAGGTCACGGAGACCTCCGCGTCGTTATAAAAGCCCTCGTATTCAAGAGCCGCTATCACAGAGCGACGCACCAGCATCTTAAGTCCGTAGGTTACGGGGGAGTCGGTCTCGTTGGTGAAGTATATCATTACCTTGTTTTTCATAATTTTCTCCATTTCAATATTTTATTTTCAAGCCCTCTCACCTGCTTCGCAGGAGCTCTCCCATAGGAGAGCCTGTTTTATACGCTTGTCAATTGTTTCTCTTATCCTTTTCGCGCCCCTCACGCATAGCGTTCTTTCTTTGCGCGGCGTTCTTTTCGTACTCCTCGTACGCTCTGATTATTCGCTGTACGAGCTTATGTCTTACGACGTCCTTATCGGTAAAGGCGTGAATATATATGTCCTCAACCTCGCAAAGTATCTTAGTGGCTATCGCAAGTCCGCTCTTCTGACCGCTCGGCAGGTCGGTCTGCGTCAGGTCACCCGTGACCACCGCCTTTGAATTAAATCCAAGACGCGTCAGAAACATCTTCATCTGCTCGGGAGTTGCGTTTTGCGCCTCGTCAAGTATTATAAAGCTGTCGTCAAGCGTTCGTCCGCGCATATACGCCAAGGGCGCTATCTCAATAGTTCCCTTTTCAAGATGGCGCTGATAGTTCTCGGCTCCCATCATCTCAAACATAGCGTCGTAAAGTGGGCGCAGATAGGGGTCTATCTTACTCTGCAGATCACCCGGCAAGAAACCAAGCTTTTCTCCTGCCTCTATCGCGGGGCGCGTGAGTATTATTCTCGACACCTGCTTTTCGCGCAACGCCTTTACCGCCATAGCCACAGCCAGAAAAGTCTTTCCCGTACCCGCAGGGCCGATACCGAACACAATGGTGTTCTTTTCTATCGCCTCAACGTAGCGTCTCTGACCTACCGTTTTTGCCTTTATGGGTTTTCCGCGCGTGGTGATGCAGATACAGCCGCCGTCAAAGCCCGAGAGCTCCTCGCGCTTGCCCTCTCGGATCATCTCGATTACGTACCCCACCTGCTGTTCGGTAAGCGTCTCGTTATATTTTGCCATATCCTTAAGATACTTTACGGCGTCTGCCGACGCGGCGACCTTATCGGCATCGTCGCCGCTGATGATAACGGCGTCTCCGTCCTCACCCGAGCGGTTGTGTATCTTGACGTCAAAGCTTTTTTCAAGCATTCTCGTGTTTATATCAAAGCTGCCGAACAGCCTTGCCGTTATCTCGGAGCTTTCTATGCTGACCGTTCTGGTATATTTCTCCATAATACCTCCGTCCGTATTTTTTAACCCGTAATATTTATCTCTACCTCTACCGCGATCTCCCTCGCGATATTTTCTATACTCTCTATCCTTGCGCGAATGCGACAGACCTTCTTTTCCTGATCTATGGCGATATCCATCTCGCTTCGTACAAGCTCCGCGCCCTCGGCGCTGAGCTTTTCAAAGCGCTCCCATAAGGCTCGCTTTGCCTCGGCTCTCGCCTCGCCCTCACCGAGAGTACACTCGGTATACTCATATTCCGCGTAGGTTACGGTGCGTATTCCTATCGGCAAATTCCCAAGTCCGAAAAAATTAAAATACTCCACCTTATCTATTGTATCACAAGTTGCATACGAATTTCCACTATTTCCAAAAAATTTTACTTCTTTTTCAAAAAAAATAAGTGATTTTTGCGTTTTTTGCCGTCCCGTATAGATTTTTTTGGAATATAGAAGCGGAATATCCAGCTCAAGCTCGCGGTTTACACGGGCAAAAACGCCCCCCGTGGCTCTGACAAATCGCGTCGCCTCCCCCTCGGCACCGTAAACTCCGCCTACGAGCAGGTCTCCTTTTGCCACGGCGTCGCCAATGCCGACCGCAAGATTTCCTCTGACGTTATCAAAGCCGACTATAATTCCGTTCTCGGTGGCGACTACGTTTGAGCAGACGGGAGGATCAGGCGCGGGCGGCGCCAACGCCTCTCTGACTTCTATCACCGCAACGGTACCCGAGACGTTTATGCTCATCCAGGATATCTTATCGGTACTTATAAGAACACGGTTGGCGATCTTATCGACCTCGAGGCTTGCTTTAGCCGCTCCTACAAAAAGCCCCTCCTTGCCTACCAGCTCACACACCTCAGCATAAGCGAGAGTGTCGTTGCCGACCACCTCTATTTTCCATATCACGCGCTGTGACAGAACGGCAAGCGTGGCAAAAACAAGGACTCCAAGCGCGATGCCGGGGCGCCTCAAAAGTCTCAGAAAGAGAATGGGCGCGCCGCGCCGTGACAGAGTGGCAGCCGCTATACCCTCTCGGGTGCAGACCCTCAAAAACCTCGGAGATTTACGCGCACTGACAAGAAAAAGACGATATGCGCCGTCAGCTGTGACTCCGCCGTCGGAATAATCTATCCCAAGCGCCGCGGAAAGCTCCACCACTCTCGCCGAGCTTTCGACAGGTACGCTTATTTCATAATATCCTATCAACCAAAGCGCAGGATGCTTCATCTCTTACCCTCAAACTCCAAAATATCTATTCTGCCCGTAACAGTCACGCATCCGCGCCTGAATGCGCGACAGCAAAGCCGCTTACCGCGGATCACCACGACGCCGTCGCTGCGCGCTACGCGCACCTCGTTTTCCGTATAAAGATCTATCGCTCCGCCGCCGTTTACCGTGACGCTCTCTCGCCCTCTGACCTCAACGTAGGTACTGCGCGGAAATACGTCCGACGGCATATCAAGCGCCACGCTCAGCCTCTCACGCCACGGCACTCTGTCCTTTTTCGTCCTCGCCGCCATTTATATAACGCCCCCTCTGCCGCATATTTGGTATTTCCCTGCGTAAAATTTATCAGGGCAACCTCAAAATATCTTATGCAAAACAGAAACGGAGTTATTCCATGGGAAACGTCAGAACAGGGCAAGTCATAAAGCTTGATTACCGCAAAGCCGCCGTTATGCTTATGAGCGGCTTTATCGCGTTGCTTTTCTTTAAGAACTCGGAAGCCGCCTCGCGCTTTGTCTCCCGTGGGATAGAAGTGTCTGTCACAAGGCTTATCCCCTCGCTTTTCCCTTTCCTCGTGGTATCCTCGCTCCTTTTGTCCTCGGGGCTTGGCAGGGTCATCGGCAAAACGGCAGGCAAGCCGCTATGTGCCCTGCTTGGCATCAGCGGCGAGGGCGCGTGCGCCGTATTACTTGGATTTATATGCGGTTTCCCCGTGGGCGCAAAATGCGCTTACAGTCTTCTTGGCGAGGGGAAAATAGAAAAGCGGGAGTGCGAGCGTCTCTTGGCGATCTGCAGTATCCCCAGCCCCGCATTCGTAATAGGTGTGATAGGCGAGGACGTACTCGGCTCTCGCTCGGGCGGCGTGTGGCTTTGGCTGATCTGCGGTGCAAGCGCGCTATGCGTGGGAATTTTTCTGCGATTGGTGTCTCCTCTGCCCACAACTCCCACCGATGACTCCACCGCCTGCGTCGCGCGAAAAAACTTCAGCACGATATTCACCTCGTCGGTACGTGAGGGGGCGGAGAGCATGCTTTACGTATGCGCATTCGTTATATTCTTTTCCGCATTTCTCGGCGCGCTTGACGCCGTCATCTCTCCCTTCTCACTTCCCCGAACTGCGCGCGCCCTTCTTTTCGGTCTTTTTGAGCTTACGAGCGGCTCGCTTGAGATATCCGCACTTGAAGAAGGCTCTCGTTTTGCGATATGCGCGCTGACAGCAGGCTGGTCGGGGCTTTCGGTACACTTTCAGACAATGGCTATCTGCTCGGGTGAGCGCCCTTCATTCAAGCCATTTATACTCTCCCACGCCGCCCGCGCGGTGATAGGATACTTAGTGGCGTTACTCCTCGGGGGATTACTTTTTTTCTGAATAGCCAAAAATTATGTAAAAATACGCGGTAAATGACGCCAAACTTCTTGAAATACGAACATCTTTATGATATAATAATATGATAGAAGCTATGAAAGGAAGGCGACTTTATGAATATTTTGCATATGAGATACGCCGTTGAGGTCGCAAGACTTGGTTCACTCAGCAAGGCGGCAGAAACACTTATGATCGCACAACCCAATATCAGCCGTTCCATCAAGGAGCTTGAGGCAGATCTCGGCATTACCATATTTCAGCGAAATCCCAAGGGAATGATACTCACTCCCGAGGGTGAGGAATTTATAGACAACGCCCGTGACATTATAAATCGCATTGAGAAAATGGAGCAGTCGTACCGCGGCGGTTCTCACAAAAAACGCAAATTTTCAATATCCGTGCCCCGAGCGTGCTATATCTCAGAGGCTATGGCAGAGTTTTCAAAAAGCATCGGCAACGCCCCCACGGAGATATACTACAAGGAGACCAACTCCAAAAAGACCATAAAAAAGGTTATTGAAAATGAATACAAGCTCGGCATTATCCGCTACTCCGAAAGCTACGATAAATATTACAAAAGTATGCTTGAGGAAAAAGGGCTCTCAAGCGAGCTTATTGCAGACTTTTCTTACGTCCTTATTATGAGCGCTGAAAATCCGCTTGCAAAGAAGGAAGTTATAACGTACGAGGACCTTTTTGACTACATTGAGATAGCTCACGCAGACCCCTACGTTCCGACTCTCTCTATGTCAAAGGTTTTCCGCGAGGAGCTTCCCGACGAGATCTCACGGCGCATCTTTATATTTGAACGCGCAAGTCAGTTTGATCTTCTCTCCAAAAACCCCGAGACGTTTATGTGGGTATCCCCTGCGTCCGAGGAAATACTGCAAAGATACGGACTCGTCCAGAGAACCTGCGAGGGAAACAAAAAGATATACCGCGACGTACTGATATACAACAAGGACTACAAGCTCACAAAGCTTGACAGAGACTTTATTACGTCTCTGTGCCTCTCAAAGCGCAAGGTCCTGGGACAAACTCAATCATAAAAATACTGTCGCGTTCCGCAAAAATTCCGTCCTATATCTCTTGCAAGACGAGATTTGGCGGAAGACGCAAAAATTGCTCGCAGCAGGGCGTATGCGTTCGACTCTCTTCGGCTATATCACATTTGATAATACCCCTATAACAATTTGATTATTTACAAGGCATGCAAAGTGTGTTAAAATATTAACGAACTCAGGAAAGCTGTGGCTTCCGCATGATTTTGTTAATATATTAGGAGGATATATAAATGGAAACAAAGACTTACGAAATCGTAGACAGCGTAGAGGCGCTTCAGAGCGCTATCACCCGTGTAAGAGCGGCGCAAAAGATATTTGCGACCTACACACAGGAGCAGGTCGACAAGATCTTTCTTGCGGCTGCATCTGCCGCTGACAAGGCAAGAATATCACTTGCAAAGCTCGCCGTTGAAGAGACCGGCATGGGAATCGTAGAGGACAAGGTTATCAAAAACCACTACGCCGCCGAGTACATCTACAACGCATACAAGGAAACCAAGACCTGCGGCGTTATTGAAGAGGACAAGGCGTTCGGCATCAGAAAGATAGCAGAGCCTATCGGTGTGGTTGCCGCAGTTATCCCTACCACCAATCCCACATCCACCGCGATCTTCAAGTGCTTGCTCGCACTTAAGACCCGTAACGCGATCATCATCAGCCCTCACCCCCGTGCTAAAAACTCCACTATTGCGGCAGCTAAGCTCGTTCTCGAGGCAGCAGTTGCAGCAGGTGCTCCCGAGGGTATCATCGACTGGATCGACGTTCCTTCTCTTGAAATGACCAACACCGTTATGAAAGAGGCTGACATCATTCTTGCTACGGGTGGTCCCGGAATGGTTAAGGCGGCTTACTCCAGCGGCAAGCCCGCGCTCGGCGTAGGAGCCGGTAACACCCCCGCGATCATTGACGACAGCGCAGATATTCTTCTCGCCGTCAACTCCATCATTCACTCAAAGACCTTCGATAACGGTATGATCTGCGCATCCGAGCAGTCTGTCATCGTTCTCGAATCCATATACGATTCCGTAAAAGCTGAATTTGCCGCAAGAGGCTGCTATTTCCTTGACCCCGTCGAGACTGAGAAGGTTCGCAAGACCATCATCATCAACGGCGCGCTCAACGCAAAGATCGTTGGTCAGAAGGCGGCAAGAATTGCAGAGCTTGCAGGCGTAACAGTTCCCGAGGGAACGAAGATCCTCATCGGTGAGGTCCAGAGTGTTGAGCTTAGCGAAGAGTTCGCTCACGAAAAGCTCTCCCCCGTACTTGCTATGTACAAGGCAAAGAACTTTGCCGAGGCTCTTGACAAGGCAGATAAGCTTGTCGAGGACGGCGGATTCGGTCACACGTCTTCACTCTATATCAACGAGGTAACAGAAAAGGAAAAGCTTGCCGCTTACGAGGCAAGAATGAGAACCTGCAGAATCCTTGTAAATACTCCCTCCGCTCAAGGCGGTATCGGAGACCTTTACAACTTCAAGCTCGCGCCCTCCCTTACTTTGGGTTGCGGCTCTTGGGGCGGTAACAGCGTATCCGAGAACGTAGGTGTTAAACACCTTCTTAACATCAAGACAGTAGCTGAGAGGAGAGAAAATATGCTTTGGTTCAGAACACCTGCAAAGGTTTATATAAAGAAGGGTTGCCTCCCCATAGCTCTTGACGAGCTCAGAACTGTAAGAGGCGCAAAGAAGGCGTTTATCGTAACCGACTCCTTCCTTTATGAGAACGGCTATACAAAGCCGATCACAGACAAGCTTGACGAGATGGGTATCCAGCACACCACCTTCTGGGGTGTACAGCCCGATCCCACGCTTGCAAACGCAACCGAGGGTGCCGCTCAGATGAGAGCGTTCCAGCCCGACACCATCATCGCGCTCGGCGGTGGCTCCGCTATGGACGCCGCTAAGATCATGTGGGTACTCTACGAGCATCCCGAAGCAGACTTTATGGATATGGCTATGCGCTTTATCGATATCCGCAAGAGAATATACACCTTCCCCAAGATGGGTGAAAAGGCGTACTTTATCGCTATCCCCACTTCCGCAGGTACGGGCTCTGAGGTAACTCCCTTTGCGGTTATCACAGACGAGAAGACCGGCGTTAAGTACCCCCTTGCCGACTACGAGCTTCTTCCCAACATGGCGATCATCGACACCGATTTCCACATGTCCGCCCCCCGTGGACTCACTGCGGCATCCGGTATCGACGCGGTAACTCACGCGGTTGAGGCTTACGTCGCTATGCTTGCAACCGACTACACCGACGGACTTGCGCTCCAGGCACTCAAGAACATCTTCAAGTACCTCCCCAGAGCTTACGAAAACGGTCAGACTGACGTTGAGGCACGTGAAAAGATGGCAAATGCGGCTACCATCGCAGGTATGGCGTTTGCAAACGCATTCCTTGGCGTATGTCACTCTATGGCTCACAAGCTCGGCGCATTCCACCACCTGCCTCACGGCGTGGCAAACGCGCTGATGATAGAGGAAGTTATCCGCTTCAACGCAAGCGAAGCTCCCGTTAAGATGGGTACCTTCTCACAGTACGATCACCCCCACACTCTCGCAAGATACGCAGAGATCGCTGACTACCTCGGACTTGGCGGCAACACCGACGAGGAAAAGATGGAAAGCCTTATCGCCGCTATCAACGATCTTAAGACAAGGGTCGGCATCAAGGCGACCATCAAGGATTACGGCATTAACGAGAACGACTTTATGGAGAGCCTTGACGAAATGGTTGAGCAGGCGTTTGACGATCAGTGCACGGGCGCTAACCCCCGTTACCCCCTTATGAGCGAGCTTAAGCAGATGTATCTTAACGCATACTACGGAAATCATTTCGTAGAGCCCAAGATGCCCGCAAAAGACCTCGACTCTGCTACTCCCGATGCAATCAAAACTCCCTACCGCAAGGGCAAAAAGGCGTAATTAAAGGAGGAAAGACAAATGAAACTTGACAGAGTAATTGCAGTAAGAAATAATAAAACCATCTACCGCGACGGCGACAGAGCCATCAAGGTATTCAACACAGAATATTCCAAGGCAGAGGTGCTTAACGAGGCACTTAACCAGGCAAGAGTTGAGGAGACCGGACTCAACATCCCCCACGTGCTTGAGGTCACTATGATCGACGGCAAGTGGGCGATAGTTTCCGAGTTTATCAAGGGCAAGACCTTGGCGCAGCTCATGGAAGAAAACCCCGAGGGCAAGCGCGAGTATATCGAGCTGCTCGTGGATATACAGATGAGCGTTCACTCAAAGACCTGCCCTATGCTCAACAAGCTCAAGGACAAGATGAACCGCAAGATATCCGCAACCGAGCTTGACGCGACCACTCGCTACGATCTTCACACACGTCTTGAGGGTATGCCCAAGCACAACAAGGTATGCCACGGAGATTTCAATCCCTCAAACATCATAATCACCGACGACGGTGTTCCCTATATTCTTGACTGGTCACACGCAACTCAGGGTAACGCTTCCGCAGACGTTGCGCGTACGTATCTTCTCTTCTGGCTCAGCGGCGATATCGAAGGTGCTAACATTTATCTTGACACCTTCTGCAAGAAGAGCGATACCGCCAAGCAGTACGTTCAGAAGTGGATGCCTATCGTAGCCGCTTCTCAGTCAGTCAAGGGCAACGCAAACGAGCGTGAGTTCCTTATGAGCTGGGTTGACGTTGTAGATTATCAGTAATCCGACAAAATATAACAAACATATAAACGCTTGCGAGGTATTACCTCGCAAGCGTTGAGAAATTTTAATCAATATCGTGAGGTAAAAATATTATGCTTAAAATTACAGTTTGTATCGGAAGCTCCTGCCACATCAAAGGCTCTCGCCAGGTAGTAGAGCAACTTCAGTATCTGATCGCAGAAAACAAGCTCGGCGACAAGGTAGAGCTTGGTGGCACCTTCTGCATGGGCAAGTGCCAGCAGGGTGTGTGCGTAACGGTAAATGATGCCTTCCATTCAGTTACCCCCGAGACCGTGGGTGAGTTCTTCACAAGCGAAATTCTGACGAGGATATAAGCTTATGCTGTTCGTTCAGGTTTGTGTCGGATCGTCCTGCCATCTCAAAGGCTCTCAGGATATCGTAGAGCTTTTGGAGAGTGCCGTGAAAGAGCACGGCATCGTTGACGACGTGGTGCTGTCCGGTAGCTTTTGTATCGGAAAATGCAACCGTGTCGGCGTTACCGTTCAGGTAAACGACGACGTTCACGTTGGCGTGACGAGAGAAAATTTCAGAGAATTTTTCAACAAAAATATACTTAGCCAAATAGAAAACGAAAGGAAGTAAAAGCCGTGCCAAATTGCTTGACGCTTAAGAAATCAAACTGCAAAAACTGCTACAAGTGCATCCGCCACTGCCCCGTAAAAGCAATTCGCTTCTCGGGAAACCAGGCGCATATTATCGGAAACGAGTGCATTCTGTGCGGTCACTGCTTTGTCGTTTGTCCCCAGAATGCAAAGGAAATAGTTGACGGAACGGAAAAAGCGAGAGTCCTGCTTCAAAGCGGAGATCCCGTAGTCGTCAGCCTTGCCCCCTCGTTTATTGCAAACTATCAGGGTGTGGGAATAGAATCTATGCGCCGAGCACTTAAGCAGCTTGGCTTTTTCGACGTTGAGGAGACCGCCATCGGCGCGACCATAGTAAAGACGGAATACGAGCGTATGCTTGCCGAGGAAGAGAGAGATATCATCATTTCCTCCTGCTGCCACTCGGTAAATCTGCTCATACAGAAATACTTCCCCAAGACACTTGAATATCTCGCAGACGTTATGTCTCCCATGCAGGCGCACTGCGCTGATATCAAAAAGAGAATGCCCGGTGTCAAGACGGTATTTATCGGCCCTTGCGTTTCCAAGAAGGACGAGGCTGAATACTACGATGGCATCGTTGACGCCGTTCTCACCTTTGAAGAGCTTACCAATTGGCTCAAGGCTGAAAGAATAGAGCTTGAGGGGGAAATAGACAACACCCCCGAGAGCCGTGCGCGATTCTTCCCCACCACCGGCGGAATTCTTAAAACCATGGCACAGGACGCTCCCGGATATACTTACATCGCGATTGACGGCGTAGAAAACTGCATCTCCGCGCTCAAGGATATTGAAAGCGGAAAGATACATAAATGCTTTATAGAAATGTCCGCTTGCGTTGGCAGCTGTATCGGCGGTCCCGTTATGGAGAAGTACCACAACACCTCTCCCATCAAGGACTTTATCACAGTTGCAAATTACGCGGGTGAGCGCGACTTTGAGGTTGAGCAGCCCGCCGCTGCCAACGTCAAAAAGCACTTTAGTGCGATCGAGCATAGGCTTATGCCCCCCTCAGAGAACGAGATCATGTCCGTTCTGCGTCAGATGGGTAAATTCAAGCCCTCGGACGAGCTTAACTGCGGCTCCTGCGGCTACAACTCCTGCCGCGAAAAAGCCATTGCCATTATTCAGGGCAAGGCTGAGATCTCCATGTGTCTGCCTTATCTCAAGGACAAGGCTGAGAGCTTCTCGGATACCATCGTAAACAACACCCCCAACGGACTTATAGTGCTTAACGAAGATCTTGAAGTACAGCAGATAAACAACGCGGCCCGTAAGATAATGAACATCCGCGCGGCGTCTGACGTGCTTGGCGAGCCTGTTGTCCGTATTCTTGATCCCACCGTATTCGTGCAGGTCAAAAACAGCGGCAGAATAGTACGCGATCAGCGCACCTATCTTGCCGAATACAAGAAGTACGTTGAACAGACCGTGGTCTACGATCCAGATTCCCGTATGCTTATCGGCATTATGCGCGATATTACCGACGAGGAAGCCGAAAAGGAAAAGCACGCAAGGATCAACAAGCAGGCGGTAGAGGTTGCCGACACCGTAGTTGAAAAGCAGATGCGAATAGTTCAGGAGATAGCTTCCCTGCTTGGAGAGACTGCGGCTGAGACAAAGATCGCGCTTACAAAATTAAAGGAGTCTATCAGCGATGAATGATCTGTGCGCCGAAATCGGATATAAAAGCATCAATCACGTCGGAGAGGAGCTGTGCGGCGACCACGTGGACGTCGTAGAGGAAAACGAGAATTCCACCCTGATAGTACTTGCGGACGGTCTTGGCTCGGGAGTTAAGGCAAGCATCCTTTCCACCCTGACCTCAAAGATCATCTCCACCATGATGGCGGCAGGACTTCCCGTTGAAGAATGCGTTGCCACCATTGCCGCAACTCTGCCCGTATGCTCGGTACGCGGCGTTGCGTATTCTACGTTTACCATTATTCATCTGCTCAATAACCAGGCCGCCGAGATCATTCAGTACGACAATCCCCACGTTATTCTTATTAGGGATTACAGCGTCTGCGATTATCCCAAGACTGAAATGAACATAGGCGGAAAGAAAATATACAAATCCACCGTCAAGCTACAGGAAAACGACGTGTTTATCGCCATGAGTGACGGTTGTCCTCACGCAGGTATGGGCGGTAAATACAATTTCGGTTGGAAGCGCGAGGATATCGCGGAATATATGCAGGCACTCGTCGCTGGCGGATATACCGCAAAGAATCTCTCCACGATGCTCGTTGACGAATGCGACAAGCTCTACGGACACGAGCCCGGAGACGACACCACCGCTTGCGTCGTAAAAATACGAAAGAGAGAGCCTATGAACATTTTGTTCGGCCCTCCCTCCAACCGCGACGATGCAAACCGTATGATGTCGCTGTTCTTCTCAAAGGAAGGCAAGCATATCATCTGCGGTGGCACTACCTCGTCAATTGCGGCAAAGTATCTTGGCAAGCCCGTACGGGCAAGTCTGAATTTTGAACGCAGTGACGTGCCCCCCATCGCGTATATCGACGGCGTGGATCTCGTTACCGAGGGCGTTATTACCATGAACAGAGTTATTGAGTACGCCAAGGATTATCTCGGTAACAACGAGCTTTACGAAAGCTGGAATTTCAAGAAGGACGGAGCTTCGCTTATCAGCCAGCTTCTGTTTGAGGAGGCTACGGATATCAATTTCTACGTAGGCAGAGCGATAAACCCCGCTCACCAGAACCCCGATCTTCCCATAAACTTCAATATCAAAATGAACTTGGTTGAGGAGCTGTCCGCTTGTCTGAAGAAAATGGGTAAGCGAATCAAGGTCAGCTATTTCTAAGGAGGTAAAAATGCGTAAATTTGACACAAAGGTACAGCATTTAAAATATAAAGTATTGCGCGAGGTAGCGCGTCTTGCTTGGGACGGCAAGCTGCTTGAAAATATTCTGGATATTCCCACGATACTCGTTCC
>JBGVPV010000027.1:0-5947 GCA_045127215.1 Eubacteriales bacterium | reverse complement strand
ATAGCACCCGTGAGCACGACTATAAATTCAGCGCCTGCCGAGAGCTTGATCTCGCGTACGGTCATAGTAAAGCCCGAGGGGCGACCGAGAAGCGTTGCGTCATCGGAAAGCGAATACTGCGTTTTTGCCACGCAGATGGGGAAGGTGGAGTACTTGGGATCTATCGCCTCAATGCTTGCAAGAGATTTGAGTGCCGCCGCGTCGTATTTCACGTCAGCCGCTCCGTATATCTTCTTGGCGAGAGCGGAGATCTTTTCCTTTATAGACATGCCGTCATCGTACATAAACGTGAAGTTCTTGGGCTTTTCACACGCCGCAATTACCTTCTCGGCAAGCTCAATTCCGCCGTCGCCGCCACGGGCAAAGACGTCAGAGAGGGCGAAATCCGCGCCGTTCTTCTCGCAAACCGAGCGAACGTAATCAAGCTCGGCGTCGGTGTCCGTGCCAAAGCGGTTGATGGCAACCACTACGGGCAGACCGTACTTGCGCAGGTTATCTATGTGAGCCTCGAGGTTTACGCTGCCCTTTGCCAGCGCCTCAAGATTTTCACCCGTGAGGTCAGCCTTAGCCACGCCGCCGTTATATTTGAGAGCGCGGACGGTAGCCACGAGCACTACGGCGTCGGGAACGAGTCCTGCCTTGCGGCACTTGATGTCAAGGAATTTTTCAGCTCCGAGGTCAGCGCCAAAGCCTGCCTCGGTAATGGTGTAGTCTGCGAGCTTGAGTGCAAGCTTGGTAGCTCTTACGGAGTTACAGCCGTGCGCGATATTTGCAAAAGGTCCGCCGTGAATGATAGCGGGGGTGTTTTCAAGAGTCTGAACGAGGTTAGGCTTTATGGCGTCCTTAAGAAGCGCCGTCATAGCGCCCTGTGCCGACAGATCACGGCAGTAAACGGGCTTGCCGTCGTAGGTGTAGGCTACGAGAATGTTGCCAAGGCGTGCCTTGAGATCGTCAAGTGACTCGGCAAGGCAGAGAATAGCCATGATCTCGCTGGCAACGGTGATCATAAAGTGATCCTGACGCGGTATGCTGTCCATGGGAGTACCAAGTCCTACGGTGATGTTACGGAGCGCACGGTCATTGGTATCCGTAACTCGCGAGAAAACTATGCGACGGGGATCTATGGAAAGCTCGTTGCCCTGCTGAAGATGGTTATCTATCATAGCACAGAGGAGATTGTTAGCCGCGGTGATGGCGTGGAAGTCACCCGTGAAGTGCAGGTTGATGTCCTCCATAGGAACTACCTGAGCGTATCCGCCACCTGCCGCGCCGCCCTTGACTCCGAATACGGGACCGAGGGAGGGCTCGCGAAGTGCGATTATAGCATTCTTTCCTATCTTACTCATAGCCATACCGAGACCTACCGTGGTAGTGGTCTTGCCCTCACCCGCGGGAGTGGGATTGATGGCGGTCACAAGTATAAGCTTGCCGTTTTTGCGGTCAGCTGTGCGTGTGAGAAATGCGTCGTTGATCTTTGCTTTATATTTTCCGTACAGTTCAAGCTCGTCATCGGTGATACCGAGCTTTTCTGCGATTTTAGTTATGGGGAGCATTACTGCCTCTTGGGCGATCTGGATATCCGTTTTCATAACAAACCTCCTGGTAATACTAATAGTTATACATAATAAGTATATCACAAAACCATTTCAATGTAAAGAGAATTTTCAATATTAATATATAAAAAATGAACGGAATTCGCCGAAATTCCGTTCATTAAAATCAAAATGTGAATCGACCGTGTCAAAGCTCTATGATCCGTTGAGCCAACCACATTATCGCGGGCATGGTTGCCACTGACAAAAGCGTGGATACGCCGACACCTTGAGCTGAAAATGCAGGATTTATGTCGTAGGTCTCGGCAAGCATCGTGGTCGAGGTAGCGCAGGGCATTGCGCTGATGGTGGTCGCGAAAATTATCCAGACGTCGCTAAATCCGATGAGCTTGGTGATAACGCATACTGCCGCAGGGATTATTATTAGCTTGAAAAGACAGACGTAGTATATCTTCGGAGAGCTCAGCATCTGACGGGGAGTCAGCGTTGAGAGCAGCGCGCCGATGATAAGCAGCGACACGGGCGTGCAGGGAGACGCCAATGAGGATATCGCGGATGAGGCAAACGCGGGAATAGTAAACGTGGGGAAGACGGCGGGAAGCACGAACAGCAAAAGTCCTGCGGCGGCAGGTATTGTGCCCTTGTTGATAAGCGCCTTTTTGAGTGTCAGCTTTATATCGTCTCTGCCTTTTCCCATAATTACGATACCGAGCGTCCAGATAAGAATATTGAAGCTGGAGATCATAAACGACGCCATAAACGCGCCTATATCTCCAAGCAAAGAGTCAAGCAGGGGAATGCCTATAAATCCCGTGTTTCCAAAGATAAGCAGCATATTCATCAGCTTTTTTTCGTCGAGATTTTTGACCTTCATACACGCAAAAAACGCAACGGCGGCAAAAAAGCCGTGGAGCACAAATCCGAATAAAAAGGTTAAAAGTCCGAGCTTTAAGTTTTCGGGAGAATACCTGACGCTTGTGAGGGATGCGATTATCAGCGCGGGTTGAGAAATTTTGAGAATAAGCTCGGAGAGCTTTTTGGAGGCGGGGGAGTCAATTATTTTTGTCTTACCCGCAACGAATCCAACCGCAAGCATGATAAACAGTGCTATGATGGTATTGATAAATGAGTCGAAATTCATGTTGTTGCCTTTCGGTTTTTATGTGAGTGAATCGAGTTTTTGTTTTATGGTGAGCATATCCTCAAGCATCTCGGGCTTTTTGCGAGGATCACGCAGAAGCAGGGCAGGGTGATAAACGGCGGTCATAAGAACGCCGTCCTTTTCAAAGAAAACGCCGTGCTCACGTGTTATTTTAAAGTCGGGCTTTATGAGCTTCATAGCTGAAATGCGTCCGAGACAAACGATCATCTGCGGCTTGATCAGCTCTACCTGGCGGCGCAGAAAATCTATGCACGCGGCTTCCTCCGAGGGAAGCGGATCGCGGTTTTTTGGCGGACGGCATTTGAGAATGTTGGCGATGTATACGTCCTCTCGCGAAAGCCCTACGGCACACAAAAACTCGTCAAGCAGCTTTCCGGCACGTCCCACGAAGGGTTTTCCTGTTTTGTCCTCGTTGTCTCCGGGTGCTTCGCCCACAAAAAGCAGTTTTGCGTGGCGGTTTCCGTCGCCGAACACGCAGTTATTTCGTGTTTCGTAAAGACCGCACGCCTGACAGCACTCGCACTCGGAGAGTAGCTTTTCCCAAGAATCGTTCATATTTTTCTCCGTTTTAATTTAAAGGGTTATTTTTCTGCATTCAAGATAGTATCTCTTGTCACGGGCGTGTCCCATTGAAAAGGTTTTTCGGGGGAGAGCTCCGTCAAAGATAACAGTTCTGAAAAGCTCGGATTTGCTCATTCCGTCAAAGATAAATCCAATTGCGTCATCACGGGCGAGTGAGAGCTCGCGAATGGAGTCTTCTCCGTGAATGTAGTCTACCTCTGCGCCGTCGTGTTTTGTTACGTAGTCGTCAATAAAGTCCTGAAGTGTGCCTACTGTGAGCTGACGGACGGGGGCGGGGAAATGGATAGTTCCATTCAAGGTCGCCGAAATATAGTCTGCCTTCTGCGGGTTTGCTTTTCCGCCAAGGTTTTCTGCGTACTCGGTGAGCTTTTCTATAACGTCGTGCGGATCTACCCCGAATAAAACGCGGTATATCGGCTCAAAATCAAGCGCCGCATCGTGAATGTTCACGATCTCGGCAAGCGCGTATCTTGCAGGGTGTACGCTTGCGGCATCCGCGCCTATTTTTGCCTTGATCTCCTCGTAAGACGCCTTTGCGGTGGCAAGGGAGTGGTTTCCGTCGCCTACGGCAAAAAGCAGGGGAGCGAGTGACTTGTCACCGTAGCGGCGACGCATTTCTTCGGGGGTGATAAGAGCGCAAAGCGAGTCTGTTACGGCGTTTATTTCGCCCTTTTCAAGAAAGCGTCCTCTGATGCTTCCGCCGCCGAGCATAAGGGGGGTATCGTAGGCGATGCGTCCGTCTTTTGCGCTTGCAAGCGGTTCTATAACGGTCTGCTTGTCGTCGTCGATCAGCAGCATAACGTGGGGCATCTCCAAGGACGCGCCGCGTCTTATTGCAACTCTCGGGGGGATACGCTCGGCAACCGTCGCCTCGGTGGCGCGTATGAGTGAGCTTGCCCCACGGGTGTAGTCGTATGCTTCAAGATCTATCGCAAGCACTAAGCCACGGCGTATTCTGCCGTCGGATTGCTCGCGCTCAAGTAGTATCATTGAGTCCTTGTGAGATATCAAAATCTCGGAGAGATACTCGTCCATGGTGGAGTTTATTTTCGGAATACGCGCGTTAGCCTCGCTAAGATACACCTCGGGGAGTATCATTCTCAGCGTTGAGGGGGCGCTTGCTACTTCGTTCTCAGCCGCCGCCCAGTATTGGGGCTCACTTGTGAACTGATCGCAGGCGATCACCGCCCATTTCTTTGCGGATATCTTATTGAAATCGGGGAGAAGTATATCTGCCGTATTAAAACAGTTTCTCATTATTCGTTACCTCCGTTTTCACGGCGCGAGGCAATAGTTACCGCGGCTCTCATAACCGCCGCCTGAGTCTTGCCGTCAACTATTTCGCCATTCATTATCATGTGAGTGAGGTCGTCTACGGGTATTTTTAGAAGCTCAAGGAATTCATCCTCGTCGGGATTGGTGTCACCAAATGAAAGTCCCTCGGCAAGATACATGTGTATGCATTCGTCGAGAATGGCAGGGGAGGAGTAGTATTTGCCCATATAAGTAAGGCTTTTGCAGATAGCTCCCGTCTCCTCGCGAAGCTCACGCAGAGCGGCTTCGCGCGGGTCTTCCTCTCGGCTGTCAAGTTTTCCTGCGGGGATCTCAATGATAGACTGACCGATAGCGTATCTGTATTGACGTACGCATATTATCTCGCCCTCGTCGGTAACGGGTACTATGCATACCGCACCTACGTGGCGGCAGAACTCGCGAAAACCCTCTTTTCCGTCGGGCAATTCGATAACGTCGCGGTAAAGGTGGAGTACCTTGCCGTCGAAGATAAGCTCTGAAGATTTTTGCTTTTCGATGAGTTTTGTGTTGTCCGTCATATCCGATCCTCCTTTTTTGAAGCCGATAATACGTTTATAAAAATAATTATACAACAACTTTCTCATAAAATCAATAGCGAGCTTTAAATTTTGACTTGATAAACGCACAAAAGTGTGGTAAAATATACGTATTAAGAAAAAGGAAGGTGCGTAAGATGAAGCACGTGGATATATATACCGACGGCGCTTGCAGGGGAAATCCCGGTCGCGGCGGCTGGGGGGCGATACTTGTTTTTGCAGGGCGAGAGAAGGAGCTGTGCGGCGGCGAGCCGATGACGACAAATAACAGAATGGAGCTGCTTGGCGCGATTCGCGCACTCGAGGCGTTGCGTGAGCCTTGCGACGTTACTCTGACCTCGGATTCCAAATATCTTACCGACGCGATAAATAAAGGTTGGCTTGAATCCTGGAAGGCAAAGGGCTGGCGAAAGGCAGATCGCTCTCCCGTGCTCAACGTAGAGCTGTGGCAGAGAATAGACGAGCTTCTCGGCATACATAAGGTAAGATTTGTGTGGGTTCACGGACACATGGGGCACGAATATAACGAGCGTTGCGACGTGCTTGCTACTACCTTTGCCGATAGCTTTGAACAGCTTTGAAATTAAAAAAGCACTTATGATCGTCTCTGCAACTTTAGCGGAGAAAACAATTTCATAACGTAGGGCGGGGGCTTGCTCCCGCCGCTTCGTTTTTAAAAGCAACACCTACATTGTAGGGGCGTCCATTGGTCGCCCGGTTTTGATTTCATAAAGGTGTTTTTCGGCGGGAGCAAGCCCCCCCCCCACGACGAAACATTTTCTCTGCTGATAGTAGGGTGT
>JBGVPV010000026.1:0-24992 GCA_045127215.1 Eubacteriales bacterium | reverse complement strand
GGCTTAATGTGAGTCGTTTTGTTGTTCTATGCATTTTTATTTGTTTGTATACGATTATTAATAAATCATCTGAAGCATAATTAATACCGACAAGCCTTCCCTTGTCAGGGAAGGGGGACCGCTTGCGGTGGATGAGTAGTCCTTTTTTTTATAAAACACTGTTTGCATAAAAACGGGAGACCACAGGTCTCCCCTACGGAAAAAAGGTGAAAAAATCAAAACGCCCCCCGTGCCGCCGAAGCGGCAGGGGAGCGTGTTTTTTATTACATTGCTTTTTAATTTTTATGATATAGAATCGGATTTGTATTTTTTAACCGGCAGGCTACCTAATATAAAAGATATAATAAAGGTCGGGGTTCCTGAGAACAAAATTATGACATTTTCGTCGGAATTCAGTGAAGTCAAATCAGGAAAAGCACCGAGAAATATAAGAGCAAAAAATACACAAGAAAAAAATGTCAAAATGGATGAAATTATGTAGCATATTTTGATAATACCTTTTGGTCTATACTTTAAAAGTTTGTATGTGCTTCGGATAAAAGAAAGTTCTACAAATAAAATCGGAATGTGGACGAAAACAAAAATCATCATTAAAAAGGCAAAATCATCTGTGTACCGTATACTAGTATTATTCGGGTAGGTTTCTTTGATGAGAATGATTTCAGACATATTAGAATTGATTACTGCAACGACAGATATAAAAAATACTATTAGACCTATAAACAGAAACATTTTAGCTTTTTTGTTGGTCATAATTTGGTTCCTCCAATATATCATATATAGGTAATTTTAACATAAATATTATTTTATGTCAAGTTCTTGTGAAAAAATCAACTTTAAATATTATTTTCATTGAAAAGGGTGCCGCCGAAGCGACACCCCAAAAATAGATGGATATCAAGATTTGTTGACAAATAATGTACGTCCCTATTGTATTCTGATTTTGGCACGTAGTTATTTGTATTGAATCTGTTTTACAAAATTAATTAAATTCTCTTTTCCTTCTTCAAAACCTAAAATCGTTTCATCGTTTTTGCAAATCTCAACAATCGGGAGGTAACTCATGTGATCGAGACAATTTGGAACGGTTGTATAAACGATCGTGTCGCCAATACATATATTTATATCGGAAGAACAGAATACCCAATAGTCATAATCATCTGCATTGACAACATATTGTTTTAAGTCTTCGCATTTTATTGATACAAACATCATGTACATAACTTCGTTATCTTCGATATTAATTTCAGTTACTTCACCTGTAAGTGTAATATAATTATCATCGTTACAAAATATTTCTAACATTTGTCTTTTTTGTCGCTCGACCGCCGGCGATTTACAACTTGACATAAAGACAAGAACCAATACTAAGACTATGCACAATAGTTTTTTCATAAAATCCTCCTATAAACTATATTAAATTGGATATGTTAAAAAAGATGATGAAAAATCTGTGATAATATCAATTGAGTTGTCAATAAATTCTTTGCATTTGCTTTGAATGCGCATGATCTATTCATATTCAGTAAATCACACAGTAATATTTTTGTCAATAAGTCATAAAAAAGAACGCCCCCGTGCCGCCGTTTTTTTGTAGGTGGCGACCTTCTGTGACGCCCTTATGGATAAAATAATATTATACGTTCGTAGGGGAGGGGTTCTCCCTCCCGCGTTTTGTAGGGGTCGACGTCCTCGGTAACCCGCGCGGTCATAAAGTAACATTTGCGCCAAAACGGGTCGCCGAGGGTCTACTGCGGCTCGGTCACGCTCGCGTTCTGACAACACACCGTGTTGTCATTCATTGCGCTCGCGTCGCTTCGCTACGTCGACCCCTACATTTTATAAATGTATAATATAAAATTCACGGAACACTCAAAGCAGAAACGATACCGACAAGCCTTCCCTTGTCAGGGAAGGTGGCACGACGAGCCCATAGGGCGAAGTTGTGACGGAAGAGTAGTTCTTTGTCATAAAGTAACATTTGCATAAGTTGTAAAAATCTGTATTGCTTATGCTAAAAATCCCTTGCTTTTCATGGTGATGTGTGATACAATAAATATAACTTAAAAGCGGGGGATACGATATGAAAAAAGTGATATTGATTTTACTTTGTTGTGCGATGCTTGTTGTAACAGTTTCGTGTAACAGTAAAAATGATATAGCAGAGCAGGGTGATGGTAATATCGATACAAGTAATCCTGAAGATGTTAATGTGGATAATATTGATCCTATTCATTATTCAAACATGGAATTTTACAGCAATGGAGACGGTACTTGTTCTGTTGGAAGTATAGGACTTGCTGATATATACGATGCAGTCATTCCTCAAGAATCACCAAGCGGAGATATTGTAACGGGATTAAAATGTGGAATCTATACTAATCCGTACGTTGTACGTGTGACTATACCTAATACAGTAACAAAGATATATAGTCAGGCTTTTGCTGGAATGGATTCGCTTAAGGAGGTTATAATTCCTGATAGTGTTACGGAAATAGGGTGGTCGGCTTTTGAAGGATTAACATGTATGGAAAGTATTGTAATACCGGGTAGTGTCAAAACGATTGGTGAAAAAGCGTTTAAAGATTGCACAAACCTCAAAAGCGTTACATTTTCTGATGGAATACAGGAAATCGGAAAGCTGTCTTTCTGTTATTGTGTTAATTTGAAAAGCATTGAAATTCCGGACAGTGTTACAAATATTGGGTACGGTGCGTTTGGAGACTGCACGAGTCTTGAGAATGTAGTACTTTCAAATAATATTACAGTTATTTCTTCGTATGCGTTTTATAATTGTGTAAAAATGAATAACATTGTTATACCGGATACAGTAACAACTATAGGAGCATATGCTTTCCAATTTTGCGAAAGTGTTGACAGTATCGTAATTCCTAATGGAGTATCTGAAATTGAAGTGTTGACATTTGCACATTGTAAATCTCTTATATCAATAACAATCCCCAAAAGTGTCAAAACAATACAAGAGCGAGCATTCGCAGAATGTGACAACCTTTCAAATATTTATTTTGAAGGAACTATTGAGGAGTGGAACTCTATTGATAAAAAAGAGGATTGGGATAGGTCCTATCTTAACAGCGAATGGGTGATGTCTAACGTAACTATCTATTGTAGTGACGGTCAAATCATTTACTCAGCCACATAAAAAAGTCGCATTGGAGATGATTTTCATCATCTCCAATCCTTTTTCAAGTTTTAACATAGAGGCAATTTCGATTTTTGTTGTTATTCATTGCATCATTATAGCTTCAGTTTGGTTTTTCCATGATTTTAACATGGTAATACCATTTTTACTGATATAATAAATCGGTGATGCTTCTGCTTTGCAGTACCATATCGATCATGACAAAAATTACTTGTGTTTTATGGTGATGTGTGCTATAATGAATATAGCTTAAAAGAGGGGGGACGATATGAAAAAAATAATATTGATTTTACTTTGTCTTGTAATGCTTTGTGGAGTTGTTTCGTGTGATAATAGTTCGGATATAGCTTTAAATAAAAATGGAGATAAAGTCATTCAAGAAGAAACAGATGATATTAGTGGAGATAATATATCTGTTAGGGCGATTTTAGAGCGATTAGCTACTGCACGGTGTTCTTTGGATGATTTTAAGCAAAAATTCCCGGATTATAGATTTGTTAACGACAATATCTATGGTTGTGTTTTAAAAGTGAAATCTTTACCGAATACATATTTTTCATTTAAAAAATTAAATGGCGAAAATGGATTTTCAAAATATATTTTGGAAAGCATTTCAGCTCCGGCAGATATTCTTCTCCCTGAATTTTTAAATTTATCTTTTAATGAAATTGAAAGTAAATTTGAAGACAGCTTCACAAGTTCCACATTGGATTTTGTCGACGTACCAACATCAAATTTATATTTGTATAAGGAAACATATTTTTATGAGATCAGAGCAAGCATTCACGGCGAAAAATTAACAAGGGAAGCGGTATTTATTTATCCATACAGCGATACTTATTTGCCAATAGAGACAATTGATGTTTCAATGCAAATAAATTTGAGTAATATTGATGAAAATCTTTTGCAGGATCTCGTGTCAAAAAGGATATCCTTAGATGATTTTAGTGAATTATTTACCCAAAATCATCTTAGAACAGCAGGAAATTGTATTTTTATTTCTGTCGATGAATTTCACGGAGTGGAATTTTGTTTCAAATCTTTAGTTGATTCTATACATGGAAGATCAGTGTATGTATTACATTCGGTTATAGGGGATGCATCTGTTTTATTGCCGAAATATGTTGGTCAAGATTTTTTCTATTTAAATCAGGAAACAGGCATCTTTGAATTTATTCACAATTCATTAGATATTGTATCGTATGAAGAAAATTGTTCGTATAAAATCAATTACGATGATTGGAAAGAATATAATAAGTTAGAGTCTAACATAAAAGTCACGTTATTATCATATACGGATACTTGGGTTAGACCTTGGTAGTAACGGATCATAAAAATATATTTTTCCCCCACTATAATGAATATAGCTTGAATGCGAGAGGATACAAATAAAAAATGAAAAAAGAAATGAAAAAAGAAATAGTAGCGATTTTATTATCTGCCTTGTTGCTGATGAATATAAGTGGGTGTAATGTTGACTCCCAAAATGATACAGATAAATTTCCCGAAAATGACGATACTACAGACTCGAATTCTGAAGAAAATGATAAAGTACCGAATAACGAAGAAAATACTGGAACGGTTGATATAGAAGGGGAGTATGACCCTGTGACAAACATGAGATATACTCTCAATGCCGATGGAAAGTCATATACTGTTTGCCCGGTAGGGTTGCCTGACGTAATAAAAGAGCTTGTAATCCCCGGGAAGTATAAAGGTTTGCCGGTTACTAAGGTTTATGGGGCGATGGGCGAACGCAGCATTGAAACAATCATTATATCGGAGGGTATACAAGAAATCAGAGTAGATTTTGATTACTGCCGCGACATCAAAAACATTTATATACCCGCTAGCGTGAGTTATATTCCAGAGTGTACATTTAATTGTTATGCTACAATGGGAGGGCATGGTCGTACAAAATCAAACGTCATTGAAAAAATCATTGTGGCGGAAGAAAACCCGTGTTATTATGTTGACGGGAATTGCCTGATTGACAGACGTTCTCAAAAAATTATTTTGGGTTGCAATAGCAGTGTCATACCAAATGACGGAAGTGTGAAAAGTATTGGTAGGGCAGCTTTTGCCAATTGCCACGCTATAGAATCAATCATAATACCGAAATCTATTATAGAGATTGAATATGCTGCTTTTGACAATTGCGACAACCTGAAAAAGATGTATCTTACCTCTTCTGTTTCAACAGACAAAATAATTGTACATTTTAACGAGGAATTCATAGTCAGTTACATGTCGGAGTTTGTTTTATATGTATCGGACACAGAGGGATTAGAAATATATTCAAAATATTTTGGAGCACATGTAAATATTAAAATAGGAACTCCATAATAAAATCACCCATAGGCTTTGAAAATCAAAACCTATGGGCTTTTTCATGCTTAAAAATTAATTAAAATTATTCAGATGCAATGCTTTGATGATCAACGGATAATTTTTGTACGCAACATTACAGTCTACCGTATAGTAGTTTCAAAGATAGTTCAACCATTTCAACAAAAAGGGTGCCGCCGAAGCGACACCCCAAAAACATATGGATATCAAGGTTTGTTGACAAATAATGTACGTCCCCATTGTCCCGTCCCCATTGTCCCTTTTTTGTCAATAAGTCATAAAAAAGAACGCCCCCGTGCCGCTTTCGCGGCAGGGGAGCGCGTTTTTATTTCATTGCTTTTTAATTTTATGATATGGAATCGTATTTGTATTTCTTTACCGGCAGGCTACCTAAGATAAATGATATTATAAGCGTGGGAAATCCGGGAAGAAATAGCATAAGATCTTTTATTTTTATGCTTATATCCAATGCCCCGACATCAATGATGCCTATAAATATAAGAACTATCCATATGCATGCAAGTAATGACAAAAAAGATGAAACCAAATAACATCCTTTGACAATACCTCGGGGGTTATACTTTAAAAGCTTGTAAGTGCTTCGAATAAAAGAAAGTTCTACAAATAAAATCGGAATTTGGATGAAAACAAAAATCACCATTAAAATGGCAAAATCATCTGTGCGCTGTATATTAGGACTATTCGGGTAGGTTTCTTTGATGAGAATGATTTCAGACATATTAGAATTGATTACTGCAACGGCAGACATAAAAAATACTATTAGACCTATAAACAGAAACATCTTAGCTTTTTTGTTGGCCATAATTTAATTCCTCCAATACATCACGTATGGGTAATTATAACATAAATATTATTTTATGTCAATATCTTACCATTAACATTAAACATTATTTTCATTGTAATTATTCAATCTATCAGAACGGTCATTTAAACTTTTCAGAAAATTATATGTATCAGGGAAGGTGGCTTTTATGGTTTCATATTCATTTTCTTGATCATCAAGCAATTCGTTAAATATTTTTTCTTCAACTGTATTCAGGGGAATATGGTTCAAGAAAACATATGCTCTTGTATTAGTGGCATTTAAGGTTGAATAATATATGTCTGATGCATCTGCCCATGAATATCCCTGAATAATCAATCTATAAATATTTTCCGCATCAAGATCGGCCATATAGTCATCGTTTTTTAAAATAGGTTTTTCTGTATCATTATTTTGCAGTGTTGCATCTCCAAGCCAACCAGCTAAATACGAAATATCTTCGTCTGAGTAGACCCCCCAATTACCTGTTTTAAACTGGGCACCAAGATTAGACGCCAAGCCATGTTTATCTAATGTATACGCAAGTCGTGCAGCTAAAGAGTATTGCATATGCGCGAAGTCAATGATATTGTTATCAATATTGGTATTATCTTTGTTATTACATAAACTTTGCTGCAACGTATTATATTCACTTTCAGAATATCCTAAAGTCTCTGTAAAATATGTTTTCCTATCTTCATTTGTAGTTACTGAGCCGGCTACATCGTCCCATTTGTTATGTGTCCAGTTATATTTAGAAGTATCATAATAAAACTCAGATAACAACCTTGCACATCTCCAAGCTTTTTGGATATTGTTTTCAGAGGCGAAGATATTATCGATTCTAATATAAAGATCGATAATTAAATTTATCACTTCGCTTGAAAACTTTGCCACATCACGTAGCTGTTTTTCGTATGGACTTATAACTGTACATTCCTTTGGATTTCCATTTTCATTCCAATCCTGAGCATAAAGTTTAGCGGTGCCGCGTGCTATAGGAGTGACGTGAATGTATCTGTCACCATCATCATCCCATCCGGAAGTGCACTCTAAAATGCTATTTGATTCTGCCCACCACCAAACCTTTTTGTTGTCAGCGTCAGAAGGGAAAACGGATACTGACAAATTGGGAATTGCCTGCGCCCCATTATAACCTTTGTAGGTATAATTAGGAGTTATAGGTAATTCATACGTTACCCCCTGCTGCAGGGTGATTTCGTTCGGCTTTACGGAAACGGAGTTAGCTATTCTGCCGGGAGCAACTTTTAGTGTATATTTTCCTGTGCCGTTACTACGGGCGCCGACTTTGACGTAATAAGTGTATCCTGCACCAAGTGTTTGGATAATATTGAAGTTTTCACTGCTACCGATCTCAAGATCATCAACAAGTATGATCAAATCTCCGTCTGAATCATATAGATATCCGATAGTGTCCAGGTCTCCCACCGTAAAAATGGAATAGACATCCTGAGTAGGCGCGGTGAATTTAAAGAACTGTTCAGCTCCGGGCTCGCTTATAGAGCCGCTGACCGAAGTACCCACGCTGATCTCTACCGCGGAATTCCTCTCTGCGCTGCTAAGATACAGATTGCTATCGCCCGGCTCACCGCCGCCGTCAAAGTTTTCTTCCGTTACGTCAGACCCGGGAGGATTCCAAATAAATCCTCTGGCATTGCAGTTAGTATGATCGTTTGAATTATTTTTATTGTTCATTTTTTAAAAATCCTTTCTTTATGAAATTTTAGTTTTTGTTTGTTGGTGTAATGCTCCCCCGTGCCGCCGAAGCGACAGGGGGCGTGTTTTTTTACCTAACGCCTATCAGATAAATCCGTAGACGTCGGTGATGGGGGAGTTTTCCGCGCCGATCGCCTCGCAGAAGCGCGAGACCATATCGCAGTAGCGGTCGTAAAGCCTGTCCGAAAGCTCCTCGAAATCTTCCATGACCAGCATAGAAGCGAGGTAGAAGGATGCCGCAGGGGCAAAGCGTTCAAGCAGGGGGAACTCGTCCTCAAGCTCTATGTAAGCCGCGCTGAAATCGTGCTGGGAGCCCTCACCGAGCATTCGCCGCGTTGCCTTATCGAGATCGGCGTTCTGCGTACAAAACGCGGCTACGATAAAGGGAGCGCGCTCGGCGTAGTCTGTGTTATCCGCAGGATCACTGCTCTCGGCAAGTATCCTCAGAGCAGCGTCGTAAATATCCTGTACCGTCATAGTCATCAAATCTCATCGTAGGGAAGACTGATTTTGATCATTACCATCTCGTTGGGATAGATAGCCTGTGCGCCGTAGAGGTGGAGTCCCTTGACGGCATCGGCAAATCTCTTCTCGGGACGGAAAGCCTCAATATCGGAGATCTGCTCTGCAAATGCGATAGCTCTCTTGGTTCTCATACAGCAGAAGTGGTTAACGAACTGATCGGTATTTTCCTTCATGATGTTGTTGCTGACGAAGATCTTACAGCCAACGATATTGCCGAGATAGCCCTTTTCAAGTGCGCCCGTATTATCGGATGACAGAGCGACCTTTGCCTGGAGGATGAGAGCTGCCACGGCGGGGGAGACCTCGATTATTACTTCCTCGTTGTCGCCGACGTTGTTTTCGTAGAGGAACTTACGTGCTCTTATGAGAGCGTTGATAATACGCTCGGAGTCGGGATTTTCTTCGTTGATTTCATTTCCTGCTTCGGTAATAAGAGAGAATATATGAGCGTCAGCTTCGTTTGCAAGCGCGCTGGCGGCGTTCTTCATAGCCGCCTCCATAAGCTTGGGGGTTGCCTGAGCGCGATCAACGTCGTCGATCTGGAAGCTGAAGCATTTTGCTCTGTTGATGTGGATCTCTGCAACGGTGTCGGAGAGAGACTGAGGCTCAAGCATATCGCTGTTCTTGGTGTAGTCGTTGACCGTTACTTCGCCTACTCCGCACACCTTGACTACAGAGCCAAGTCCTTTGATGTCTCCGTCGAAATCGCGGTTACAGTTTGCAACTGCAATGTACTGCTTATCAAGCTTCTGATAGAGCGTCTCGCTCCATACTGTGGGTAAAAAATTCTTAATTGCCATATTTTTTAAATTTCCTTTCTTTTTTAAAAATTTTAAATTAGTTCCATTTTTTCATGGAGTCAAGTATTTTTGAATAGTTTGCGTGTACCTCGCTACGTGACATAGCGCGTACGTCACTCGGAGTAAAATACTCCTTTGCCGAATCTACTCCAACCTTTCCCGTTGAGAGTGCGGCGTTTTTGTCGTTCAGCTCACGTACGCGATTGCGGCGGAGCTGTTGTTTGCGGTAGTAAAGTGAGTAAGCTGCGGCGAGAGAGCCGCCGGTGGCGACGCTCTCCCAAACCTCCTCGGGGATATCCTCGGGCGAGACGTTCGGGAAAAGCGCGCTGAACTCGCCAAGCTGACCTTTTATCATGTCGGCTTCCGCGCTTTTTTTAGAGAGCGCCTCTTTGAGTTCGGCGATCTCGGCGCGTAATGCGTCAAGCTCGTCTGTCCGTGACTCGGTAGTATCGGGCTCGGCGTCTTCGGTGGCTTCCGGGGCAGGGAGTAGTTCCTCTGTTGCCTTATTTTCGATGGGTTCTTTGATGTCGGTTGTATCTGTCATATGGTTTCTCCTTTCGCGTCACAAGAGGTGGTGGTTGCTTCTATTTCGTTGATGAGCGCCTGACGGTCTATAAGCATACCCGAGGGTAGTCTGCGTATATACTGCGCAGGGGTTATGTGACCGCCGTCGAGCAGTTTGTCAAGCATATTCTGTGCGCTTGCCGCGCTGTATCGGGTCATTTCGGATACGTCAACTCTCGCGCTGATAAGAGAAGCGCGCATAAGCTCGGGGTTTATCGTGTGGGCGCATAAGCCGTCATCATCGATGCAGGGGATAAGTCGGTCTGAGGGGTAGTAAGCGCACATCATATCCGTCCATACGTCCGCAAGCTCCTCGACACATCTGTAAAGACACTGACGAATGTTGTCAAGGGTTATTCGGGAGGTTTCCTGGAGGGCAAGTATCGCGCTCGTGTTGTTGGCTTCAAGGTTGCCGAGAGCTGACTCGGTCGCACCCATAAGCTCCTTAGTAAGAGCCACAGCGCTTTCGATGAGCGTGATAAAGCCGTCCTGCATCTCACCCGTACCGACCACGGAAACGGCGTCCGAGATGTTTCCGCCACCCTGAGCGGCTATTGCCTCGCCGACCTCGTTTGACCATTCGGGTATCTTGGATTTATCGTAGATGACCTTTGAGAATGCGGTGTCCGTCATGTGCTTCATAGCCATAGCGTAAGCGCGGTTGATAAATTTCTGATTGGGGATCATTGCGCTTACGGGGGAAGCTCCGTGGAAGGAGTTCTTTGCGGATATCCAGCTGACGTAAGCCAAGGGATACAGACGGCAGGCGGTTTTTACACGCCTGATGATGCAGTCCTTGGTGGACTTTTCAAAGCAAACGACGCCGTCCTCCTTCCAGAACTTGACGATGAAGGTCGCCTTTTCTTCGTCCTCTCCCTCAAGCTCGTACTTGGCAAGTGCCCCTGACTGATACGCGTTTTCGCCGTCCTTTACGATCTTTGCCGCATTCTCCGCAGTAACCCCTGCCGCAAGTGCTTCAGCTCTCAGTGAAGCTACCGAAGCTCTGCCGGATACTATGATGTATTCCTGAGACTGAATATCCGGGCGGTTTGCGTCGGCAGGGAAAACGTTGACCGCGTCGATCACGTCGGTTACTATGTCTCCGCGGAAGCCGTCAGGGCCGTGGAGCGTGGGATCCCAGTAGCAAAACAGAAATCCGTCACCGCAAACGGCGGCATCTGTGAGCAGCCCACGGATCTTGTAGTCCATCATTTCGGACTCCCATCTGTATGCCGTGTTGCTCTCAAGAGTTGCAAGCAACCCCTTGAGTATCTCGCGATTTTCACCCGTGACGTAGGGCAGATTTTCATCGGTGAATCTGATAGAGATATCAGAGGACGCCACCGATGACACAAGGTAATCTACCACTCGGCGAATTATGTTGAATACGGGGCGGGGCAAGTTCCCCCCCTCGCCGTTCTGCCACTGATCTCCACGGTAGAAAGCCTCGTTTTTCCGGGCGTTTTCAAAGAGACCGATGCGCCTTTTGTGATCCTTGCCTGCCTCGTACTGCCGCCAGGCTTTGTTTGTGTTGTGATTCATATAAATTCCTTTCTTTTAAGATGTTATTAGTCAGCGGACAGCTTTAGAGAATGTATGGTCTGTCGGCCGTTGCCGCCTGCTGTGAGCGACGGACGTAAGCGTTCAAAGCGGCGGGCGTTTATCCTTCTTCGCGTGCTTTCGTGTCCGTCGGATGACAGGGTAAGCGATACGGCAGGCGTGAGATCGGAGTCAAGCTCACAGTCAAGCGTGACCTCACCGTCGCAGGAAAGACTTGCGCTGAAAACACGCTTTTTGCCGTGCTTGCCAAAGTCTGTGAAGTTGCCCTTGAACTTGCCTACTATTTCGCGGTTTCCGTGATCGACGTAAAGGTCATCGTCAAATGCGTATAGCTCAGAGCCATGCGCAAATCCCACTCCGGTGGGGGTGTCAAAGAAGCGGTCGATCTTTATTCCAAGGTCAAAGCGTACCCAAGACTGCGGCTCGGCATACCATACCCAAACGATGCCCTCCAGGCTCGGGGAGGTGAGAAGCAGGCGGTTTTCTCGTTTGTCTGCAAATATTACGCCGCTCGTGTATACATCGCTCGGTAAAAGCTCGGCGATAGATTCGGAAATGCTTTTTGCATTACAGTCGTTAAGCTCGTCAGTATGAGAACTCCATTGTATGATCCCTTCAGCACTTATGGTATACGGATTGTTTCCGAGTAGGGTAGCACCCTTCGGGGCACGAGCGCCGTAGCAGGAGTTGATGTTGAGAGTGGGTATCTCTTCGGTACCGCAGGCAGAGCTGTCCGCCATCCAGGCGTTTTCCTCGGTGAATATCAGCAGTCTGTCGTAATGTCGGCTTACAGCGGTGATCGGGCTTCGTCCGTCGCCCGCCTTGAACTCACAGTTCACAGGGAAATACATCGTGTCGCTTGCGCTGAATATCCTTTTTGATTCCTCAAGCTGAGTCTTGCTTACAAATCGCGAGCTGAACATCAGAGAGCCGTCCTCAGCGCCCCATAGGAAAGGGCGCGTGTTGGTTATTCCTCCGAATACCACACCGTACGTGCAGGACAAAAGCGCGTTGTACGCCGCAGTATCTGCGCGTGTCGAATAGGTGAAATGCATCTCTATGTGGTCTCCGGGATTCACTCCGCTTATTGATACGGTGCGTGGCATTGAGGTGATAGTGTATCGTGAGCTGTCTATCCTGATATCGTTGACGAATACCGCGTGAATAGCTGAGATGGGGGAGTCGGTCTTAAAAAAGTTGGTGGCGGCGTCACTTACTATGTAGGTTATTCTGCCGTAATTGTTTAGCAGATTTCTCGGCTCGTTTATCTCGCCGATAAGCGAGTCACTCCAGTTCTTGCCCACAAGCGGAACGTAACCGTACGGGGTTCGCAGATCGCCGTGGCTGACCTCGTATATCTTAGTGCCCTCAAGCAGATAGATACCGCCGTTGTAGCAAAAGAAATCCGCGTTTGGAGATAGACTTCCTATGTTTTGTGTCTGGGTTATCGAATTGGTGGAGAAGTCAAAGGTGTAAAGCGTTCGATCTGCAAAGATAAACGCGATGTCCTTGCCACCAAGCCTGCCTGTCCAGATAGCTTTGGGTGGAGCGGACAGGGAAATAAGCTTCTTGTAGCCGCACCTCTTTTTGAGAGAGCCGTCCGCATGGGGTATCATATTTATAATCTCCGCACTGCCGCTCGGTAAGGTGCACGCCGTGCGTGTGTCAACTCCGGCAAAGCGGTCGATGTTTAAGTTTTTTGAGTTGTTTTTTGGTATTGTTTTCACCTCACTTTGTATTTTCACAGAAGATTTCGGGGTTTTATATCTACCTAATCAAAGAACAGCGGAGTCTTTTTGGTGCTGAAGGTAAATCCGCTTATGACTTCTTGCCTCGGCGGCGGACAGCGACTCATAACGGCGTATCGTAAAGCCTCGGGGGCGTGAGTGACCGAGTGCGGCTCACTTGACGCGTCCTCGGGGCGTCCCGAGTCACATAGTAAAAGGGGAATACAGCGGATAAGCTCCTCGCATTTTGAGCTGATCAAAAGTCGTGGGGAGGATTCCGAGTCGTTCAGATACTCCCTGAGGACTCGCCAACCGGGGATTCGCCTGTCATCTGCCGCTACCATAGGCGGCATGCCGCGTACCTCTTGCATTATCTCAAACCCACTTCGTCCCGTATCCTGCCGTCTGTTCCATAGATCAGGTGAGCATACGGCAAATTCACAGCTCTCGCCGCGGCATAACGCGCTCACACGCTCCGCCGCCTCACGCAAGGTGAGATTGGGAATGCAAAGCTCGCGTACCGCGTAGAGATTTGACTCGCTGTCAACTGCCATCAGTATCGCGGCGAGCATGTCAAAGCCGTAGTCAATGGCAACAAACCGCTTTGTGTAATTTGGGATAGCGCTCGGAGCGCAGACGTGTATGGACGTATCAAATTCGGGAAAGAATTGCCCCTCGAAAACGTCCCACTCACCATATAGCCACGCCCGTCGTAATCGTTCGGGAAGAGAGGAGAGTGAGGAAACGTATTCCGAGTCCGCCTGCGTCAGTATCTCGTTGTCAAAAACTCGGGCTTGAATAAAGCTGTAATCGTCGGGGTTCTCACCGCTTCTGAAATCGCGGTCGATAAATAACCGCTTTACCCAGGCGTGACCAATTCCACCGGGGTTGCAGGTAAGATACATTCGTCTTGGAAAATTCGTCGTGCCGCGCAGACAGGCCTTGAATATGGAGAAGATATATTCGCTTATCTGCGTCGCCTCGTCTATGGCGATAACGTCGTATTCCTGCCCCTGATATCTCAGCGCGTCTCTGTCCGAGTCGCAGTAGCCGAGATGAATGCGGCTGCCGTTGGCAAAAAGCAGTAGCTTGTCTGAATCCTTGTAGGTTATAAGCTCGGGGTATTCGCGTAAAAATGCTGTCACGTGGTTGGCTTTAAGCTCGGGCAGGGAACGGCGCACGAGAAGACAGCATAGCCCCTCGTAGCGCAGACACATAGCCACAAGCTTGCGCCTGAGAGCCCAGGATTTGCCTCCTCCACGCGCTCCACCATAAGCGGTAAAACGCGTTCGCGAGTCAAAGAACAGCTGTTGCTTGGCGTTTGGCTTTCCGCTTATTTTTATATCCCGCCTATTCGCCGTCTTGCGTGATGTCGTGCTCAAAGCAGTACCTGACCTCCGTTATTTTCTCGGGCTCGTCTGCCGTCTCGTCGGCATAGCATAAACGTTTTTTTAAGTAAGCGGTAAGCATGGTGGAGGAGGTGTCGTAATTGAGTACCTCGTCCTCAAATATCGCAAGCAGATTGTCGTAGTCGCGCGGATATTTTGCCGAAAAAGCCTTGAGGTCACTAAGACCTGTGCCAAGATATCGGCAAAGCCCCGCCAAATTCGGTAGCCGACCGATCGGGACGCGCCTCGATTTCGAGTCACTCTCCGTCTTGGGCGCATCACACGAGCGTATGTATTCCTCGATCTTATCTCTGAGCGTTCCGTTTCTTTTAAGATACGAAAATACACCCTTTTTGATCGCTGTAGAATGCGTAATATACGCGCTGTCCGTTAGTGAATTTTTCATTTCTTGATCCATAAAAAACCTCGTTTTCTTCTGTGTTGGCGATATTATATCATAAAGCCGAGTGCATTACAGTCGCACACCGTGCCCGCCAGTGCCAGATTTTATCTGCGATTTTAACAAAAATCAAAACAGCTGTTTGTGCAATATTTTGCGAATGTCTTTTTTATAGTATTTAGACTCGAAAAATTGGCACGAAAGTATTTACATTTACAGTAATTGGTGATATAATGAAATCATCAAATTTGCCGATAATTATCGACAAGTGCAATTTTCTTTTGGAGGAAACAAAAATGAAAGCACTGAAAATTTTGTCGCTCTTTGTCGTTGCCTTGATGCTTTGCATCGTGTTCGCAGCGTGCGACGAGCAACCGACAGAAACGGTGCATCAGCATACCGTTGTAATTGACGAAGCTGTTGCCCCAACCTGTGAGAATACGGGTCTTACGGAAGGTAGCCATTGCTCCGAATGCGGAGAGATCCTTGTAAAGCAGGAAAGCGTTAACAAGCTGGAGCATGCTCCTGTTGTTGATGCGGCGGTAGATGCGACCTGTTCACGGGAAGGACTTACCGAAGGAAGTCATTGTTCCAAATGCGGAGAGATCCTTGTAAAGCAGGAAAGCGTTGACAAACTGGAGCATACTCCTGTTGTTGATGCGGCGGTAGATGCGACCTGCTCACAAACGGGACTTACTGAGGGTAGCCATTGCTCCGAATGCGGCGAAGTCCTTGTTAAGCAAGAAGTCGTTAGCAAGATAGATCACACTATTGTCATTGATAAAGCCGTAGAATCAACGTGTACAAGTACAGGCCTTACGGAAGGTAAGCATTGTTCGGAATGTAAAGAGATTTTAGTTCCTCAGCAAGAGGTATCTCTCCAAGAGCATACTTATGATGATAGATATGACGCACTTTGTAATGTTTGCGGATATGAGCGAGACGCTGATTGTCCTCATCTTGAGCTTGAAACGATTGATGGCAAGCCGGCTACCTGTGTATTGCAGGGCATTAGTGACGGTAAGAAGTGTGTTAAGTGTGGAGAGCTTATCGTAGGGCAGAAAGTGATTGCCGCGCTCGGACATAAAGAGGTAATCGATGCGGCTAAAGCTCCCACATGTTCTGAGATAGGTCTTACAGAGGGCAAGCACTGCTCTGTATGTAACGAAATTATAGTACCTCAGACACCGATTGATACACTCAAGCATACCGAGGTAATCGACGAGGCTAAAGCTCCCACTTGTACTGAAACAGGTCTTACAGAGGGTAAGCACTGCTCTGTATGCAATACAATTGTCGTCGCTCAAGTTGAAATTTCTGCGCTCGGACATACCGAGGTAATCGATAAGGGAAAATCTCCTACTTGTACTGAAAAAGGTCTTACAGATGGTAAGCATTGCTCTGTATGCAATACAATTGTCGTCGCTCAAGTTGAAATCTCTGCGCTCGGACATACCGAGGTGATCGACAAGGGAAAAGCTCCTACTTGTACTGAAAAAGGTCTTACAGATGGTAAGCATTGCTCTGTATGCAATACAAGTATCGTCGTTCAAGTTGAAATCTCTGCGCTCGGACATACCGAGGTAATCGATAAGGGCAAGGAGCCCACTACTACAGAAACAGGTCTTACAGACGGCAAACATTGCTCGGTATGTAATGAGATTTTAGTTGCTCAGCAAGTGATTCGCCCGATTGGTCATACACATACCTATGAGCGCCCTGATTTCGATCTCGGCACTCTTATTCCTACTCTTACAGATTGTGTAGCTGATGCTGTTACCGGCGTTATTACTCCCGGTAAGGACACTTATGTTGTAACTTGTGACGATTGTGGTATGACCGGAACTATCGTTGAAGAGCATACGATCATTGTTGGAATAGTGGTTGCTCCTACTTGTTATCAAAACGGTTATACTTATGATTATTGTGAGATCTGCAATCGCAAGTTCAACAAGAGAAACGAAATGAAACCGGATGCAAGCGCGCATGATTGGATACGTGATGAGAGTGAAGCTCTTGCGTTTGATCATCCTGAGTGGTATGGCATCGAGCTCCTTCCTACTTGTGTAACTCCCGGTATAGCATATACCACGTGTAAGATTTGTGGTGCTACAACTCAAATGTCTATTCCCGCTTTTGGACACTTTGAAGTTATTCTTCAAGCTAAGGTTCCCACTGCTACCGAAGCGGGTCTGACAGAGGGTAAGTATTGTAGTGTATGCAACGAGATTTTAGTTCCTCAGCAAGTGATCCCCGCACTTGGACATAAACACACTTACTATGATGCCCAAGGCAATCTCATAGGTGGTGAGCTTGACTGTCTTAATGGCGTAATGATTTACACGTGTGCCTCTTGCCCTGCTGAAGCAGTAGGCGCCGTGCTTGAAGTAGCTATTGAAGGCTTTGATTTTAATGATATCAGATTCCATAAGGATTATGATAAGCAGAGCGGCACATGGAACGGCGTTTGGGATTACGTCGCTGAGGCTGATTGCAATACAGCAGGCGTATATCTCTACAGTTGTAGCGGTCACGATGGAAGGGGTATCATTGTTAATACTGGTCCTAAGCACAATATAGACATGAATACATACATTCCCGCAGTGGCTCCTACTGCTACAACTCCCGGTCACGTTGGCTTTGAGGAGTGTATTGATTGCGATTATGAAAAGGGAATTTACGGTGAAGCCGGTATCATTGATAAACTTTCTTAATAGCGGGCTTTAAATATTGTTAATCAAAAGGGTGGAGTACTCATATAAAAAATGGGTGCTCCACCAATAATATTTTGCGGTAGGGGAGGGGCTTGCTCCTCCCGCATGGGCTCAAAAGTAACATTTCCATCAAAACGGCGGTAGCCAAGCCACCGCTGTGCGAGGTATTGTATTTTAATCTGTGTACCGTGCCATTTAAAATTTTACAAGTAACCGCGTGTCATCTTGAGCGAAGCCGCCCGAGATTCCGCGTCGGCGTTCGCCTCGCGCTTTTTCGCCGAGATCCTTCGCGGCGCCGCATTGTAAACTAATATCCCCCGCGCGTCATCCTCGAACGAAGTGAAGGATCTCGCGGGATAGACAACAAATCACGCGGCTCTGCTCGAGGATGACACGGCGAAAAAGTTCGACAAGCTCAGCGGCGCAGTCGAAACCCGCAGGGCAACCGCATATGCGGTTGGATCTCGTGGGGGGGCTATCAAGTTGATATGTGGTCTTTTATTAAAAGCCTCTGCCGAATTTCTCCCCATATCTTGACATTATCCGCAAAATAAAGTATAATCTAATGGAAACGTAAGAAAACGGAGTATAAATATGCTTTCTCAAAAAATAATTGATCAATATACCGCAATTCTCATAGACGAGCTTCGTCCTGCAATGGGATGTACCGAGCCGATAGCTATCGCGTACGCGGCGTCCATCGTCACGGACGTGCTTGGCGGCTCGCCTGAGCGTATCTCTATCGAGCTCAGCGGTAATATAATAAAGAACGTCAAGAGCGTGGTCGTTCCCGCAACGGGCGGTATGCACGGCATTGAAAGCGCGGTGGCGGCAGGTGTTATTTCCGCAAGCCCCGATAAAAAGCTTGAGGTGCTCGGCGTACTTGGTGAAGAGGACGCAGAACGTATACGCGCGTATCTTTCCGATGCGGATATACGCGTGCGTGAGCTGAATAGCCCCTGTACCTTTGATCTTTATATGGAATCGACGCTCGGCGCTCATACGGCAAGCCTGCGGATAACGGGAGGGCACACGGATATAGTGAGCGTAAAGCTTGACGGAGTGGCAATTACCGATAAATACGCAACCGCGCGTTCGATAGATGCAGTAAGCTTTGATAAGGATGAGGCGTACGCGCTTCTTAACGTAAAGGATATTATTGATTTTGCCGAGCAGGTGGATCTCAAAACGCTTACGCCGTATCTCCGTGCTCAAATCTCTCTCAATATGGCTATTGCCGAGGAGGGCTTGAAAAACAGTTACGGCGCGTCTATCGGTCAGCTTCTTATGATGGGGGACAACGCGGACGTATCAAGAAAAGCTCGCGCCTACGCGGCGGCAGGCTCGGATGCGCGAATGAGTGGCTGTGAGCTTGCGGTGTGCATTATTTCGGGAAGCGGAAATCAGGGAATTACCGCATCCGTTCCCGTTGTCATCTACGCGCAGGAGAATAATATTGACGATGAAACAATGCTTCGCGCGCTTATAGTTTCCGACCTCGTTACTATTCATCAAAAGACGGGTATCGGTTGCCTTTCCGCGTATTGCGGAGCGATAAGCGCAGGCTGTGGCTGTGGTGCGGGAATATCCTATTTGTTTGGCGGACGCTATTACGAGATCGCGCATACCCTTGTAAATGCAGTCGCAATTCTTTCGGGAACTATCTGCGACGGTGCAAAGCCTTCTTGCGCGGCAAAGATCGCGATGGCGGTTGAAGCGGGAATAATGGGCTACGAGATGGCGAAAACGGGCAGACAGTTTTACGGCGGCGACGGAATCGTCACCAAAGGCGTCGAGAATACCATTCGAAACGTCGGCAGACTTGCGCGCGACGGCATGGGCGAGACCGACAGGGAAATACTTAAAATAATGCTGGAGCAGTAAAATTTTTCAGATGGCGCATCTGCTTTGTTGCAGGTGCCCATCTAAAATACGGTGTATTGAGAAATTATGTTTACTTAGGCAAAATGCTGTGCTTGTGTATATTACATTTGTGCAATTTGCCCAAACAAAAAAACTTGACAAATAGACTTAAATATGATATCATATATAGGTAGCGCAAAAGCGACCCACTAGCTCAGACGGTAGAGCACTTGACTTTTAATCAAGGGGTCCGGAGTTCGAGTCTCCGGTGGGTCACCAAAAAAGCAGAATTGCCATTTCGGCAGTTCTGCTTTTTTTGATTTTCTATAATGACTCGAGCTCTTCCAATTTACAACAATAAAAAAGACAGAGAACATTTTGATTCTCTGTCTTTTTTATGTTATGTTTGTACGTCAAAGCAGGGCTTGTATAGAGTCCGCCACTCTGAAGACGGTTTCGGGGAGTATTTCGGGTAGCGGTGAGGCGTCAGGATCGGGATCGTCAAAATCGCGATATTGCATTGACGATCTGATTCGCTTGACGATAAATTTGTCAAGCCCCTTAAGCTTATCGGGCTTCAGCTCTCCGCCAAAGCAGTGGATACCAAGAGACGCCTTAAGTGTTTTCGGAAACATCATGGGAACGTAATCGTCAAAGTTCTCAGAGAATCCGCAGCACAAAAACAGCGCGGTAGGAATGCTTGAAAGCTTTTCGGAATACTGCTTAAGGTACGCGCGGAGCTTTTTGTTTATGCGGAGCATACGAATGCTTCCGCCCACTACTGCGGCGTCAAAGCCTTCGGGAGAGGGAGGATTGTCGTTTATATCGTAAACGCATACTTCCATCTTTGAGTCAAGTCTCTTTGCTATCATCTCAGCGCACTTGCGGCTTACTCCGTAATTGGTTGAATAAACTATCAGCAGTTTCATTTTTAAAACAGATACATAATGATCTGACCGATAACACCGCTAAACATCAGAAGTGCGAGAACACACGCGAGAATTCGCGCCCACATTTTAGTTTTCTTATCCATTTTTATGTCTTCCTTTCTTTTAGCCGTCTATTTTAAGCTGACGTGAGCTTATATCTTTGTCTGAAAGCAGGGAACCTGATGCGGGGATCTTGAGCTTGCGGTAACCCTTGGCGTTTTCATATTTCTCCTCAAAGTTCGCGCAACAGTCAACAAGCTTCTGGCCCTTCTTCAAGGTCATAAGTGTAACTCCGCCCGAGCTTCTCGTTGCCTTTTCGGGAATGAGTGAGGTCTTTATGACGATGGCTCTGTCAACGTCACTTACGAGCATGATCTCAAAGGGATCCTTTTCAACCTCGTGGAATACCGCAACGATGGGAGAAGCGGAGGAGTAAGCTCCAACGAGCTTACGGCGTACGCTTTTTGTCTCGTAGCAGGTAGCGGGAACTCTGACACCCTTACCGTTTTCAAATACGAATACGAAGTTCTCACCCTCCTTGTATCCCGTATGGATCATCATAAAGATGGGCTTTTCACCGTCGTCCATACCCAGCTTCGCGGGGAGATATTCACCCATAGCGCTTGCCTTACAGCACTCGAAATCCGCAGTCTTTGCACGGTAAAGCTGACACTTATCCGTAAAGAAGATAAGCTCGGAGAGGTTGTCGGTGTCGTACGAGGTAAGTATCTCGTCGTTTTCCTTAAGCTTGTGCTCGTCGTTACCTCTGAGTGATTGCAAGGTGATCTTCTTGAAGTATCCCTCACGTGTAAGGTAAATACGGGCGTTAAAGTTTTCGATCTCAACCTTGTCGTCGTAGATATCAATATCATCGGTATGAATGAGCTGAGAACGACGGGGCTGACCGTATTTTTTCTTGATCTCGGTGAGCTGAGAGGAAATGAGCGCCTTTATCTTAAGCTCGTCAGCGAGTATCTCCTCGATATGAGCGATCTCAGCCTGAAGTCCCTCGATCTCGTTTATTCTGTTGATAATATATTGTTTGTTAAGGTTACGCAGCTTGATATCGGCAATGTATTCCGCCTGGATCTCGTCAATTCCAAAGCCTGACATAAGGTTGGGGATAACGTCCTCTTCCTTTTCGGTGTGGCGGATTATACGTATCGCCTTGTCGATATCAAGGAGTATCTTGCCAAGTCCGAGCAAGAGATGGAGCTTGTCCTTCTTTTTGCCAAGATCAAATTCAAGCTCACGGGAGAGGCAGGAGATACGGAACTTGATCCATTCGCGGAGTATCTCGATAACACCCATCTGGCGAGGCGTTGAATCTATCAGAATATTGAAATTGCACTTAAAGCTGTCCTCAAGAGGAGTGAGCTTGAAGAGCTTGTTCATCAACTTGTCGGGATCAACTCCGCGGCGCAGATCAAGCGTGAGCTTAAATCCGCTGAGGTCGATCTCGTCACGGAAGTCGACTATCTCTTTCAGACGGCCCTCCTTGACAAGCTCTGAGATCTTGTTGAGTATGAGCTCGATCGACGTGGAATACGGTATCTGAATGATATCGATGCAGTTTTGTTCTTTGTCGTAGTTGTAGCGTGAGCGTATCTTTACCGAGCCCGAGCCTGTCTCGTATATCTGCTTCATGGTCTCACGGTCGTAAATGATCGCGCCGCCGCCGGGAAAATCGGGGGCTTTGATGATGTCAAGCATACGATCGATGGTAAGCTTGGGATTTTTCAACAGGGCAATAGTTCCGTCACACACCTCACTGAGATTGAACGAGCAGATGTCGGAAGCCATACCGACGGCAATACCCTTGTTCGGAGTAACCAGAACGTTCGGGAAGGTCGTGGGGAGCAATACGGGCTCCTTCATCGTGCCGTCGTAGTTGTCGATCATGTCAACCGCATTTTTGTCAATTCCGCGGAAAAGCTCCTGACAGAAGCTGTCAAGCTTTACCTCGGTATAACGCGAAGCCGCAAATTTCATGTTAGATGAGTACTGCTTACCAAAGCTTCCCTTGGAGTCAACGAAGGGATGCAGAAGGGATTCGTTACCCTTGGTAAGACGTACCATAGTTTCGTAGATAGCCATATCACCGTGAGGATTGAGCTTCATTGTCTGACCGACTACGTTCGCGCTCTTGGTACGGTTGCCCGTCAGGAGTCCCATCTTGTACATAGTATAAAGCAGCTTTCTGTGAGAGGGCTTAAGACCGTCTATCTCAGGGATCGCACGGGAAACTATAACGCTCATAACGTAGGGCATATAGTTCTTTTCGATCGTATCCGTGATAAGCTGATTTTGTGCGGGCGCGTAAACTATTTCTTTAGGTTGTTTTATGTTTTTTGATTTTTTAGCCATCAAAAAATACCGTCCTGTAAGTATTTATGTTAAGGTAATAATTTTCGTGATCTATCGTCAAACCTTTTTTATCGTGTGAGCTGCGGCGCGTATCAGTCTGTTGTAAAGTGCAAGTCCGATACCATCCTTTTGGGGCAGATGTGCGTAAAGAATGTCGCAATCAAGCTTGTCCGCGTCACGTAAGGATGAGAACAGCCTTTGCGCTTGCGTTGCAAGATCGTCCTTCGCACCAACGTCTATAAGGCGCGCGCCTTCAAGGGAGCTCAGCTCCTCGCTGTAACACAGTACGGCGCATTTCTCACTCTTCGACGCATTCTGCAAAAATTCAAGCACGTCGTCCTGCTCACCGTCAAGTAAAATAAGGGGAACTGCGGGCGCGTAGTGTCTGTATTTCATACCGGGAGACAGCGGACGCTCGTTTTCGGCAAGAGCCGCGGTAACTGCGGGAGCTATCTCGACATTGTCGCAAACACAGCGAAGCGCGTCAACGGTTATAGCGCCGGGGCGTAGAAGTATAAGCCTTTCGCCATCTATCTTAACGATGGTTGATTCAAGTCCTATCTCGCACTCACCGCCGTCGATGATCGCGTCAATTATACCGCTCAGATCGGATATAACGTGAGCGGCGGACGTGGGAGAGGGACTGCCGGATATGTTTGCCGAGGGAGCGGCTATCGCGGTTCCACTGAGAGCGATCAGCTCTCGCGCCACGGCGTGCGACGGACAGCGTACCGCTACCGAGTCAAGTCCGCCTGTAACACCGTCGGGTATGGTGTCACGCTTGGGCATGATAACCGTCAGAGGACCGGGCATAAACGCCTCTGCCAGCTTGTAATAAAGCTCACATGTGTGTGCGTAAAGCTCGGCGTCTCGGGGTTCTGACACGTGAATTATCAAAGGGTTGTCCGAGGGGCGACCCTTTGCGGCATATATTTTTTTTGCGGCTGTGGCGTCGGTAGCGTCAGCTCCGAGACCGTAGACCGTTTCGGTGGGGAAGGCAACGAGGCCGCCCTGCCTTATGATGTCCGCCGCCTCTTTGAGCGCGTTTTTGTCGCGCTCAAGAAGCTTGGCGGTAAAAATTTTAGTTTGCATAAAAATTTCCTGTTTGAAATTTAAATTATTCTGCCGATTTCAGCTTTTCGGCGGTGTCGGCGGTAATAAGCGCGTCAATCATATCGCCTATATTGCCGTTCAGAAAGCTCTCAAGGGTGTAGAGCGTAAGTCCTATGCGGTGGTCGCTGACGCGTCCCTCGCGGTAGTTGTAGGTGCGTATGCGCTCGCTTCGGTCACCCGTGCCGACCTGACTCTTTCTGTCGGATGCGATCTTGTCGCGCTGACTTTTGAGCTCGGCGTCATAGAGCTTGGTCTTAAGCATCTTCATTGCTTTGTCACGGTTTTTGAACTGACTGCGTTCTTCCTGGCATTCGATAACGATGCCCGAGGGCTTGTGCGTCAGACGAACGGCAGACTCGGTCTTGTTGATGTGCTGACCGCCGGCGCCGCTTGACTTGCAGGACTCGATTATAATGTCCGCGGGATTTATCACGATCTCTACGTCCTCAGCCTCGGGAAGCACGCAAACGGTTGCTGTGGAGGTCTGGATACGTCCTTGCGACTCAGTCTCGGGAACTCTTTGTACGCGGTGAACTCCGCTCTCGAACTTGAAGCGTGAGTACGCGCCTTCGCCCTCGATCATAAATGTTATCTCGCGAAAACCTCCAAGCTCGGTCTCGTTCGCACTCATGAGAGATGTTTTGAAGCCTGCGCTTTCTGCGTACATCGAGTACATTCTGTAAAGCACTCCCGCGAACAGCGCGGCTTCCTCGCCGCCGGCTCCCGCGCGTATCTCAACCATAACGTTCTTACCGTCGTTTTCATCGCGGGGAAGCAAAAGTATCTTGAGCTCCTCCGTGAGTACTTCCATGCGGTCACGCGTCTCCTTTATCTCTTCGGAGATAAGCTCCTTGAGGTCGGGATCGGGAGCGTCGTCAAGCATAGTCGTGGCGTCCTCGTGCATCTGCGAGGTTTTTACGAACTCCCGATATTTTTCAATAACGGGAGTCAGCGTCTTATAATCCTTCAT
>JBGVPV010000025.1:0-3855 GCA_045127215.1 Eubacteriales bacterium | reverse complement strand
AAATTCCCTGCAGAGTGCGCTGAAATTTTCGCACCTCTCTGCCGCTTCTACAAATTCTTTTCTGAGTTCTTCCACAGTTTTATCCTTCCAAGGCATCTTTGCTTCTCCTTTGGACTTTTTTGATGCCTTTATTATACCATAAAACTGTATACGATGTCCTTGCACTACCTGTATACTATGTTACTACACTATACAAATTGGTCGCCCGTTATTGTGCAAATGTTACCTTAACACCCACACGGGAGCATATAGAATGCTCCCCTACAACGTATAACATTATTTATCCGTAGGGACAGGCGTCCCCGACTGTCCGTTTAGATATAAATGTTACTTTATGCCCATGCTATTCTACCGATCCCTCCGCCCCTTTTAGTCTCTCATCTGCAAATCGCCCTAAAAGGCAATATATCACCGAAAACAAAGGCACGCTCAGCAGTATCCCCACGACGCCGAATGAGCTTCCCACAGTAACCGACAAAAGCACCCACACGGCAGGGAGCCCCACGTATTTTCCAATCACGCGAGGGTAGATGAAATTAGTTTCTATCTGCTGAAGCACCAGCAAAAATACTATAAACCATATCGTCATAGACGGCTTTGACACAAGCACGAAAAGCGCGCCTACACCGATACCGAAAAACGCTCCAAAGATAGGGATGAGCGCGGATATCCCCACCACCACCGAAATAAGCGCGGGGAAGGGCATTCGGAAGATGATCATACCTATAAAGCACAGTCCGCCGAGAATAAACGCCTCAAATACCTGACCGACTATAAAGGAAACGAAGGTCTTGCAGGTGAGAGCACTGACTTCAAAGATCTTCGCGCACAGCTCCGAGGGAAAAACGGCGCAGAAAAATCTGCGGCACTGTTTTTTCAGCATTTCTTTTTTGGCAAGCACGTAAGCGCCGATAACGAAGGCAAGCGCGACGTCAAAGGTGCGCGAGAAAACCGAGTTTGCCATGCCGAGAGATTTGTTTATTATCGCGCCGTCTTTGCCGAAAATTGCGGAACGGAGCCAGGATAGGATATTTTCCATGCTGAAGTTCAGAGCGGGCAGGGTTATATTGTATTTTGCCAAAAAATTCGTAAGCTCCGCCCAGTATCCATCAAGACGCTCACGGATGACGGGTAACGCATCAAGCAGGGCGGTAGCCGAAAGCCTGAGCTGAGGAATTATGGCAAAGATAAGCGCGGTCAGCGAGCCGAAGAACAACAAAAAACACACGCACAGACAGATGCATCTGCAAGCGGCAGAGCGCCTCTTGCAGCTTGTCCGCGTGTCTATGCGCGACCAGATGCGCTCGAAAAAGCACAGCGGAATATTTATAATAAAAGCGATGGCAAGCCCCAAGGTTATGGGGGCGGTTATGTCGATAAGCAGGGAAATAAAGGCGCTTATCGGGGAGAAATTGATTATCAGTAAAAGTATTACGGCAACCGTCGCGAGCGCGAACAGCTTGCGTGAAAATTTATTATCGCCCATTTTTCACTCCAAAATCTACATTATTATATATAGGAGTGTTGACGTGGACGGGGGAATTTATTCAGCCTATAATTTTGTAGCTTATTGACCGCAGGGAAGATTTGTGATATAATATTTGCGATATTTAAAAAAATACGAGGAAAACGTAATGAATTACAGAGATTATATCAGCTTTTTGAATACAATAGAAAAGCTCAAATGCAACACGCGCCACTCCTGGACGTCCTGCGGTACGCGTGAGAGCGTTGCCGAGCATTCCTGGCGGCTTGCCACTATGGCGATGCTTTGCTCGGACGAATATCCCGAGCTTGATATGAATAAGGTAATAAAAATGTGCCTCGTCCACGATTTTGGCGAGGCGGTGATGGGAGATATTCCGTCGTTTCTCAAAACTGAGGAGGACGAGGAAAGGGAAAGACAGGCTATCGCGGGATTGCTCTCCCGATTGCCCGCGGATATGGAGCGCGAGCTTGCCGAGCTGTTTGCTGAGATGGACGCGCTTGCCACACCCGAGGCAAAGCTGTTTAAGGCACTTGATAATATGGAAGCGGTGGTATCTCATAATGAGGCGGATATTTCTACGTGGATACCGCTCGAATACGAGGAAAACCTCGTTTACGGAGCAGAGAACTGCGAGTGGTCGGAGTGGACGCGCGGATTGCGCGCCGAGCTGCGCCGTGATAGCGAGAAGAAGCTCAAGGATTGCGGGATAACTGAATAATAAAAGTGCCGATGAATCTCGGCACTTTTTTGTTTTACTTAATACCCGTTATATCCCAGCTCTTTTATCAAGGTTGGATAATCCTTGTAGGCGTAGTTGAGGTCAAAGTATATCGGCGTGCCGTCGGCTCTTGTAAATCCGTCGATGACTCCCGTTTGCGAGAACTGCCACATCGCCATTTGCTTGCCGTACCTTTCGCTATCCCAGCGAGCTTCGTTGACAACGCTTGAGGTTGAGACGTATCGCGCGTACCACACGTCAAACAGGGCGGTTATTTTTTGAGTGTGCAGGATATTTACCAGCCAGTTGTTGTTGGTATAAATCGCGGCGTAGTAGCCGTGCTCCTGCAAGATAGAAATAAACGTAACGCATATTTCGGTGACGGTGTCTTTGCCGAGTTTTTCGATAGAGCTGTCCTCGACGTCAAAAAAGATGGGGTACTCAAATTGTTTCCCTTTTAAAAGCTCAAGACAGAATAACGCCTCGGCGCGCGCTTCTGCGGCACTTGTGGCGTAGGAATAAAAATACGCGCCAAGCTCGAGCCCTGATGCCTTTGCGGCGGCGTAGTTCATTTCAAAGCAAACGTCCGCTCGATCCCTGTACCCTGCTCGTAAAATGGCAAATTCGTAGCCCGATTTGCGTATGGCTGCCCAATCAAGCGGTAAACGGCTGCCGTCTGCGGCAAGATTGTGATTGTGATAGGAAACGTCAAGCCCTTTGGCGAGGATCTCTGTGTTGTCAACGTACGCTCCTTTGAAAACGTCGGAGTAAAAGCGGTAATCGCCAACGTATGAAAATCCGCAATGGCAGGTGTAGGTCGTACTGCCGACTTGATTTTCAGCGGAAACGTTTTGAGTGCTTTTGCTGAATACGTGCCCCGTTGGCGCGACTGTGTCGTATGTAAACGTGTACTCACATACCTGACATTCCGCGGTTTTGTATCCCTCGGTGTTGCAGGTCGGTGGTGTCTCGGTGATGCTCAGCGTGTGCCCGAGGGGTGAGGTGTGATTACTTTTGTACTCGATCCCGCAAGCCGAGCAACCGTAAATATCGTATCCCGGCTCGTCACAGCTCGGCGGCACGGTCGTCACCTCGTACTTGTGTCCTATGGGTAGAGTGAGGTCGGTCATAAAAGTCTCGCCGCAGTCGGCGCAAACGCTCCTCGTGCCACCCGTGCGGTCGCAGGTGGGGGATAGCATTTCGCTTGAAAGATCCGTGTGAGCGCATCTCGGTGCACCCTCAGAGCAGGAAAACAACGGCGCGGCGAAGGCTATTATAATTAAAAGGAAGATTTTTAGTTTTTTGTACAGCTTCATATATTTCCTCCCGATCTCTCTTTAAATAAATTATATTATATCTCGGACGCGAAAAGAATAGAAGTGAGTCGGTGAGCGAGTGACAACATCGTTTATTTTTCATAAAAAAGCACAAAAAAGTCGACTTATAAACAATAATTTATATTTTTTTGCCAATTTCACATTTTTCTGAAAAAATTTTAAAAAAAGACTTGACAATTAAAAAGTCATGTGGTATAATAGTCAAGCTGTCACGTAAGGTGGCGGCAACGGTCATTGAAAATTGAACAACAAGAGAGAAGTACAAAGCATATAAAAAAGTGCAAGTGCAAAATCTCGTCGAAAGAGTTATA
>JBGVPV010000024.1:0-62837 GCA_045127215.1 Eubacteriales bacterium | reverse complement strand
TATGAAGGAATTCCGTATCAAGCGGGCAAAGGATATGCTCTGCCACAGTGATGCTCCTATTGCCGAGATCGCCTGCGCCGTCGGTTATGAGAATCAAAGCAAATTCACCGCCGCTTTTCGTGACGTGGCCGGGATGCTTCCGCGCGACTATCGTAAAGCACAAACAAAGAAATAAAAGCAAATATTCAAAAGAACGCCCTCGCTCAATTTCGGAACGAGGGCTAAATTCATTCGTTTGTGTCCGATTGTACCTCCATCGTTAGCCTTGCTCCAAGGCGGAAGGCGTATTCGAAGATGGCTGCTTCGGCAAGGCTTACGTATTCGTCCCAGCAGTCGTGGAACTTTTCGAAGATCTCCTTCTGCTCGTCGGTAAAGGTTTTCTCCAAGTCCTCGTGATGCCTTGCCATGTATCCGAGTAGCTCCTTCATCTCCTTTGAGTTGTTTCTGCTGTCCTCTTGCGGAATGATGTTTCCGTGCCATAACTCGTTGATAACCGATCTCATACGAATAGCACCTCCCGCAAAACGATTTCTTCCGCGCTTGCCTTGATGTTGTTCATCTCGGCAACCCAACGGAGCATATCGTGGGCTTTCAAATCCTCATCAATGCCTCTTTCGTCAGCAAGCCGGGTGATGATACTTTCTACCATTTGCTTGGCTTCAAGATCAATCTCATAGAGCCGTTGATTGAGCGTACCTTCCAAGAGAAGATTGGTGTAACGACCTTTGCGATGCTCTTTGAGATATTTGAGGTGCAATCTTCCGTACTTGCCGATCTCCTTTTGTTCGGGGAGTTCAAGCAAGGGGTAGTATTGCTCACCTCTGAGTTCGTAGGTAATTCCGTTCTGTTTAATGTATTTTTTCATTTTTTGCACCTTCCTTTCCTTTGGTGATTTTAGTGTACTATAAGAACAGAAAATCTGCAAATGTGCAAAAAAGAAAAATACGAGAAACACCGAAATGTTCTCGTATTTTTCTTCGCCTCCGCAATGCTCGTTATTCTTAATTCTCAGAAACTGTCCTTAAGAACGAGCAGCAGATTTCTACCGATTTTTATAAATTTTACTCGTTCGCAGTCTTTTTAAAGACGCCTTCGATATCATCAGGTGTGATTTTGAGAAGCGTGTATATAACAAACACAGCAACAATGAGGGCAACCACAGCCGTCAGAATGATCTCAGGAACGCTCCATATAATTCCGCCACCGCAATTGGGAACTACGCCACCCGCAAAATTATAAACAGCGTGAAGTATTACGCAGAACCAGATATTATGTGTTTTCACAAGTATTACAGAGCACATAGCGCCGATCAGGAAAGAGTATCCGATCTGAAGCACCGTGCCTCCGGGATCAGCTCCCATAAAGATGTTAACTATATGTACAGCGCCAAATATTGCGGAAGAAATAACTATCGACCAGAAAACGTCAACAACACGCCTTCCCCTTCTTTGCAGGACGAATGAAAAAATACAGCCTCTGAATGCCATTTCCTCAAACAAGCCTACGCTGATACAAAATCCGGCGTATAATAATATTTTCTCCCATCTGTCATTGATATACGCCTCACCTGAGAACACCGTCACAAACGGAAAATTGTTTATCGCGATAAGCATACACGGCAAGAATACAAGCAATTTCCCAAGTGAAATATTGAACTTAAAGAATTGACCCGTAAAAAATCCGCTTATCAGAATAACGCACAGCATTCCACCGCAAAATCTCGAAAGCATACCGCATATCCAGTCGGCGCCGTCAACACCCTCGAATATCGAAGGACACAAGGACTCGCTGACGAGCATACCAATTGCGAAAAATACGGCTAAAGCAATACGTATATTTTTCTTATGCTTCACATTGTTTTCCATGGAATTTCCTCATAAGATATTTTTGTACAAATATCAATGCAACCGCGCCTATCACCATAAATACCGCCGTCAGCTGTGAGGGGGTGAGGAAGCTGATAAATGAGTGACCTCTGTAATCGTCACGCGCATACTCAATAAGGAATCTCCAAACGCCGTAAAGCGCCATATAGAGCTGTAAGTTATACGTCTTCCCTTTGAGAATACGATATGCGAAAAGCGCAAACAGCAATGCAAGCACTAACGCCTCATAAAGCTGTATCGGAACTACTTTCTTTCCAAGTGATACCATATATATACCGTACCACGCGTCAGTTTCAGCGCCGTGACAGCATCCAACCATCAGACATCCTATTCTGCCAAAGCAATGAGCGATAGCAATACACGCTGCCGCGATATCGGCAATCCCCCAGAATGCGCCCAGATGCTCGTGATCTTTTTTGAAAATAAACAGACCTGCAATAAAATAAATACTCAAAAAGCACGCCGCGCCGCCGATAAGTCCGCCGTAAAACGTAGCGCCGGTATTTGCGTCAATTATAAATTTACCGTTGGTTTTGATATTATATATTGCCTGAAACAAAACTGCCGAATAATATCCCACCATAATTGAAGCTACGGCGTTTATCATACACAGATTCTGAAGCTTGGCACGGATCCTGAGCTTGTCCGCAAAGAAACGGAAAACAAAGATCGCCGCTACTGCCGCAAGGCATATCATAACTAAATACATATCCACGCCCGGAAATATTTGATACGGAAACATAAACCCTCCTGATATTTTCGATTTGATATTTATATCTCATTATGAAAAAACGATTGCCCGTATATCATTTAAGGCAATCGTTTCTCCTTACTGGAATTTTGCAATATTATCTCTTACATATCTGAACATCTTTGCCTGCAGATATGCCTTGTTATTTACAAGATATTCCTTAACGTAAGAAATCTGAAACGGCTGTGCCGACTTCATCATACGAAGGTTTTTAGCGAGTTCGCCATCTCCGTTTTGTTCAAGTCCCTTGCAAATAAATTCAACTGTCTGAACGGACGCCACCTCAAAGCACTTCCAACCGCCGGGAGCGTTTGTGTGAGCGATATTGAACAAAAGCTTATAAGCAACGATCGGCTTGAATTCTTCGGGTATATTCGTCTCGGGATTATCAAGTATTCCTTCGGTCCAGATCTTACCCTCAGAGGAGGCATATCCTGCAAAAAATCTATTCATTCTATTATTGATAACAGCAAATGTGAGCTGTTCCAGCGGCATATTTCTCTTTGTCTTGCTATCATACAAGAAAAAATTCGGGTGTCTGTCCACGGAAATAAAGCACAGATACGCAAGCTCTGCGGCAAGCGCCAGACTAAGCACGGAAACGACAAAGACCATTACCTTGGTAAAGGCGTGATCCGAGCTATAAGTTATACCTATCACCAAAAGCACGATAGAAATAACAGCAAAAACCGCTGCGACTATCAATAATATCAAATTAAAATTCTTCTTATTCATATTATCCCTCACATAGAGCTATTTACCTATTAATTATATCATATCCCTTTATCCGTGTCAATTATTTTCGAGCAAATATTTAATTAAAATTGTCCGCAGAAGGAATTACCTCCCTCTGCGGACAAAAATCCAATTAAAGACCACGCTTGATATAGTGTGTATGAAGTATCTCGTGTGCCTTATGGCTGTTAGGCTCACCGAAATATTCATCGTAAAGCTTCTTAACCGCAAGATTCTCGTGAGACTTACGAATCTCGCTGTTAGCGTCATCGTTGTAAAGAACTGCCGCTCTTACCTTACGAAGATCAGTAGTCATTCTTACGGAAGCGGGCTGAATGGGCTGTCCACCGCCGTTTACACAACCGCCGGGACAAGCCATGATCTCGATGAACTGAACGTCAAGCTCGCCTGCCTTAACTGCCTCAAGTACCTTCTTAGCGTTTCCTGTGCCGGAAGCAACAGCAACGTTGAGAGTGATATCACCAAGCTTATAAGTAGCAGTCTTAACGCCTTCAATACCTCTTACCTCGTTGAACTCGAGCTTCTCAAGAGGCTTGCCCTCGATAACCTCAGCAGCTGTACGAAGTGCAGCCTCCATAACGCCACCGGTAGCACCGAAGATAGCGCCTGCGCCGGAACCGATATCGAAAGGATTATCAAACTGCTCGTCATCAAGTGCCTTGAAGTCAATTCCTGCCTTCTGGATCATTCTGCCGAGCTCACGTGTTGTGATAGCAACGTCAACGTCGGGAACGCCTGCAGCAGACTGACCGGGACGGCCTACCTCAAACTTCTTAGCGGTACAAGGAATAGCGGATACGAAGTAGATATCCTCGGGATTCCAGCCCATCTTTTCAGCATAGTATGTCTTAGCTACCGCACCGAACATCTGCTGAGGAGACTTACAGGTAGAAAGATTCTCAGTGAATTCAGGATAGTAGTGCTCACAGTACTTGATCCAACCGGGAGAGCAAGAAGTGATCATAGGAAGTGCTCCGCCATTCTTAACTCTGCCAAGGAACTCAGTTGCTTCCTCCATGATTGTGAGGTCAGCGGTGAGGTTCATATCGTAAACTCCGTCAAAGCCGAGCTTCTTAAGAGCCGCAACCATCTTGCCCTCGCAGTCAGTGCCGGGCTCGTAGCCAAAGCACTCACCGATCTGAGCGCGAACGGAAGGAGCGGTACAAATAAGAACGTGCTTGTTGGGATCAGCGATAGCCTCTCTTACCTTATCCGTGTCGTCTCTCTCGTAAAGAGCACCTACGGGACAAGAAACGATACACTGTCCGCAGTTGATACAAGAGGTCTCACCAAGGATCTGCTCAAATGCAGAGCCGATATGTGTATCAAATCCTCTGTCATTAGCGCCGATAACGCCAATAGCCTGAACGTGCTTACAGGTTGCTACGCAACGACGGCAAAGGATACACTTATTGTTATCACGAATAATAGGCGTTGCATCGTCTATCTCGTAATGATTCTTAGCGCCCTGATATCTGAGCTCATCAACACCGTACTCGTTGCAAAGCTTCTGAAGCTCACAAGTGGTGCTACGTACGCAAGAGAGACACTTGCGGTCGTGATTGGAGAGCAACAGCTCAAGGTTTGTTTTTCTGGATTTATTGATCTTAGGTGTATTTGTAAGTACCTCCATTCCCTCAGTTACGGGATATACGCACGCCGTAACCATACGGAAGGGTCTGCCACCCTCAGATACCTCTACGAGGCAAAGACGGCAAGCGCCGATCTCGTTGATATCCTTGAGGTAACAAAGTGTAGGGATTTCTATTTTAGCCGCTCTTGCAGCCTCAAGAACCGTGGATCCCTTGGGTACATCATACTGTACACCATTTATTTTTATGCTGATAGTTTCCATATCCTCAGTTCTCCTTTCTTATTCCTTGTAGATCGCGCCAAACTTACAGCTTGCGATACAAGCGCCACACTTGATACACTTAGCGGGATCAATAACGTGAGGCTGCTTAACAGTTCCGCTGATTGCGTTAACGGGACACTTTCTTGCGCAAAGAGTACAACCCTTACACTTATCGGGGTCGATCTTATACTGCATAAGGCTCTTACATACGCCCGCGGGACACTTCTTATCAACAATATGAGCTATGTACTCATCTCTGAAGTAACGAAGTGTGGAAAGTACGGGGTTAGGAGCAGTCTGACCAAGTCCGCAAAGAGATGCGCTCTTGATATAGTTGGAGAGCTCTTCGAGACGGTCAAGGTCTTCCATCTCGCCGTTGCCGGAGATGATCTTATCGAGTATCTCGAGAAGTCTCTTGGTACCTACACGGCAAGGAGTACACTTACCGCAGGACTCGTCAACGGTAAAGTCAAGGAAGAAACGAGCAAGGTCAACCATACAGGTATCCTCGTCCATAACAATAAGTCCACCGGATCCCATCATAGAACCGATAGCGATAAGGTTATCGTAATCGATAGGAGTATCAATAAGATCTGCGGGGATACATCCACCGGAAGGACCACCTGTCTGTGCAGCCTTGAACTTCTTACCGTTGGGGATACCGCCACCGATCTCCTCAACGACCTCACGAAGAGTTGTTCCCATAGGAACTTCAACAAGTCCTGTGTTAGTGATCTTACCACCAAGTGCGAATACCTTAGTTCCCTTGGACTTTTCAGTACCCATAGAGGTAAACCACTCAACACCGTTGTTGATAATCTGAGGAATATTTGCGTATGTTTCAACGTTATTAAGAACGGTAGGCTGTCCGAACAATCCCTTTACTGCGGGGAAAGGAGGACGGGGACGAGGCTCACCTCTGTTACCCTCGATAGAGGTCATAAGAGCTGTTTCCTCACCGCAAACGAATGCACCTGCGCCAAAGCGGAGGTCGATATCGAAGTTAAAGCCTGTACCGAAAATATCATTACCGAGAAGTCCGTATTCACGAGCCTGCTTAATAGCAACCTCAAGACGGTGTACGGCGATAGGATACTCTGCACGAACGTAAATAAAGCCTTCGTCAGCGCCGATAGCGTATCCTGCGATAGCCATTGCCTCGATAACTGCATGGGGGTCACCCTCAAGAATAGAACGGTCCATGAATGCGCCGGGGTCACCCTCGTCCGCGTTACATGCAACGTACTTCTTTACCTGGCCTCTGTTATTGGAAGCAAACTTCCACTTAAGACCTGTGGGGAATCCACCGCCTCCACGTCCGCGGAGACCGGAATCAAGAATAGTCTGAATTACTTCATCGGGAGTCATCTCGGTAAGAACCTTACCAAGAGCGCGGTAACCGTCCATTGCGATGTATTCGTCAATGTTTTCGGGGTCTATAACACCACAGTTACGAAGCGCAACTCTCTTCTGCTTCTTATAGAATGCAGTCTCGGAAAGAGACATTGCCTTGGAAGCTTCCTCTCCCTTAGCCTCGTGATATACGAGTCTTTCAACGGGACGACCCTTAAGGAGATGCTCCTCAACGATCTCCTTTGCATCCTCGGGCTTAACACAGCTATAGAATGTGCCCTCGGGATATACGATCATAACAGGGCCGAGAGCGCAAAGACCAAAGCATCCGGTAAGAACTACCTTGACCTCGTCCTCAAGTCCGTGAGCGACGAGCTCGGCATTCATTGCTTCCTGAATCTTAAGACTGTTAGAAGACGTACAACCGGTACCGCCGCAAATTAAAACGTGTGTTCTAATCATTTTACTTTTTCCTTTCCTTTAGTCAAATCACTTGGCAATAGCGCCGATTGTATATTCTTCAACAACCTTGCCACCCTTAAGATGCTGTTCTACTATCTTTGCCGCCTTTTCAGCGTCGAGCTTTACGTAAGTAACCTTTTCCTTACCGTCCTCATAGATCTCTACAACGGGCTCATACTGGCAAATACCAATACAACCTGTCTGAGTTATGGTAACGTTTTCAGTAAGACCGGCAGCATTAACGCCCTCAACGAATGCGTTGAGTACAGGTCTTGCTCCGGCAGCGATACCGCAGGTTGCCATACCAACGACAACTCTTGTGGCTGCTGAACCTTCGCGAATAATGACCTTGTTCTGCATCTTTTCTCTGATAGCAGCAAGTTCCGCTAAAGATTTCATAATTTTTCCTCCGTTTATATGTTAATTTTTATTTTACAAGACTTTGATACTGCTCTTTCAAATATTCAGCGATCCACTGCTGTATCTCGAGCTCTGCCAAAGATATCCCCTCACCGAGAATTGCCTTTAATTCTCTCGTATCAAGAGTGACCTCGCCGCGCGGCGATCTGTCAGAAAAGCAAAAGTCTATTTCGGGGCTTCCAGCGATAAGAATACATATCGTGGAAACTATATCTCCTACGGGCATAAAATCAATACTTTGCGTATTGAATGTCGCCACAAGAGTCGTGCCATGATCGTCTTTTTGAGTAGATGACGTCAAGCAAAGCTCCCCACCGGTCTGCTCGGCGGCAAGCTTGAGAAGCGGAAGCCCAAGCCCTACCTTACGCGTAGTACGCGTGGTATAGAATGGATCAGTCACGTTCTTTACCGTTTCCTCGGACATACCGCAACCATCGTCCCCGATAGTCAAGGTAAGCCAACCGCTCTCATCGACCGCCAAAGATACGGTTATAAGTGACGCGCCCGCGGATACGGAATTTTTTGCAACGTCAAGAATATTTAACGACAGTTCCTTCATTTGTAAATTGATTACGCCTCTTTATATTTTGCAAGAATGCCCTCAACATCAGCAACCGTAAGCTTTCCGTAAACCTCGTTGTTAACGGTAAGTACGGGAGCAAGTCCGCAAGCGCCTATGCATCTTGTTGCTTCCAAAGAATACTTTCCATCGGGCGTTGTAGAGCCGGAAGGCAATCCAAGGATCTGTGTGATCTTATCAAGGATATCACCGCTTCCCTTTACGTAACAAGCAGTTCCCAGACATACAGCGATGGATACGTCGCCCTTAGGATTGAGAACGAACTGAGAGTAGAACGTAGAAACGCCGTAAACCTCTTCAAGAGATACTCCCATTCTCAATGCAATGATCTTCTGTACTTCGATAGGCAGATATCCGTAGATCTCTTGCGCTTCCTGAAGCACAGGCATCAATGCGCCTTTTGTTCCGCGGTACTTCTCAATAACAGCAATAAGCTGCTCTTCCTGAGCTTTGGTGCCACGAAACATTACTGTGGTCAAATTTTTCTTCATGACAAATTTTCCTCCGTCTTATTTTATTTATTTATTTTAATTTTTAAATAAACCCATTTTTTAAGCTTTACCGTTCAAATACTCAAACAGCTTTTTTCTTACTCTTGCCGAGCTGTAAGGCTCGTCATCTATCATTATACAGTTGTCCGCTTCGTTTATATCCCATAGATGATGAGCATCCGAAGATACTACGTGACGCGCATTTTTTGCGACTGCATACTGATCTCTTATAGCATCAACGTTTTCGGGATCGTTAAATTCCAGACAATCAAAGCCGTGTTCCTGCGGAATATCACCGAGAATTGCTATTATTCCGTTTGATTCTCTATCCACGTGAGCCGGATGAACATGTGCGCCGTATGAACGCGCAAGCTCGACCGCGTCTGAAAGCCAAAGATCCGTTGCAGAGATCAACAGCTTTTTTTCCACACCGATCTGCTCGTCGTTACCGTCAAGCACAAGCTGATCCCCAAATATCTCGGGTCGGTTATCGATATTCATCAAATGTTTGCCGATCTCCTCGTCAAACCTCAGAGCGTCGTCAAGCTCCTCAAAAAGACACACGAGATGTATATCCTCGGCGGTTGAAAGCTCCATTCCCGCAACGGCTATTATACCGTTCGCGCGACAAGCCTCAAAGAATGCCGGGCAGTTCTTACAGGAATTATGATCCGTGAGCGCTATTATCTGAAGTCCTTTCAAGGCTGACATAGCGGCGATATTATTTGGCGTCATATCATTATCCGCACACGGTGAGAGGCAGGAATGTATATGAAGATCATAATAATACGGTGTCATATAAGCTCCGATATTTTAGCGCACAGCGCAAATGAGTCAAGCGTGCTTGAAATAACGTTTACACCCTCACGCTCTGCTTTGTTCAGCACGTCAGCGTCTATCGTAACACCCTCAGCAAGCACTATACAAGCGGGATCCGCAAGCGTGGCAACAGCAATGATATTGACGTTTGACATTATAGTGACCCAAGCGTCACCGCTCTCGGCTCTTCCCATAACCCAGCTGAGAAGATCTCCGCAGTAGCCGCCCGTTACTTCTCTTTCACCGTCAGGCATACATACGACCGTACAGCTCAGAGCCTGTGACAATTCTTTTACAGTCATTCTTCCCTCCTGACTCCTGATCACTCAAGCTTTCCGCGACTGTCACGCAATCTTATCAGGCAATCCTCCGTCACGGCTTCACCTTTTATAATATCCTCAGCGAGCGCGTGACAATTCGGAGCACCGCAAGAGCCGCAATCAAGATGCGGAAGCGTTTTATAAATACTTTCGACCTCAGCCATCTTTGCGATAGCTTCCATTCTGTTGCTTGAAAGCGCCGACGCCGTTGCGTTACCGAGCATACTGTCAAAATCGTCAAGGAACATATCCTCAGGCAATTGCTCGTCCTCGGCACGATTTCTGGAAATAGGCAGATACTTTCTCAGAGAACGTATTCTCGCCTTGGCAACGTACGGATTCTCGATATTCAAAGTACCTCCGACGCATCCGCCGTTACAAGCGTTAAGCTCTACAAACTCAAGATTATGTATGGTTCCATTCTCGATCTGATCAAGGACGTGTATACAGTTTTCAATTCCGTCCGCCGCCAGATATCTGTCGTTGAGCAAGGACGTAGCCTCGCCGCCCGTGCCTGCCCAGTTAAGACCGATAATTCCCGTTTGGAACAGCGGCTTGGGAGTTTCTATATCTTTAAGCTTTGAACGCATTTTGAAGTAAAGATCGTTTATGGCAAGCGCACCGTTAACCGCGCTTTTTTCTACGCCCAACGGATTCTTGACGTAACTTACCTTAGCCGGACACGGCGATATAAACAACACGCAAATATCGTCATCGGTAAGCTCGGGATTATTTTTCAGCGCTTCCCTGCGCGCAAGCCTTGCGGCGTATTCTATCGGCGGCAGCAGCGGCAGCAGGTTATCCACAAGATACGGGAATCTGAGCGCTATCAGTCTGACGATCGCAGGACACGCCGAGCTGATCACTGGATATTCAAGCCCCGGTCGCTTCAAATAACGACGCGTATATTCCGTAATTATCTCTGCCGCACGCGAAACCTCAAATACCGCATCAAAGCCGCATTCAAGAAGTGCGGTCAAAATATAATCAACGTCATCAACGTCCTCAAATTGCCCGTAAAGAGCGGGAGCCGGCAAAGCGATCTTATATTTATAGTCCGAGAAATCCTCAAATTTATCAAAAATAGCTTTTTTAGCTTGATACGGACAGACTCTGATGCATTCGCCGCAGTCTATACACATATCAACCTTTATGGTTGCGTGTCCGTCACGAACGCGTATGGCTTCCGTAGGACACCTTTTTATACAGTTGGTACATCCCTTACATCTTGGTAGATCAAGAGTTACAGAATGCTTATATACCGACATTGTTACCTCTCTTCCCGAAGCGGCTTAAACGTTGACCGTCATATACACAGTCGTTCCCTTGTCCACCTCTGATTCGATTCTCATATCATCAGTGTATCTTGCCATATTGGGAAGTCCCATTCCGGCTCCAAAGCCCAAAGAACGAATATTGTCAGGAGCTGTGGAATATCCCTCCTGCATAGCAAGCTCAATATTAGATATACCGGGGCCGTTATCAGCGAGCGTTATCTCAATTCTGTCAGAATAAACGTCCACGTCTGCGTATCCGCCGTTTGCGTGTATTACCATATTTATCTCACCTTCATACATCGAAACAGAAACTCGTCTTATTACGTCGGGCGAAAATCCCATATCACGCAAATGCTTTTTTATTCTTACAGAGGCCTCTCCTGCCGAAGTAAAATTATCACCGTCAATATCAAAGTGAAAATTTACGTAATCAGCCATTTCCTACTTCACCTCCGGCAAGACCGTTAACGTACAGCTTACCACAAGCGGTATACATTCTCTCAGGAGAAGCGAGAACCACAAGACCCGCGTCCTCGGCTAAATCAACAACCTCCGAAGGAGGCATTTTACCTCTGACGAAAACTATGCATCGCATATCCATCATTACTGCCGTTCTGACGACCTGAGGATTACAAAGACCTGTGATAAGCACCGCCTGATCCTTAACGAATGCCAGAACGTCACTCATCATATCACAGCCGCAAGCGGAATGAACCTCACCGTCAAGCTTATCAGCGCCACAAAGCACTTTTGCTTCGAGCAACTCTACTACTTTACTAATCTTCATATTTTTCTCCTAAGTTAAGTGTAGGATTAAAATTATATGCGCAAGTACGCATACATATATATTATACTATAAATATTTAAAAATGTCTATATTAAATTTGCATTTTTTTGCAGAAAAACCGCATTTTTTATAAATTTGTTAAAAATTTCACTTAGCTTCGTACCAATTTTTCCCGCTACTTGCCTCCACGCTTATCGGAACGGAGAATTCAACGGCGTTTTCCATACACTCAACGAGTATCTTTTTTGCCTCATCAGCGCACGAGCTATGCGCTTCAATGAGAAGCTCGTCGTGCACCTGAAGAATAAGTCGCGCGTCTATTCCCGCGCCTCTGAGCTCGTCCGCCACCTTTATCATAGCGATCTTGATAACGTCCGCCGCAGTTCCCTGAATGGGGCTGTTCATAGCCACACGCTCACCGAAATGCTGAACGTTCTTATTTGACGCCGTAAGCTCGGGGATATAACGCTTTCTTCCGAATTCCGTACAGACGTATCCGTCCTCTCTCGCCTTTTGCTTTATTCCGTCAAGATACTCGGAGATCTTCGGGAAGCTTGCGAGATAATTCTGTATATACCGCTTAGCCTCAGCCACGGATATGCCAAGATCCTCAGAAAGCGAATACTCACCGATTCCGTAAACTATTCCAAAATTTACGGCTTTCGCGCGTTTTCTGAGCTCGGGAGTAACGTTTTCAATATCGACACTGAACACGGTCGCCGCCGTAGCCGCGTGGATATCGTGTCCGTTTATAAAGGCGTTTCTCATAGTTTCGTCCCCTGCGATATGCGCAAGCAAACGCAGCTCTATCTGAGAGTAATCGGCGTCTATGAGCACGTAATCCTGATTCTCGGGTACGAAATATTTTCTGAATCTTCTGCCGAGCTCGGTTCTGACGGGTATATTCTGAAGATTGGGTTCAGCTGATGAAAGGCGTCCTGTTGCAGTTCCCGTTTGATTGAAGGCGCTATGAATTCTACCGTCCTCAGCCACGGCTTTTGCCAGTCCGTCGGCGTACGTGGATTTTAGCTTGACGATGTGTCTGTATTCAAGTATCTCGCCAATTATTTCATGCTTAGGCAAAAGCTTTTGCAGTGTCTCGGCGTCCGTCGAATATCCCGTCTTGGTCTTTTTTGAGAATGGCAATCCCATTTTTTCAAAGAGCACCTCACCGAGCTGCTTGGGAGAATTTATATTGAATTCCTGACCTGCCAGCATATATATTCTCGACTTGAGCGCATCGGCAGTTACCGCAAGCTCCTCGCCGTAGCCGCAAATGCCGTCAACGTCTATCTTAAAGCCAACAAGCTCCATATCCGCAAGTACTTTCGCAAGCGGTATCTCTATATCGTAAAGCAAGGAATGACAGCTCTGATCCTCGATCTGAGGAGCGAGCATCTCATAAAGTCCATGCACAGCCCGAGCGCCGCTGCCGTCCGCTCCGTAAACGGAAACCACCTCGTCAAATCCGTATTTGCTTCTGCTCGAATTGAGAACGTACGCCGCAAGCATAGTATCAAACGCGCATTTTCCAATGCCGAGTCCGAGGGAGATAAGCTCCTTATAAAGCTGCTTGTAATCGTGGCATATCACCTCTGTTTGTTCAAGCAACTCTTTAGCCTCAGCCGGTATATCGGCAGTAAGATCAACAGACAGCAAGCTCGCTCCGTCAAAGAGCTCCAAAGTATTTTCGTTTATATATACCGATATTTTTTTATTTTTAAACTCAGAGACAGCAGTATTGATATCTATACGCTGAGCTTCTCTCGGCGCATCGAGTGATACTTCCTGACTTTCCGACTCGACCTCAACATCCTCGAGCCCAAATTTTTTTATAAACGCAAAGAACTCAAGCTCGTCAAAAAGCGCTCTCAGATCTTGCTTGATAACACCGTTATATGCATATTCCTCAATGTTCGTATTTATAGGTGCATCGCGATCAATAAGCGCGAGCTCACGCGAAATATACGCCATTTCACGTCCGTTTGTAAGCTTTTGCTTGACTGAGTCACTCATCTTTGCCTCGGAATAATTCTCATAAAGCTTATCAAGCGAACCAAAATCGCTTATAAGCTTAAGGGCGGTTTTCTCACCGATACCCGCAACTCCGGGGATATTGTCGGAAGAATCTCCCATAAGCGCCTTGACGTCAACGAACTGCTCGGGAGTAATGCCATAATTCTCAAAAAATACTGCTCTGTCAAATTCAATAGTTTCCTTGGTCTTAACAAGCAATACGGATACGTTGTCACCGATAAGCTGAAGCGAGTCTCTGTCTCCTGTCAGAATATACGACTTGATACCGCACAAAGACGCGCTTGCGGAAAGCGTACCGAGAATATCGTCAGCCTCATACCCTTCCTTTGTTACGACAAAATAGCCAAGCGCCGCCATAGCTTTTTTCGCATAAGGGAGCTGTACCGCAAGCTCCTCGGGCATTCCCTTTCGGTTAGCCTTATACTCCCCGTACATTTTATGTCTGAACGTAGGGGCTTTAAGGTCAAAAGCTACCACGCAATAGTCCGGAGATACCGAATCAAAATAACGGGATATTATATTGATCATACCGTATACGGCGTGTGTATAAAGCCCCGACTTATTAGTCAGAGGACGAATACCGTAATATGCTCTGTTTAAAATACTGTTGCCGTCAACGATCAGCATTTTTTTCATAACGCGTACCTCACTTTTACTGAAACGATATTAAAACCGATCATAACTATTCAATATACAGTATAACATTTTATATACAAAAAGTCAAGGAAAATCGATACTAAAGCACTCAATCAATAAGCAAAAACATACAAAAAGGAGAACTCTATGACGTCCCCCGTATTTTTCAGAAAGATCTGCGCTTTTACCGTATTTATCGCCCTGTTATTTTCCTGCATTTCGTGTGAAAATCACACCGATAGATCACCGCCGCCGCAGGAAAATAACAAAGCCTATCCAACTGTGATCATTGATGCAGGGCACGGCGGCGAGGACGGCGGAGCGATAGGAAAAAGCGGAGTTTACGAAAAGGATCTGAATTTATGTATTGCCCTTGAATTGCAACAAATGCTTGAGAGTGCGGGCATTCCCACAAGACTGACAAGAGATAGTGATACCCTGCTCTACGACAAAAATTCGGATTATCACGGAAAGAAAAAGCTGCTTGATATGCAGGCACGGCGAAAGATAATAAACCAATATCCCGACGCCGTATTTATAAGCATACATATGAACTCTTTTCCCGAGGCAAAATACAAAGGCTTGCAGGTATATTATTCCCCCGATGTCAGAGACTCCGAGATCCTCGCACAGTATATACAAGACACCGTGCGAGACAATCTTCAATACGACAATAAACGAAAAATAAAATCATCGGAAGATAATATTTATCTGCTGAACGATACGCCTCACCCAAGTGTGCTGATAGAGTGCGGTTTTATATCAAACCCGGAGGAATGTGAGCTTCTTTGTCAGACCTCATATCAAAAACGGCTCTGTATGTGCATTTACGCCGCGATATTAAATTATTTGAGTTTTCAGTCGAATAATGGCACATAGCCCTTGACTTTAAATGTAAGATAAAGTATAATTATATTATACACAAAGAAAGGGACTTACACTATGAAAGGCGTAAAAACCGTATATATATGCTCCGAATGTGAATATGAAAGCGCAAAATGGCTTGGAAAATGCCCTAAGTGCGGTCAGTGGAACAGCTTTGTGGAGGACGTTGTAGAAAAGCAACCCGCTTCTGCCTCCGTACAACCAAAGCACGCCTTAGCGGTCAGCTCGGGAAATAATACAGCTTCTCTTTTCAAGGACATAAGCACTCCCGAATACATGCGTTACAGCACGGGTATCGGTGAGCTTGACAGAGTTCTTGGCGGCGGTTTGGTACACGGCTCCGTGGTACTGCTCTCGGGTGAGCCGGGAATTGGAAAATCCACCCTGCTCTTGCAGATCTGCGACAAGCTCGGAGAAAGTAAATCCGTACTCTACGTCTCGGGAGAGGAATCCACGGGACAGCTCAGACTTCGCGCAAAGCGCCTTGACGTTGGCGGAAATAATCTTTATATTCTAACAGAGACCAATATAGAAAATATACTCAGCGAGGCTAAAAAAATAAAGCCCGACGTAATTATCGCGGACTCGGTACAAACTATGTACTCAGATCAGATAAGCTCTGCCCCGGGCAGCGTTGCCAACGTAAAGGAAGTGGCAATGGCATTTATTTCCAAGGCTAAAAATGACGGAACTTCCGTCATTCTCGTAGGTCACATCAACAAAGAAGGAAATATTGCAGGCCCAAAAGTGCTTGAACACATGGTCGATGCGGTACTCAGCTTTGAGGGTGATCAAAAACAGCTTTACAGGATAATTCGCGCCAACAAAAACAGATACGGATCCACCAACGAGATCGGCGTATTTGAAATGACGGATACAGGACTTCGCGAGGTCACAAATCCTTCCGAGATGTTGCTTGCAGACCGTCCTGCCGACATTTCAGGTAACTGCGCGATATGCACTATGGAAGGCACACGTCCCATTGTTGCCGAGATACAGGCACTTGTCACGCCAACCTCCTTCCCCTCGCCGAGAAGAACTGCAAACGGAATAGATTATAACCGCACCTATCTGATACTTGCGGTTCTTGAAAAGCGTCTTGGCTTGCGCTTCTCCGCAAACGACGTTTATCTTAACGTAATTGGCGGTTTACAGATCAACGAGCCTGCATCCGACCTCGGAATCGCGCTGTCGCTTATATCTTCACTTACCGACTCGGTAATTCCAGACGATCTCATTGCAATAGGTGAGCTTGGACTCGCAGGAGAATGCAGAGCTGTATCGGGCATCGAAGGACGGGTAAAGGAGGCAATACGGCTCGGATTTACCAAAATACTCGTTCCTCAGCATAACAAATCTGCCGTTTCTGCTATCGCAGGCGCAGAAATAATCCCAATTAAAAACGTATATGATCTCCTAAAGCTTTTACGCGCTCAAAAGAAATCCTGAATTATACATAATAAAAACACAAAATATCCCGACAAATATGTCGGGATATTTTGTGTTTTTACATACTATGTTTTTCTATCAACTCACGATAGAAATCGATATATTTAATCGCCTTAGAAGAATTATACCACGTTTTACCCATCACAGTGCTTTCGTCAAAATCATATATAAGCGCATCTCTGATACCGAGTATTGCGGGCGAGTTCGTAGATATAATAAACTGCGTTTTGGAGTATTTGGCAAAATCTTCTATAAGACACGCCAGCGCCACAGTCTCCTCAAAGGACATATACGTCTCAGGCTCTTGAAGCAGGCATATCGCATTACTCTTTATTTGACTTTCATAGAAATGCAACAGCGTTTCCCTGCCGTCAAAACGGTATTTGTTTTTATTCAGATGCTCCAGCGCGCCCTCTCGTGAGAGGTATATCTTTTCGACATCGCTGCTTTTTTCTATGTATTCCACATAACGCGTAAAGCACATACTGAGATATCCGCGCACAAGACTTGCGTTAAGCGCTTCGTCTATCTCCTTAGCACCAAGCTTTCCCGCAATAACTTCAAGCGCGAGATCCTTTTCACTGTCACTGCTTCCGCAAAATACGGTTACGTTTGACATATCTATGTGACTAAGGCTTCTTTGCGGAAAAACTCCGAACGGCAATGGAGCGCCTCTGCCCATACTGCAGTTTATCAGATACCCTCTCTCATCTCCGTAAGATGGAAAGCCAAATCTTTTTAAATACATTTTTACACCCTTTAAAAAATGGACAACATCAACAGATCTTGTCCATTTTATTGTTTTAATTTTTACTTAGTCCAGAAACGGTATTCGGTAGTATAGTCATACTCCTCTTCGGGACGCAAGATACAGTTTGTAAAGTTTTCGTGATTGATACTGTCGGGCATATGCTGAGTCTCAAGACAGAAAAGTGTCTGAGGAGACTGCTTATATCCGCCCTTAAAGGGATACTTCTCATTCTTCAAGAAGTTAGCCGTATAGAACTGAACGCAGGGCTGATTAGTATAAACGGTCATACCTCTGCCGCTTGCGCTATCGTACACCTCGCATCTCTTAACAGGTGCATCAGTCTCGCCGCCTACGAAATTATAGCAGTTATCATATCCGCCGACCGCGGCAATATCCGCGCCGATCTTTTTGGGCGTAGTAAAATCATAAGGAGTTCCCTTCAGACTTCTGATCTCACCGGTAGGAACCAATTGCTCATTGAGAGGCAAATAGCTGTCAGCATCAATAAACATCTCGTGATCGTATATCTTTCCCGACGCATAACCGCCAAGGTTGAAATAAGAATGGTTAGTAAGGTTAAGAATTGTCGCCTTATCGGTAGTCGCATGATAATGAATTACCAATCCGTTCTCGGAGGTCAGCGTATAAGTTACGGTTACATTGAGCGTACCGGGATAGTTTTCCTCTCCGTCGGGAGATACAAGATGAAGCTCAAGCGTGGGATCGGGGGCATCTACGCTTGTTACGTCCCAGATCTTACTGTCAAAGCCGTACTCGCCTCCGTGAAGATGCGCGCCGCTATTGTTCCTGCACAGATTATATTCTACACCGTCAAGAGTAAATTTACCGTCAGCTATTCTATTTCCGAATCTGCCGATAAGCGCACCCTGATATCCGTCGCCGCCTACGTAGGATTCGATACAGTCATATCCGCCTATTACGTCGGTAAGACAGCCGTTTCTGTCGGGTACGCGAAGCTCGACGATAGTTCCGCCGTAATTCAATATTTTAGCAGAAAGTCCGTTTGCATTTTTAAGTGTATACGCGTATACCTCTCTGCCGTCCTCAAGTGTTCCAAACAATGATTTCTCTATACTCATTTTTTATTCTCCGTATCCGTTGGGATTTTTTATTTGCCAATTATAAGAATCGCGGCACATATCCTCGATATTATTTTCAGCCTTCCAGCCAAGCACCTCGTACGCCTTCTTGGGATTTGCATAGCACTCGTCTATGTCACCGGGGCGGCGATCGACTATCTTATAGTTTATCTTGATTCCCGTGGAAGCTTCGTACGCCTTAACGATATCAAGAACGGAATAACCAACACCCGTTCCTACGTTAAAATGCTCTACGCCGCATACCTTTTCGGCGCGCTCGATAGCCTTAAGGTGAGCCTTGGCAAGATCGACGACGTGAATATAGTCACGCACGCCCGTGCCGTCATGGGTATTATAGTCGTTACCGAAAACAGAAAGGCACTCTCTTCTGCCCGATGCAACCTGCGTGATATAAGGCAAAAGGTTATTGGGTATTCCCTGAGGATCTTCGCCAATAAGTCCGCTCTTGTGCGCTCCGATGGGATTGAAATAACGCAGGATAGACACGCTCCATTCGTTATCAGCGGCGTGAAGGTCCTTAAGTATTCTCTCTATCATCAGCTTTGTCTCACCGTAAGGGTTGGTGGTGGAAAGCGGAAAATTCTCAGTTATCGGCACGCTTGCGGGATTTCCGTAAACTGTTGCCGACGAGCTGAAAACTATACGCTTAGCGCCGTGCTTCTGCATTATATTGCAGAGATTGAGAGTTCCCGTAATGTTGTTGTGATAATAAAGCAAGGGCTTTGCGCAGGATTCACCAACTGCCTTAAGACCCGCAAAATGAATACAACTGTCAATATCGTTTTCGGCAAAGACCTTATCAAGCGCATCGTAGTCAAGAAGGTCTACCTCGTAAAATTTAAAGTCCTTACCCGTGATCCTTCTGACACGCTCCAACGCCTCAGGCTTGCTGTTAACAAAGTTATCAACTACTACAAGCTCTCTGCCTGCTTCAAGCAACTCTACCATTGTATGCGAGCCGATATAACCCGCGCCACCCGTAATCAAAATAGCCATAATTTCTCCTTTTTAGTATATATTCATAAAGATTTATTTATTCAGCGATTTAGGATACTTGCCCTCGGCTATAAGCGCCGCAAGACTCTTTACTACGTCATCTCTGTCTTCGTGATAGGTAACGCCGTACCACTTGTCCTCGCTTGAGTAGACGTTGACGGTGCACTCTCCATCACTCATAAGCTGTCCTACGCTCATGGGGAGATAGCATTCGGATTTAAGCTCGCTACCGTGATTTTTGATAAAGTCCTCAAATGTACTCTCAAGCTTTTCAAAAATATCGGGAGTAAATCCCCAACAGTTCATGGAAACGATAGAATCAAGGGGGAAAGTAACCTTTCCGTTTTCGGTCTCACACGAGGCAACGTCGCCGTCACGCTTGATCTTGGTCATCTCATTAATCCCCGCAAGACGTCCGTCCTCTACCGTACAAACGCCACGCGCGACCGTACCGTTTTCCGTAAGAGTATTCTTAAGGATATAGCCGACCATACAATACTCGCCTTCGGTCGCAGTCTCAAAATGCTTTGCAAGCAGTCTGAACGCGCTTCTGCCGTAAAAATCATCAGCATTGATGACCGCAAAGGGCTCGTTTATATGATCTCTTGCGCAAAGCACCGCCTGAGTGGTTCCCCACGGCTTTTCTCTGCCAAGCGGAACGCTGTACCCCTCGGGGATATCCTCCATACGCTGAAAAGCGTACTCGACCTTAATTCTACCCTCAAATCTCTTGCCGATAGTTTCTCTGAACAATTCAAGATTTTCTTCCTTGATGACGAAAACTACCTTATCAAATCCGCTTAATATGGCGTCATAAACCGAGAAATCAATTATAAATTCTCCGTTGTCGGTAATGGGATCTATCTGCTTCAGCCCGCCGTATCTTGAACCCATACCTGCGGCAAGTATCAATAACGTCATTTCTATCCTCCTGACATATAAAATATAACGTATTTATCTAAATAATTGTATCACAATATCATTGCTACTAAAAGAGTTTATGTCATAATTTAACATTTTGTTCACAAAAAATATTATACACGTCTTGACAAATAAACGATAATATGGTAAAATAAAATGTCTCAAATGAGACACTTGGAGGTAAAATGCTTTCACAGGAAATTTTGGAGTGTATCCGCTCCGACAAAATACTCGGATGCGCGGACGAGGATAATTTGACGCATTGCTTTACCGAAAAAACCGCATACGCCAAAACCTTTTCCGCGGGAGAGACCATATACTCCCCCGAATGCTCCAAAAGGCAGGTAGGAATAATCCTTGACGGACGCGCCGCGGTAGAGCCGACGAACTCCAACGAAAAGGTTCTTCTGAAATTGCTTTCCTCGTGCGATATGTTTGGAATTGCAAATCTGTACGCAAATGAGATTCCTTTTATCAGCGTAATAATCGCAAAAAGTGCGTGCCGTGTGTTGTTTATAGACGCCGACGCATTCAAAGCGCTTATAGAACGCGACTCAAAAGCCATGCGCGCGTATCTTGAATTCATGAGCCGAAAGATCGTCTTTCTCAACAAGAAAATATCCACCCTGACCGCAGGCACTACCGAAAAAAAGCTGGCGTTATTCCTTGCTGAAAATCAGCACGACGGTGAATTTTCCCAGCGTATCTCAATGACGGCGATAGCTGAAATTTTGAGTGTTGGCAGAGCCTCACTCTACCGCGCACTTGACTCCCTTGAAGCCGAGGGACTGATCCATCGTGACGGCAAGAGTATTTTTATTCCCGACAAAAACGCACTTTTAAATTTTGAATAAGGGCGCTTTGATTTTATATCTATTAAAGAAAGGACACAAATTATGAAAAATCACATCACAAAACTCATCTCGCTTATTCTCGCCTTAGTAATGCTCTCAGCATTCGCAGCTTGCACAAAGCCCGGCGACAATACCGATAACAACGTAAAAGCTCCCGCGGGAGTTGCTCTTGACCTTACCGAAGAATGGGAAGCCATCAACGGCGAAAACACTCTCGTTCAGGGCTGTCTCGTTGTAAACACGGCGTGGGCGGCGGCTCACCCCAACGAGCTTGCAAAATTCCTTGCGGACTACAAGGCGTCCGTTGAATACGTAAAATCCGGAACCGATGAAGCCATCAACACCGTTGTAAACGCGGGAATTCTCCCCAAGGCAGGCATCGTAAAGAAAGCGCTTCCCAACTGTAATCTCTGCTATATCGCAGGTGCGGATATGAAGCCCGTAATGAATACCTTCAGCCAGAAGATATTCGAATACGATGCAAAGTCCATCGGCGGAGCTATGCCGACCGACTCCTTCTACTACACCGAGGGCGGTGACGCCTCTGCGGCAAGCAAGACCGAGGAGATAAAGATATACGCCCTCAACGGCACAACAGCTCTCGGTATGGCACAGATGATAGAAAACGCAAAGAGTGACAGCAAAGAAATGAACTACAACATTTCCCTGCACACTGCCGCAGACGCAATAACAGGCGCTATCATCAGCGGTGAGTGCAATATAGCGGCACTTCCCACCAACGTAGCAGTAAAGCTCTTCAACAAATCCGGCGGAAAGCTCCAGCTTCTCGCGCTCAATACCCTTGGCGTGCTTTATCTGCTCAATGACGGTACGCAAAGCGTAAGCACCCTCGCAGATCTTAAGGGCAAGACCGTATACCTTCCCGGTGCGGGCTCTAACCCCGAGTATATCACCGCGGCACTTCTCAGAGCGGCAGGACTTGAGATCGGCAAGGACGTAATTCTCGACACAACGACCTACAACAGCCCCGATGCCCTTCAGGCAGCATTTGCGGCAGGCAAAGCGCCTCTCGCAGTTCTCCCCGAGCCCAAGGTCACGGTGGCACTCAACGCTATAAAACCCGCTAACTGATTTTTTTAGGATATTACGGTAAATAACCGAGAAAGGAGACGGAAATGACTGTAAAAAAGATTACAATAGCCATCATAAAATACGCCGCAGTATTTGCCTTTTGGATAGGCGTATGGTGTATCGCCGCGTACAGAACGGACAGCGAGCTTTTGTTTCCGTCTCCGTCGTCGGTTATAAAGGCTCTCGGCGAGCTGATAGTCACAAAGGAGTTCTGGATAACCACGGCATACTCACTTTTCCGAGTCATCGCGGGCATTATCCTCTCTCTTGTCATCGGCTCGGTCCTTGCCATACTTACCGAACGAATCTCTATTTTCAAACTCGCATTATCACCGATCATCAGTATAGTAAAATCCACACCCGTGGCGTCCTTTATCATACTTGCGCTGCTGTGGGTGGATCGCAGTGATCTACCGATACTTATAACCGCGCTGATAGTAGTTCCTATCGTGTGGTCGAACGTATCTGAGGGGATCAGATCGGTCGATAAGGACCTTATCGAAGTAGCGAAGATCTACGACTTTTCAGTTGTAAAGAAGATCACAAAGCTTTACGTACCGTCCATCGCTCCGTTTTTTATCGCGGCTTGTCGGTCGTCGCTCGGTATGGCTTGGAAGGCGGGAATCTCCGCCGAGGTTCTTGCGACACCCGAGAACGCCATCGGCAGAGAGCTTTATTTTTCAAAGACCTATCTCGAAACTCCTTCCCTTTTCGCTTGGACTTTCGTAGTTATAGTTCTTAGTATTATCATCGAAAAGCTGTTTATTGCCGTGCTTTCACGGGCGGCTAAAAAAATGAGCGTCACCGCCAAAGGAGAGAAAAATGATTGAACTTAAAAACGTAAGCGTAAGCTACGACGGTCAAAGCGTTATAAAGGATCTCTCCGTCACCTTTGAGGACGGTCACATATACGCGATAGCGGGAGCTTCGGGCATAGGAAAGACCACACTTCTCGGCGCGATAGCCGGCCTCGTACCGCTGACGAGCGGAAGTATCGACTCAACTCACAAAAGGATCAGCTACATCTTTCAAGACCCCAGGCTGTTTCCGTGGATGACCGCACTTGAAAACGTGACCTGTGTGTGTGAAGACGAGCAAAAAGCACGGAAATACCTCGAGCTTCTCTTGCCCGACGGAATTGATAAATACCCACACGAGCTCTCGGGTGGCATGAAGCAACGCGTGTCTATCGCGCGAGCGCTTGCCTACGACGCGGATCTCGTATTGCTTGACGAACCCTTCAAGGGGCTTGACGACGCAAGTAAAAACAACACGATAGACGTAGTTCTTCGCGAGCTGCGAGGAAAGACCGCGATACTCATCTCACACGATAAGGATGAGCTCTCTTTAGCTTCCGAGCTCTATCTTATGCAAGCCTCACCTGTTTCGTCGATGACAAAGGTAAAAAGTGGCATACCGTTTGCTGAATAATACAGCCGTACTGCCGTCAATACTCTCGATAGAAAGTTTTCTGTCGGGAGTATTTTTTTATGTATTATAACAAGGTCGAGATATGCGGGGTGAATTCCTCAGAGCTTAAGGTGCTGAACGATGAGGAAAAAAAGCACCTGCTGTTGCAAAGCAAAAACGGAAATAAAGACGCGCGACAGGAATTGATCAACGGCAATCTCCGACTCGTTCTCAGCGTTGTACAGCGCTTCACGGGACGCAGAGAAAATCTTGACGATCTTTTTCAAGTGGGGTGTATCGGGCTTGTCAAGGCGGTGGACAACTTCAACGTCGAGCTTGACGTAAAGTTTTCAACCTACGCCGTGCCGATGATAATAGGAGAGATACGCCGATATCTCAGGGATAATAATTCTATACGCATCAGCCGCTCGCTCCGCGACCTCGCTTATCGCGCGCTTCAAGCCAAAGAGGAGCTTATTCGCGCTAAGGAATCCGAACCCACGGTAGAGGATATCGCCGCGTATCTCGGTGAGGAAAAGGAAGCAGTTGTGCGAGCAATGGAAGCCATAGTCGAACCGATATCGCTATACGAGCCGGTATATAACGACGGCGGTGACTCTATATACGTTATGGATCAGATAAAGGACAGCAGCTCATCGGACGAAAAATGGCTTGAAAGTATTGCGCTGAACGAGGCTATGAAATGCCTGAATGAACGGGAAAGAAAGATCATCCGCCTTCGGTATTTCAGCAACAAAACGCAGATGGAAATCGCCGACGAAATAGGCATCTCACAAGCACAGGTATCACGACTTGAAAAAGGCGCACTTGAGAGAATGAGGAAGCAGATATAAAAAGACACCCAAAAGGGTCGTCGAGGACGTCTACCCCTACAAAGACACGAAAGAATGCAATGTTTGTTTTGCAAACTTGCTATGCAGTTGATATCCTATCCTACGGTAAAAAAACACCGTGACGCCCCACAAGATCCTTCACTTCGCATCCCCTCGCCGTCATTCCCCGACGTAGTAGCCACGCGAGATCCTTCACGGCGGCGTTTTCTCTCGCCGTCATTCTCGAGCGAAGCGAAAAATCCCGAGAGAAAACGCCTTGTTCGAGGATGACAACGCGTGGCTACGTAGCGAAGAATCTCGAGAGGATGCTCGTTCGAGGATGACAATGTGGGGCGTAAAGATTACCTTATGCCAAAAACGGACAGTCGAGGACGCCTGTCCCTACAACTTCAAAAAGGATATAATAAAATTTACATATCACCCGAAGCATAATCGACACCGACAAGCCTTCCCTTGTCAGGGAAGGGGGACCGCTCTGCGGTGGATGAGTAGTCTTTATGAATGAAAGACATAGGCACAAAAAATCATACTTTATGCCAAAAACGGACAGTCGAGGACGCCTGTCCCTACAAAATAAATATGATAAACCTCATAATATAAACAACCCGCGTTGATTTGAAGCTCATTTTCAAAATCAATGCGGGTTTTATTTGATATTGGGTTATTTAGGGGATTTGTATAAATACTTATATAAAAATCTTCTGATACTGTCTGCCTTGGAGGGCGGCGTCGAGGGTGGGTAGCACGAGCGAGAAATCCGCTACCAACGAATGAGGTTTTTTCTGCGGATCGTCTTGTGTCATAGGAGTAAAATACACGCATTTACGAACGAGAAGCTGACCTATATTTTTAAGGTTCGCGGAAAGCGCGTCATTTGAAGCGAGCGCAAGCACAAGAGGTCTGTCACCGCGCAGATGCGCTTTGACTGCCATTGTGACCGCGGTGTCGGTGATTCCGCTTGCTATTTTAGCAAGAGTATTACCCGTACACGGGCAGACTATCATTGCGTCAAGCACGGTCCTCGGGCCTATCGGCTCGGCGTCAAGGATGGTGTGTATCACTTCCCTTTCGCACATTTTTTCTACTCGGTCGACAAGCACTGACGCCTCTCCGAACCGAGTATCCGTGGAATAGACGTTCTCACTCATTATAGGCAGGACTTCATATCCGCGCGCAATAATCTGTGAGAGCTGTTCAAGGGCATATTTATGAGTGCAGAAAGATCCGCACATTGCAAATCCGATCATACGATACCTCCAAGCACGTCAAGAACACATTCGCATATTATCCTTCCTGCACTTTCAGGGGCGTATTTGCCGGGCAATGACGGCGCCCACATAACGTTGGCGCACAGCTCCCTTGCCGCGCACACGTCAACCCCACCGGGCGATGAGGCGAGCTCTATTATAAGCATATTCTTATCCGCCCCCTCAAGAAATTGGCGGTCAAAGAGCCACGCGGGAACGGTATTGAATATGATATCGTATCCCTTCTGTAATGGAGTGTACCACCGTTCTCTGCCACCATCCGACTCGGTAATGAGAAGCGTATCACAGCCGTCGATGGCAAAGTAGGCAAGGCTCTCGGCTTTTCTTGCCGCAACCGTAACTTCAGCGCCAAGCCGACGCAAAATATGCGCGAGAAAACGAGATATTCTGCCCGAGCCCGTGACTGCAAACCGCGCTTCTCCAAGTCGTTTGGTAAGGCTGTTCATAGCTATACTTACAGCCGCCTCCGCCGTAAGATAGGCATTTTTTATCTGCAACGGCTCGGAAAGAAAATAGTCGCACACCTCAATTCCCTTTCGTCCTGCCGCCTCCAGCATTCGCTTAGGTATTCGTCCACCGAGAAGTACTGCGCCACTATCGGTAAGCTCAGTAATCTTATCAAGCGTTATGCGATCCGCCCCCATACGTGCAGGACAGTTGAGAGTGACGTCGTCCATACTCACGGGAAGCGGAAGTACCACCGCACGCGCTCCTGTGATCGCGTCCTCCCAGCAATCGCAATTTTTTATATTTTCCTCTTTTCCGGGGGACACACAAAGTCCGCTCGTATATACCTCAAGGTCGGCATCGCGCAAGCCTTTTGCTACCGCAAGCTGACGCATATCTCCGCCAATTACTGCTATCTTCGATTGTTTTTTCATATATGACATCCTTTCGGCGCGATTATTATCGGTACACTACCATAATATGTTGACTAAAAGGATATTGACAAAAAAATCAATCGAATACTATACGAAAATCAAAGACCTTTTTCGTATTGAAATAAGTGTTGTTTTCATTGATATGAATATTACTCTTTTGTTTTAACTCCGTGCCGGCGTATATTATCTTCGCTCTCTCCGAAACGTCATAGGAATACTGATGATCGGGCACGCCGTTATTACCGATTATAAGAGTCGCGCACCTGCTTATAAGCTCCGCGGCATCAGACGCGGACGGAGTTGATGCGAAAAACGCATCGACGTAGCCGTACACGCTCTCACCGTCAGACACGAATGTCGCAACCGACCGTTTATCTCCGATTTGCGAACACATCGCGCGCACAAAAATACCGTCGCAGATCTCAAAGGCGCTGTCGTCATTGTATATGCTTACCCGAGTACCGCAATTCTCGGCAATAGTAATAAGCTCGGCAGACAGCTCTCGACTCTTATCGGAATAAGGCTCAGGCAAGTAAAGCGTACGGACGGTATTACTTCTTAAAAAATAATCCAGACCCGAGACGTGAGAGGACGAAACGCTCGTCAGTACTATACTTTCGATCTCGGTCGTACCGTACGCCGAGGCACTGTCGAGCGCGTCACCAAAGCGCGAATAGCGTCCATCCGACATATCGATAACAGCAAAGCTTTCATCATTGGAAACACTTATGAGCTCATTTGTTCCCTGTCCGTGATAGCTCATCGCGGACGGGTTTACGGCGCCAAAGCATATCACGCATACAAGGAAGCTCACGGCAAACGCGATGGGCGGCAGGACAAAGAGTATTTTCCTTGATATTCTTATCAGCATCATCACAGCAACTATGGCGGTAAATACGATGACCAACCACTTGGCAAAGGGATATCCGAGAGACACCGTGGCAATATCAAGCCCCGAAAAGTTCTCTACCAAAAGCGTCATAAGCGATGACACCCCGACTGCCAGATAACGTATCGCGTAACTGATAAGAGGAATATTACAGCACAGCACCGCGAGCGCCGACAATATCAGAAAGAGCGTTGCCAGCGGTGACATTACGATATTTGCGGGAATTGCCACAAGTGATATCTCGCCGAATATTGCCCACGATACAGGAAGCAAGAACATAGTTGCCGCCACCGTACCGCCTGCGGTCAGCAGACAGGCGCGCGGTATAGCATACAATGCTCTGAGCGCGCGGCCGGCCTTCTTTTTACTCAGTCTCGGTATAGCTCTCTCGATCAGCGGATAAAAGGTAATTACCGCAAGCGTTGCAAGGAATGACATCCACATTCCAAGCTCATATATCGCATACGGTGTTATCAATATTATAACGGAAACCGCAACGAAAAGCGAGGTGGGTGAATCGTTTTCCTCGGATAGCAAAAAGGTTATATACACCGCAAAGAGCATAAATACCGAACGCATTGCCGACATTGAAAATCCCGTCAGACAAAGCAACCCAAGCGCGCACACCGACAAAATAACGCACCGCAAGCTCTTGCGGCAGTAAAGCTTTTTGAGAAGTAACTCAATAGCTCCGAGAAGAATTGAAACGTGCATTCCGCTGACGGCAAAAAGATGGGATATTCCCGAGCGTCTGTAATCTCTTACGGTACTTGTCTCAATGTCACTTTTGTCTCCCGTGAGGTAGGCGTTTGCAAGCGCGCCGACGCTCTCACCAAGGCATTTATCGATACGCGCCGCTACCGACGAGCGCAGCTCGTAAAGCAAAACTGATACTCCGTTTTGAGAGAAAAGCTTACCGAAAAAGCTCATATCTCTATCAAATCTCCGAACTGCAACCGAGTCGGACTCATACACCGCGGCGACGAGAGTGACGTCCTCGCGGTCAGTACGCTGATATCCCGTCTGCCCCAACACACTCGCGTCAGGTCTGTAAAACTCAACATCCGCCCTCAAAACGTCTCCCACGGACAGCTCCTCCGCTCCAAATCCCAAAACGACAAGCGCTCTTACGCTTGTCTTCTCGCCGTCGATCTCCGTTACGTCAACTACGTATGAGGAGCTGTAAGACGAATAATGCTCGCGCTCGATTATATTCATAACCGCGCTACGCTCTCCCGAGTATTTTTCTGCCTGCGTCTTTGGAAGCTCAACACGCAAAAGATTATTGGCAAGCGCGCCGATGATAAACAAAAGGCACATCAACAGCGAGAAAAAACCGTACCTCTCAAGTCTGAATATCCGTCCGACGATCGCAAGTAATATAAAGATCGCCAAAACGCCAATCAGTAAGAAGATCTTATCCGCAGGCATGAGTTTAGCTGATATATATGAAAAAAGCAAAAACAGACCGCAGCATACGCACAGCGGTCTTCGTTTAAACAATTCCATATTTCTCACCTCACTTTCCCGTCGTTTGCAGCGAAATTTCTTTATCCAATGATAATAAAATCAAAAAAATTACAATATAATATGGTACTTATAAATATTTTACTTGACAAGAGACAAATTTTGTAGTATAATAACTGCTGTACGTAATACATACGGCATTAAATTTAAGAATAAGATTAATTTTTTGGAGGAACATATGTACGAAAAGTTTGTTAATCTGTTGGTTGAAGAGCTCCAGATCGACCGCAATGAAATAACACTTGAGGCTGAGCTTTCAGGTGATCTCGGAATCAACTCTATCGAGCTTGCCGATCTCGTTATGATCTGTGAAGACAAATTCGGAATCGAAATCAACGATGACGATATTCGCAAGTTCACAACCGTTGGTGACGTTGTTAATTACTTGGAAAATCTTTAATTCGTTACTCCTATGAGGGATTGATTTACAATCCCTCATTTTTTTATTGCAAGTGTAGTTTTGTATCCTCTGCCACGCTCGGAAAATATAAGCTTACGGTTAAGGCGACCTTCAAGCTTCTTACGCAAGCGGCATATATAGACGTCCGCAATATTTCCGTCGGATGCTCCGAGCAGCTCGGAAAGATACTTTCTATCGACCACCTCACCTCGCGCCGAACAAAGCGCATCAAGCACCGCAAGCTCGTTTGACGTAAGCTTCAGAGATATATTCTCAATTATCACAGAGTTTGTATTTAAGTCCGTAACGTACACCGTGTTGTATTGTGAGCGGATTTTTTTCTTATTCGTATGCTCGTCAAAACCATCAAGCGTGACAACCCGAAGAAGCTCTCCTATCGCGCTTATCGGGGTTGGCCAAGGTAACGTACACGTACGCGAATGAGGGAAAATATCGACCGCGTCAAAACGTGAAGAAACGTTTATTACGGGACACGAAAAAGCGCCTACAAGATCGACAGTATCATTATCCGCTATTATGCAGTCGTAGCTATCCCCAAGCTTTGAAAATGTATGTAATACATTCAGCTCGTACGGAAGCGAGAAAAACTCCATTTCAAAAAAGCGCGCAAGCTGAGGGTTATTCGTAACAAGTGCAATTTTTCCAAGCTTCATAGCATAACTCACTCCTCGCGCCCCGATCTGATAATCTCGTCGAAAACCCGTTCGACGTCGGCGTAACAACTCGAGGTCATTATTTTTGCGCGTGCCTGAGCCGCACCGCGTACGCTGTCTATATACCACGCCATGTGCTTTTTAGCCTCGGCAATTCCAACGCGCTCACCTTTTTCCCGTATCATATCGGAGAGCTGTTTAAGTGCGGTCGCAAATCTTTCCTCAAGCGTAGGAATAATGAACTCACGTCCCTCAAGTCGTGCTCCGATCTCTGAGAATATCCAAGGATTTCCCTGAGCTCCTCTGCCGACCATTACTCCGTCGCAACCGGTAAGTTGCATCATTTTTATCGCGTCATCCGCGCAGTAAATATCTCCGTTTCCAATAACGGGGATCGAAACTGCTTTTTTTACGTTTTCAATAACGGAAAGGTCTATCCCGGGTGCGTATTGCTGCTCCTTGGTTCTCGCGTGAACACATATGAGCGACGCTCCCGACGCTTCAAGTATTTTTGCCATCTCGGGCGCGTTTACGGAATTGCGATCCCATCCCGCGCGTATCTTTACAGTCACAGGCGCTTTGACGGCATCTGCCACCGCTCTGACGATACGCCCCGCAAGCTCGGGATCCTTCATCAGCGCGCTTCCCTCGCCGTTAGATGTTATCTTTCGTACGGGACAACCCATATTTATATCTATCGCCGCAGGGGCGCAATCCGAAGTACAGCCCTTATACGAGCAGTTCTCTATCATTGCCGCCGCCTCCGCCATAAATTCAGGCTCACTGCCAAAGATCTGTACACTCATTGGCATCTGAGTCTGAGGCACTCTTGCAAGCATTGCGGTATTGTAGCCTTCAGCGCTCAGCCTTTTACTTCTCTGCTCATAGCATAATGCTTTAGCGCACACCATCTCACTGACGGTAAATTCTGCTCCGCAAGAAATGCAAAGCTCTCTGAAGGTAGAATCGGTAACCCCCGCCATGGGTGCGAGCATCAATCCGTATTTTAATTGATAATCTCCTATTTTTAACGACATATCAGTTTCTTTCCGAAAATTAAATTTATTTTTTGTTGCTTTTAGCAGAAAAACTTATTTTACTCTCGCTTTTACTCGCCTTATGCTTTATTTTATACTCCTGTGGCAAAATTAGTCGAACGATTTTAATTGACATCATTTACAGAAAATGGTAAAATTTTACTGTAAAAACCAAAACAAAGGAGTAAAAAATGAAAGTATTTGAAAACATCAAGCAGAAATTTGAGCCTATAAAAGAAAAAATCAAGAATATCTCCATCAAAAAGACGGTTATAATTTCCGCTCTCACGGTAATGACCATCACCACAGTAGCCGTGACGGCTATATCCGCCACCCGTAACACCTCAAATAACTACGGCACCCCGACCGACAATACGCAAAAAAATGATATCAGCGTATTCAATCCCAACGTAGACACCAATGGCGAATCACAAAACGGAAGCGGCAATAATGATCCGATCATACATACCGACGAGCGTGGGTTAGAGTTTGTGAGTAACGGCAACGGTACCTGCTACGTAAACGGATTTGGAAGCTGTCAGCTAAGTGAGCTGAGCATTCCGCAAAAAAGTCCTGCGGGCGAGACCGTAGTCAAAATAAGTGCCAAAGCCTTTGCAGGTTCTGACAGACTACTCACCATAGATATCCCCTCAACAGTAAAAACCATCGAGACGGGTGCGTTCCGCGGTTGCAGCAATCTTGTATCCATAAGCGTTGATGTCGACAACTCTATATATTGCTCGGTAGGTGGGGTGCTTTTCTCCGAGGACAGAAGCGTTCTCGTGTGCTATCCCATGAACAGAGCAAGTAACTCTTACTTGCTTCCCAAAAACGTCCGCTCAATCAGTGCATACGCCTTTGAGGGAGTAAAAAACCTCAAAAAGCTTTTATATGAAGAAAGTATCTCATCATTTCAGAAAATAAATATCCTTATCGGGAATGAAATTCTTGACGGACTTACCGTTACATGTAATTACATTCCCTCTAAATAAGCACAAATGGACTGCCTCATGCATCTGAGACAGTCCATTTTGGTTTAGTTCTTGTTTTGAGTTCTGTTTACGAGAACCTCTGCCGCAGTTTCAAGATAATTATTATCCATCATCTCGATCCAGCCCTTATCCACAAGCGCGGAAAGCTTAGGATCCATAGGAATGCGTCCGAGAAGATCGTAGCCGAATTTCTCAGCGATCTTTTCCATGTGTCCATCTCCGAATACCTTGATCTCCTTGCCGCAATCGGGGCACTTAACGTAGCTCATATTCTCAACAAGTCCATAAACGGGAACGTTCATCATCTGCGCCATATTTGCCGCCTTTTCAACTATCATGGAGACGAGCTCCTGAGGGCTGCTTACGATAACGATACCGTCTATCGGGATCGACTGAAATACCGTAAGAGGTACGTCACCCGTTCCGGGAGGACAATCTATAAACATATAGTCAATATTGTGCCAAATAGTATCCGTCCAGAACTGCTTTACAGCTCCTGCGATGACGGGGCCTCTCCAAACGACAGGCTTGGTTTCATCGTCGAGCATAAGATTTACGGACATAATATCTATTCCCGAGGTAGTTGTAGGGGGGATCATTCCGTGTTCGTCTCCTTCAACGGTCGCTTTGAGTCCAAACGCCTTGGGGATAGACGGGCCGGTTACGTCTGCGTCAAGGATCGCGGTCTTGTAGCCGAGTCTTGACATATTTACCGCGAGCATAGAGGTAACGAGAGATTTTCCAACGCCGCCCTTTCCGCTTACTACGGCAATTATATGCTTAACACTGCTGAGCTCATTGGGCTGCTCAAGAAGAGAGTTTTTCTCTCTTGAAGAACAGTTTGAGGAGCAGGTAGAACAGTTGTGAGTACATGATTCTGACATTTTTATTCTCCTTTGGTGTCTTAATAAATTAACATTAATATTATACACCTAAAAAACAAATATTTCAAGGGCTTATAAAATATTTTTATATTTTCTGATAAAAATACACGCCCAAGAGGTCCGACCTCTTGGGCGTTTTGAAAATCTTATTGAATTAAATTTTGATTACCACTTTGTAGGTGTACCGTCGACGTATCTCCAATAGCGATAAACAGTAACTGTAGATTCACCTGCCTCCTTAGGAGGATTGATCATCTTACCATCAGCATCGAAGGTATAATATCCCTCAGGGAGAACATCGTTATGCTTAGTAATTCCATAAGATCTGTTTGCAACAATCTCACCTGAAGTACGTGCATAGTAATAATCACCATCGATAACCATAAGTCCACCGTAAGTCTTAACGCCGTTCACGTAAAAGTAAAGTGTACCGTTATCTTCATATATACCGGTTCTGAATTCAAATGTGCTGGGATCTACTACAGAATAGTAATATTTATGATCCTCAAGAGTAATAGCATCATTATTCACGCCGATCTCGATATTGCTCCACATATCACGTGCACCGGCATAATATACGCTTGTAAGCTTTACACACATATCAAACGCGGAGTGACCGATAGAGGTAAGGCTTGCGGGAAGTATTATTTTTGCAAGACGACCGCAGTTATAGAATGCAGCAACGCCAATGCTTACAACGCCTTCGGGAATCTCAACGGCTGTGAGAGTTGTGCATCCGGAGAACGCGCGAGCGCCGATGCTTACAACGCTACCGGGAATATGTACGGAATATATCTGAGTCTGGTTTGCAAACACATCTTCACCGATTGCCGTTACCTTATATCCGTCGATATACTCGGGAATATAGAGATCGATATTTGCATAAACGGTAACGCCGGTAACTGTGCAGGTAACGCCGTCAGCGTTTACAACATACTCAAAATCAGCGAGCTGAGGAATGACCTCTTCATTTGCAACACCACCGCAAACGGTACAAGGCTGATACTTTCTACCTGCCTCAAACTTTGTTGCGTCCTTTTCAACTACCCATTCACCTGCGGTGTGAGGCTTCTTGGGAATAGTCAGATATCCATCTATCATAGTCATGCAGTCAACGCAGAACTTACCCTCGGTAAAGCCTACGGAAGCACAAGTGGAATCAAGAGCGTCAATGGTGATGACGTTAACGTGGCCCCCCGGGATCACGGTAGAAGGTACGATCTCCACCTTACAGTCTGCACAATAAATACGATCTGTACGACCGTCAGTAGTACATGTGGGCGCATAGCCGTATGAAGTAGTCTCTCTGTGAGGCTTCATAGCAGTCTCTTCCTGCATCACGAATACAAGTCCGCACTCGGAGCAGTGAGAGCCCTCTGTAAGTCCGGGCTTTGTGCAGGTTGATTCAACTGCCGCGTCAACGACCTCAGTGTGCGCTATTTCAGGAATTATAGTCTGCGCAACGAAAACCATACCGCAATCGGCGCAATGCTCACCCTGGGTAAGTCCTGTGGTTGTACACGTAGGATCTACCGCCTTATCGATCACGATATTGTGCTTGTTAAAAGGCTCCATGCACTTGATATTGCTGATACTGCTACATGATGCCAGTACAGTAACGAGCATGATAACAAACAATGCAAAGAATAATGTCTTTTTCATTTTCATAATTCTCTCCTCAAAAAATACGCCGCCAGAGCCGCGCAATAAGAGCAAACAGCTTTGGTGATATACATTTATAAATTATTATACCACTAAATTCCTGTTATGTCAAGGTCTTATATTACGATATTATGCAAGATTTTTTTATATTTTTTTACCAAAAACACATTTTGTGGGTTTTTGGGCAAATATACGCGCTTTATTTCTTCGCTTGTCTATACTCCGATATCATATCGTGCTTGATCTGCCAGAGCTTTTCCGAGAGGTCGACGTAATAATTATGGGGGTTGGTAAAGCGGCGTACCTCGTCCCACATTCCCTCGATCTCCTCGCGGCAATGCTCGCGTATCTGCTCGATCGTGGGAAGCTCGTAGACCTGAACGCCGTTCTTGAATATCGGAACGAGCAGCTCGGTCGCGGTGAAGTTTTCAAGCACCTTTCTCTTCCATGTATGATGAGGATCGAATATCTCCAGCGGCTGCGTATCGTCGATCACTTCATCGTAAACGCAGATCAGATCTGCCTCAGCCTTGCCCGTTTCTCTGCCGCGCAGACGGTAGATCTTCTTGAAATGAGGTGTAGTTATCTTACCGACGTTCTCACTTATCTTGATCTTGGGAGTTATCGTACCGTCCGCATTCTCGATCGCGCAGACCTTATAAACTCCGCCGAAAACGGGATCGCTCTTTGCGGTTATAAGACGCTCGCCGACGCCAAATGCGTCAAGCTCCGCTCCCTGACGGATAAGCTCACGGATTATATACTCATCAAGTGAATTGGAAACCACGATCTTACACTCGGTAAGTCCTGCTTCATCGAGTATTTTTCTGATCTTCTTGGTAAGATAGGTTATGTCACCTGAGTCAAGTCTTACGGCGCACTGAGTTATTCCAAGCTCCTTGAATACGCGGATGGCGTTAGGAACGCCGCTCTCGATAACGTTAAAGGTATCTATGAGCAAGGTGGGTCTTATCGGATATATCTGACAATAGGTCTTGAACGCCTCGTACTCGCTATCAAACATCTGCACCCAGGAGTGCGCCATTGTTCCACCCGCGGGAACGCCGTACGCCTCATCTGCAATGGTACAAGCCGTGGAATTGACGCCACCGATATAAGCAGCTCTTGCGCCAAGTATCGCCGCGTCAGAGCCCTGAGCTCTGCGAGAGCCGAATTCACTGACTGCTCTTCCCTTTGCTGCTCTTACTATTCTTGATGCCTTAGTAGCGATGAGAGACTGATGATTTATCATCATCAAAATATACGTCTCGATAAACTGCGCTTCAATAACGGGAGCGCGAACTATCATAAGCGGCTCGCCGGGGAAAACGACTGTTCCCTCGGGGATCGCGAAAATATCACCCGTAAACTTAAAGCCCTTAAGGTATTCAAGGAACTCCTCGGAAAAGCATCCCTTGCCTCTGAGGTATTCTATGTCCTCATCGTCAAAGCGAAGATCGTTGATATATTCCACTATCTGTTCAAGTCCTGCCGCTATGGCATAACCGCCGTTATCGGGGTTGTCGCGGTAGAAAACGTCAAAGTAAACTATCCTATCCTTCATCTCAGCGGTGAAATAACCGTTGTTCATAGTAAGCTCGTAATAGTCACACAGCATTGTGAGATTTCTCTTAATGTCCTTCATTTTTTACCTCCGTCGGAACTCTTTTTTATAAAATTTACGTTTTTTTTGAAAATTCTCTTGCATTTTTACAGAGAAAAATGTATAATAACCGTATAGGTTGTTTTTAGTATTTTGATATTATTGAAAGGGATATAACATGAAAAACGGTTTTTTAAAGATAGCTTGCGCATCTGCTGAGCTTTTTGTTGCGGGTTGCGCTGACAACGCCGATAAAATAGTAAGCTCCGTGGAGCAGGCAGAGGCTCTTGGAGCAAGACTCGTGCTTTTCCCCGAGCTGTCAGTTACGTCTGCAAGCTGCTCTGATCTTTTATTTTCCGACGCGCTTCTCAGCTCCGCCGTGGCGGCGCTTGAGAGCATCCTTATAAGAACGTCTTCCTCGGATACTATTATTATAGTCGGTTTTCCCCTTGTTGTCAATGACAAAATTTATAACTGCGCCGCTTTTTGCCAAAAAGGAAAAATACTCGGAGTAGTTCCGAAGTCCGTACTGAGCGCCGCAGAGAAAAGATATTTCTCGGCATACTCCGAAAACGGAACTTTAGAGATAAAGCTGTGCGGTCAGCGCACCCGATTTGGCACGGATATCATATTCAGATGTAAGGATATGCCCACACTCAAAGTCGGCATAGAGATAGGTACCGAATGCTTTGCTCCCCTCTCCCCTGCCACAGAGCTTTGCGCCCTTGGTGCTACGCTTATCGTAAATCCGTTTGCAAAGCCGTATCTGGTCGGTGACAGTGAATACACAAAGACAGTTTTAGCTTGTAAGAGCGCGCAAAATATATGCACGTACGCTCTTTCGGGAGCTTCTGAGGGAGAATCCACAACTGACGGTATTTACGGTGGTGAAGCTTATATTTTCGAAAACGGCAAGCTTATCGCACAGCGCCGCGCGCTCTCACGTGAGTCAAGACTCACCGTAAGTGAGATAGACCTCTCTCTCGTATCCGCAGAACGCAGAAAGAATTCTACGTTCTTCTGTGAAGCCGCAGAAGACTTTAACACGGTTGAGTTTTCTCTCAAACCCAAAGCTACCCGACTCACAAGAAAAATATCCCCCTCGCCGTTTTTGCCTGAGGGAGACAGTCAGATAGCCGAACGCTGTGCGACGATTATCAATATGCAGGCCGAGGGTCTTGCAAAGCGCCTTACCGCCGCATACGCCAAGAAAGCCGTAATAGGTATTTCGGGTGGACTTGACTCGTGTCTTGCGCTCCTTGTTTGTGCGCGCACGATGGATATTCTCGGACGTGACAGAAGCGATATAATTGCAGTCACCATGCCCTGCTTCGGTACTACCGAACGAACCCGAACCAATGCCGAGATACTTTGTGAAGAGCTTGGCACACAGTTTAAGTCCATTGATATTGGAAAGTCTGTAATGCGTCATTTCGAGGATATCGGACACGATCCCGCAAAGACCGACGTTGTATTTGAAAATGCACAGGCACGTGAGCGTACTCAGGTTCTTATGGACATCTCAAACATGGTCGGCGGCTTGGTAGTCGGAACGGGAGACCTCTCCGAGCTCGTTCTCGGATGGGCGACCTACAACGGAGATCACATGTCTATGTACGGAGTAAACGGCGGTATTCCCAAAACACTGGTACGCCGCATCGTTGAGTTTTGCGCTGACTGCGCGCTCGACGAGGGAAAAACCGAGCTTGGCCGTGTGCTTTACGACGTGCTTGACACGCCCGTGAGCCCCGAGCTTCTACCCGCGGATACCGACGGAAATATCGCGCAAAAGACCGAGGATCTCGTTGGTCCTTACCGTCTGCACGACTTCTATATTTTCTATATGCTCCGCTATGGATTTGCCCCCGATAAACTCTTCAGGATAGCAAAACACGCATTTGAGGGAGAATATACCGACGAGGAGCTTCTCCACTGGCTGAAAAATCTCATCCGCAGATTTTTCGCACAGCAGTTCAAGCGTTCTTGCCTACCCGATGGAGTTAAGATAGGCACGGTAGGAGTTTCCCCGCGCGGTGATCTTTGTATGCCGAGTGACGCCGTATGCACCGAATGGATGCGTATCGTGAATGAGATAAAGATTTAATCAAGATAAAATAATTAAAGAGTCATAGACGAGCGTTCGTCTATGACTCTTTTTATCATTAAAAATTATTTCGCTGCTCGGAGTGAATTGAGGACGGTGGCGATGACGGCGCCGACGTCGGCGATGATGGCAACGAACACCGGCATCTCTATGCTGAGTGCCGCGAAGGCAAGGCCTGCGAGCACTACTGCCGCCTTTATGGCGAGTGAGATAACGATATTGAAGTTTGCAATACGCATAGTTCTCTTTGCCACTCTCTTGGCTTCGATGATCTTCAGAAGATCGTTATCCATAAGCACGACGTCCGCGCTGTCAACAGTCAGCGCAGAACCGCCCGAACCCATGGCGATACCGATATCAGCCGCGGTGATAACCGCAGAATCGTTAAGTCCGTCTCCGCAGAATGCGGCGGTACTTCTCTTATTTTTGAGCTTTTCCTCAGCAGATATTCCTTCGAAAATACTCAGCTTCTTATCAGGGGTGCACGAGCAATAAAACTCGGTAATACCGATCTCCGCGCAGGTCTTTTCAACAGAGCCCTGAGAGTCTCCGCTGATAACTGCTACACGCGGAATGCCCTCGGTGTGAAGTCTTGAGACGATATGCTTTGCCTCGTGCTTGAGTACGACCTCAAAGTCAAGTCTGCATATAAGTTTGCCGTCATACGCGCCGAGTATATAGGTGCTCTCAGGGGCGTCTGCCACGATGCCGTGATCCTGCATAAGTCTTGCGTTTCCGAAAAGTGCGGTCTTGCCGTCAAGCGTACACACGATACCCTTACCGCTTATATTGTTTACGCCGTGAGCCTCACGCGCCTTACAGCTCTGAGCGGCAGTACAAAACGCCTTTGCGGCAACGTGAGGGCTATGAATAAGCACTGAGAACGCAACGTCACGTATCTCCTGCTCAGTCATATCATCGCAAAGAGGTGTAATACCCGAGAGTGTAAGTCCTGCCTCGGTTATAGTACCCGTCTTATCAAAGACAACCGTTCTTACGTTTGCCATTTTATCCATTACCTCGCCGCCGCGGAATATTATTCCCTTTGAGGCGGCGTTACCGAGTCCCGCAAAGTAAGTCAACGGAACGGAAAGCACGAGCGAGCACGGACAAGCCACTACCAGAACCACTATCGCGCTCTTTGCCCAGGACGCGATATCCCCCGTAACGATAGAGCCTATGGCGAACACAGCCGCCGCGACTCCAAAGGCAAGCGGAGTGAATGCCGCGGCAAAACGGCTTATCTTCTTCTCAGCGCTTGCGCGTCTCGTTCTTGCCTGTTCTACTGCTTTTTGCATCTTATACGCGGTGGAATCCTGATATGCACTCGTTACCTTCAGATAAACGCTTCCCTCACAAAGCACCGAGCCCGAAAGGCACTCCACGCCCTCGTAAAGCTCGATGGGGCTGGATTCACCTGTTACGGATGCCGCGTCAGCCACGCCACCACCGCTTACGCAAACGCCGTCAAGCGCGATGGACTCCCCTGCTCTTACGAGGATAACGTCGCCCACCTGCACGTTCTCGGGAGCGACCTCTCTGACCTCGCTGTCCACACAAAGATTTACCTTTGCGGGAACTATCTCAAGAAGGCTTGATATTCTGTTCTTGGATCTTGAATACGCGCCGTCCGAGATAGACTCACCGAGAGAATAAAGGTAAGTCAGCGCCGCCGCGTCAGCAAACTCACCGATGGCAAACGCACCAAGCGTTGCTACGCACATAAGTGTGAATTCGGTAAATATCTTTTTATTGGCAAATCCCCTAAACATACCGCGCCAGATCTCTATTCCGAAGAGCGCGTACGCCAAAAGCGAGCTGACTATCGCGATGGGCTCGATCATTGGAACACCGTGGAACAGATGCCCGAGAAATCCAATGATTACGGGGATGACGCCAATGCTATATTTGATAGTCATCTTTCGCTTTTGTTCTTTTGTCTTTCGCTCACCGTGACAATGTCCGCAATCACAGCCGTCGTGATCGTGGTCATGATGGTGGTGATCGTGATCGTGATGATGTTCGTGATGATCGTGATGATGTTCATGATGATCGTGATGATCGTGCTTATGTTCGTGCTCGTGTTCGTGCTTATGACAACCGCATTCACAATTATCGTGATCGTGATGATCGTCATGCTCCTTCGATCCACCCTCAGCACTATGGTGCTTCTTGATAAATTCTTTCATAATGTACATACCGTTTTTCCCTCGTTTATATGTGAGCTTGCCATATCCAGCATAAGTCTGACATGCTCGTCTGATAGTGAATATACTAAAGATCTCCCCTGCCGTTTAACTCGCACGAGATCCGCACGACGAAGTATGGCAAGCTGATGAGAGGTTGCTGATTGACTCATACCAACGCGATCGCTTATATGCATCACACACAGGCTTGCATTTTGCAATTCCATAAGTATACGAAGTCTGGTCTTATCTGACATCACCTTAAAGAACTCGCTCATTCCGTCAACATGCGTCTTACAGTTATGATCCTTATTCTTCCCTGTCACAGTTTTTAAGTTCTCCTTTCATATGAAAATTCGTTCATATGAATATATTATCATATATTCGCATTATTGTCAACTATTTTTTGTCTTTTTTATGCTTTTGTTTACACCAAGTTCAAAATTAGGAGTTATAATTACTCTATATAGATATTTTTTCTTCTTTTGGAGATAGATTATGGATAAAAAAATCTTTTGCAAGGATAACGCACTAAAAATATTCGGTGTCGCCGCATTCGCTCTGACGTTTATATGCGCGGTTTTATCAACCCTCTCGAGAAACGTATTTTTCGATGAGATCGGATACTATCAGGCGGATGCGATAATACCTCAGATCTTCATCGGCGTGTGCGCGTGCTCCGCGTTACTTGCGGTCATCTTCTGCTTTATCCCGAAGCTGAGAATAGAGCCTGCCGCGCAGTCCTATCCCCTGCCCGTTCGCATGGGTGCGCTGGTACTTGCGTTCGGCTTTGCCATAATGACGGCAAAGTCGCTCGAAACGCTCTCGATAATTCTTGAAGACAGCGTTATTGTATGGGATCTGAAAACCTTCTGTACTCTGATACTTCCGATCGCCATCAGGGTGATCGCTATGGTTCACTTTTTACTCGTGGGAATAAACAAGAGCTCCGCGGGTGCGTTTGCCGTGACAGGAAACGCGTGTTTCATTCTGTTTGCGGTCCTTGAGATCGGTGACGTATATTTTAACAGTCAGATACCTATGAATTCTCCCACGGCGACGCTGATGTACCTTGCCCTTCTCTTTGCCATGCTGCTTTTCGCAAACGAGGCGCGTATCGGTCTTGGAGAGGACAAGGCGGCGTACCACGCATTTTGCGCGGCAATGACGACTTTGTTCGGAGCTTCGTTCTGCGTATCCGAGGCGTTTGCTCATTTTGATCTGATCAACGATCCCACAGCGCTTGCCTCTACTCTTACTCTCAACTCATACTTCCCGATAATATTCTTTATTTCCTTATTCGCCGCCACCCGTCTTGCAGTGATCTGCTTCTACACACCCTGTGACGAAGTAGCTGAACAGGAAAACGAGGAGCCCGAAGGCGACGGACAAAATAATGACCAAGCGGACGCGCCTGCTGACGCTGTCGACACACAAGAAAAAGAAACGGAATAAACAAAATACTGAAGTTAATCTCAAGGAGACGTTATGACTGCCAACGACCGAATTCAATGGTTTCACCGAATGGTTTCCGATAAATGTTATCCCAATTCTCACGATATAGCTGAAAAATTCAATATTTCAATACGCCAGGCACAAAGAGATATCGAGCATATCCGCACGGCACTTGCCGCGCCTCTGACGTACAGCAGCGCACATAAAGGATATTTTTACGAGAGCGACTTTTTCCTGCCCTCTACCATCAGCACCGAAAGTGAGTCTGACTACAATACCATAATTGCGGGCATCAAGGACTTTACCGACGCAAGCTCGCATACCTCCGCGATTCAGATGCAGCTCCCATACTCTGCCGTGCTTGAGATAACCGACAAGATAACGGTTATGAACCTGCGTAGCTTTATCGTAGGTGAGGAGCGCAGACACAGATATCACTGTGAATTCCCGAGCATCGAGCTTTTCCTCGGCGTAATTATGTCAACGGGCGCCGAGATCCGCATCATCTCGCCCGATTGGCTCCGCGAAAAGCTTATAGATTTTGCAAATAGGATACTTATTTGCAATAAGGAGCAAGAAGAGTAATCTCCCGAATATCCACAAAAATATTTTTTCATAAATTCATAAAGGAGAAAGCTATGAAAATCAAAAAAGTATTTTTACTGACGATATTGATTTTGGCACTTAGCATGTTGTTTGTGGCGTGTGATGAAACCACTACACCGCCCGAACATAAGCATACTGTTGTCGTTAACGAAGCGATTGCGGCAACCTGTAAAACCATGGGACTTACAGAGGGAAAGTATTGTTCCGAGTGCGGAGAGATTATTATAAAGCAAGAAGCAATTCCCGCTGCTAAACATAGTTTTATTAACGGCATATGTGAATTCTGTGGAAAAGCAGAGCACGATAACGGAAGCCTGAATTACGTAATCAATGATGACGGTATTACCTGCTATATCAGCGGCATAGGAACCTGTTCCGATCTCGATATAATTATTCCCGAGTATATTGACGGATATAAAGTCACAGGTATCGGTGATTCTGCATTTTACGGAAAAGATGCTCTTATAAGCATAACCATCCCCGACAGTATCACGAGTATAGGTAACTATGCGTTCTTTGATTGCACCAGCCTTAATAGCATAATAATCCCCGACAGCGTCACAAGTATTGGTAGCAATGCGTTCTTTGGTTGCACTAACTTAAGAAGCGTATATATTACGGATATCGAAGCATGGCTTAACATAGACTTTATTACCGGTGATTCTAACCCTTGTTCTTATGTCGCGGATCTTTATTTGAATAACGAGAAGTTAACTGAGCTTGTTATCCCCGACGGCTTCACAAGTATTGGTGATTATGCATTCGATGGTTGCAGGAGCATTTCGAGCATAGTTATTCCCGACAGCATCACGCATATTGGTAGTCATGCGTTCTGGTATTACAACAACATTAAGAGCGTATATATTACGGATATCGAAGCATGGCTTAACATAGACTTTGCCAGTTTATATTCTAACCCTTGTCATAGGGGCGCAGACATTTATTTGAATAACGAGAAGTTAACTGAGCTTGTGATCCCCAACAGCGTCACGAGTATTGGTATTTATTCGTTCTGTGGTTGCAGTAGCCTCACGAGCGTAGTTATTCCCGACAGCGTCACAAATATTGATAAAGAAGCGTTTTGTAATTGCAGTAGCCTTACAAGCATAGTTATCCCCGACAGCGTCACGAATATTGGCGAATTGGCGTTCTCTAATTGTAGTAGCCTTACGAGCATAGTAATCCCCGGCAGCGTCGCGAATATTGGAGATAGTGCATTCTTTGAATGCAGTAACCTTACGAGCGTTGTTATTGGCAACGGTGTCACGAATATTGGCGTTTATACGTTCTCTACTTGCACAAGTCTTACGAGTGTAGTTATCCCCGACAGCGTCACGAACATTGATTTCGGTGCATTCATTTATTGCCGTAACCTTACAAACATAATAATCCCCGACAGCGTCACGAGTATTGGTAGTGTTGCGTTCGGTGATTGCAATAACCTTACGAGCATAGTTATCTCCGACAACCTCACGAGTATTGGTGAGTATGCGTTCCATTATTGCACGAGCCTTACAAACGTAGTTATCCCCGACAGCGTCACGAATATTGGCCGTGGTGCGTTCAATAATTGCCAAAGCCTTACGAGCGTAGTAATCCCCGACAGCATCACGAATATTAGCGATAGTGCGTTCTGTTACTGTAGTAGCCTTACAAGTATAGTTATCCCCGACAGCGTCACGCGTATTGCCGGTTCTGCGTTCAAAAGTTGCAATAGCCTTACAAACATTAAGTTTGAAGGTACCACAGCGCAATGGAATGCTATTTCAAAAGAAAAACAGTGGGATACTTATACCGGAAATTATACCGTTCACTGTACAGATGGAGATATAGTAAAGTAAAAGAATAATCATAACAATCAGCCCTCGGATTTCAAATAAATCCGAGGGCTTTAACTATATCTTATTTATACGTTTGCACGTATGTCGTTCATAATAAAAGACTCTTCTTATAGGAACGCCTTATCTCTTTTTGATTATCGGCAAAGGGGACACAAATGCTGCCGCGATAGAAGTTATCACGATCTCGGGAAGCATAAAGAGTCCGTTATAGAAGATAGAATATATCAGGGCGAGTCCCTTGCCGCTGAATACACCGAGTATCTTTTCACCTATGGCATAAAAGCCTTCCTGTGAGAAGAACCACTCAGCCCACGCGCCGTAGAAAATATATCCCGACACGATGTGGCAGACATATCTTATACCAAGCGCAAGTACCACGCCAAGCACAAGCGCGAGCGTCTTGCTCTTGATCACGTTTCTGAATATTCCGCCGATACCGAGCGCGGTATAAGCGAGGATATAATCAATGATTATTATCGCTATTGCCGCCCACAGCCCCATATAATCATCTGAGGAGGGGGTGAAAAGCGCGAGTACCGTTTTACCCATGATAAGTGACATCAGCACCTGTATCACTGCGTAAACACCGGAAGTGAAAAATCCCCACTTGATGCCGTACATATACGACACGATAACGATAGGCAGCATACTTGCCACGGTAAATCCACCGCCAAAGGGCAGGTTCAAGAACGGGATCATCTCGCAGACAAGTGCGAGCACGGTGGCAAGAGCGAGCATGACCGCGGACACGGTCAGTCTTTGAATTTTTTGAGTCGAATCTCTCATATCGACACCTCCAGAATAAAAGATTACGTAAAAACCGCACGGAAATCTCCGTGCGGTTTATATTCTTCCATATCTTTTATTGATGTTCTGGAAATCAATACTCCCTACGCCGGCATTATCCGTATCAGGTTAAAGGGTTTGGCTCTCGCCATCTCAGCCATTATGGGCACCCCCGATCTCTATGCGGTTTTTACGTTTTGATTATATCACCGATTTACTGCTTTGTCAAGTACTAAATCGTATTTTATCAATAATAGAAGTTTGCGCCTACGGATTTCAGGCTTACGGTAGCTAAAAGCGCCTCGTCAATTACGATATTCGCCTTATACTGTTCAAGGTAATCTGCAAGCAGCATACTCTTAAGATCCGTAAGGAATACAAGCTGTCCTTCCTTTGTAGCGAAGAAATCGGCGTTTGCCTTATCATTATAACCGCCCTTGGGAAGCTCGTATTTCATAACGACGTGTATGCCGTACTCGGAATACACCTTTCTTACCTCGCCGACTTGCATATCGGCAAGTGCTTCAAGCACCTCGGGAGAATCGTAATTGCTCTTGGCGGTAACGTAATATCCGCCGGGATACATAGTCATTCCCTCGTCCTCACCGTACTTTTCAACGTAAGTATCAAAGAGAGTGAAGTTGCCCTTATCAACGGATTCCATAAGCAGCGTGCTTTCGTCCTGAAGCTTTTTGAGCTCGGACTCGCTGAGCTTCTCGCTGACCACCTTACCGTTGGCGTCTCTTATAACACCCGGGAACTCGGTAGGTCTGTACGCGATATGACCGTCGGAGAGGAAATATACCTCCTGACCGTTCTTATCTACCACGATCTTGCCGTTTTCCTCTTTGGTAGCTCCGTTCTTTTTATCGTAGGAAATGTACTTATATTCATTATTAGTATAGTATATGACGTCTCCGTTGGAGTCCTTCTGATACTTAGGCTTTACGGTATAATAGAACACCTGTCTGAATCGCATATAGGTACTCTGATAATAATCCTCAACGAGCTCCGAGGCGATCTTTGAGCCGTCAACGCCAAAAAGATAATCACTCAGATACGCGATCTTTGCCTCAAGTATATACGCCTCACGCAAGACCTTGTAGTTTGCGCCGTACTGTGCGAGAAGATTATTGAATTCCGTCTTGGAGCCATTTGCGTCATTGAACATAAGCTCCTCAAGCTCAGTATCTATCTCTTCCTCATAAGACTTAGGAAGTTTTAAATTAAGCTCATCAAACAATGCAAGCGCCGCGATATAAGTTTTGGCACTCTCAAGCACCTCGTTTGTATAGTGCTTATCGTAGGTTACTCCCGTTGAGGTATCCATAACCGAATCCCAGAAGGAATTCTGAAGCGCCTGCGCGCCGTATCCGTAAGAGGATGCAAGGTTACCCTTCATTCTTGAGAGCATAAGCATAAACAGATTTACGGATATTTTGCTTTTGTCAAGCGTCAGCAATGGCTCTCCCGTGCCTGAATTTGCACAGCTGAATGCAATTATAAGACAGGAAATAAGTAGAACTACCGCAACTGCGATAATTACTATTCTCTTGGTTTTTACTTTCATATCTTTCCTTTTATCGACGGCTTACTCTGCCGCATCGACTTCCTTTTGTATTTTCTCGTATTTTTCAAACAGCGCAAGTAAAAGCTCGGGAACGTTATCACCCGACTGCTTCTTTACGTTGACACTTGGAGAGTCACCCGCTCCAAGTCTGAGTCTGCCGCGGAACTCCTCTGAGAGCTGCTGCCAGATAAGGTAATCCACCTCAGGCATTCTCAGCTTTACCACCGCCTGCTCCTCGATTACCGAGCTGATACCGCATCTGCGAGCGGATGCGCGTACCATAGCTATGGTGAGCAGATTCATACACGGCTTCGGAGCCTCGCCAAAGCGGTCTATAAGCTCGTCGAGAACGTCTTCTCTGTCCTCCTCGCATTCAATAGCGGCTATCTTCTTATAAAGCCCCATTCTCTGCGCGGAATACGGAACGTATTTATCGGGAATGTACGCGTCGCAATTGATGGTGATCGTACACTCGGGACGTTCCTTGACCTTCTCTCCCTTTTCCTCAAGCACCGCCTCGTTAAGCAGCTTGATATAAAGCTCATATCCGACAGCGTCAAGATGTCCGTGCTGTTCAGATCCCAAAAGGTTACCCGCACCTCTGATCTCAAGGTCACGTATGGCTATCTTAAAGCCCGCACCGAACTCTGCAAAGTCACGTATCGCTTCAAGACGCTTGGTGGCGATCTCGTTGACCGTTCTGTCCTTGGGATAGGTAAAATAGGAATACGCGCGTCTTGCAGAACGTCCGACGCGTCCTCTGAGCTGATGGAGCTGAGATAGTCCAAGCCTTTGAGCGTTCTCAACGATCAACGTATTTGCGTTAGGTATATCAACACCCGTTTCGATAATAGTTGTACAAACGAGAATATCTATCTCGCCTGCCAACATATCCTCCCAGATGCTCTCAAGCTGTTCCTTGTCCATCTTTCCGTGAGCCACGGTTATTCTTGCCTCGGGAATTGCCTTGGCAAGTCTTGCCGCACAGCCGTCGATATTCTCTACGAAATTATAGAGGTAAAACACCTGACCGCCGCGACGCAGCTCTCTGCGGATGGCTTCTATAATAATAAGCTCGTCATGCTCAAGCACGTAGGTCTGCACGGGAAGTCTGTCACCGGGTGCTTCATCAAGCACGGAAATATCACGTATGCCGCCGAGCGCCATATTCAGCGTTCTCGGTATAGGCGTTGCCGTAAGTGTCAGCACGTCGATATTACCCGACATTTGTTTAAGTCTTTCCTTATGCGTAACGCCAAATCTCTGTTCCTCGTCAATGATGAGAAGTCCGAGATCCTTGAATTCTATATCCTTTGATATAAGTCTGTGAGTTCCGATAATTATATCGGTATTACCGTTTTTAAGATTACGCAGAGACTGCGCCTGCTGCTTTGCCGTTCTGAAGCGCGACACCATATCAACGGTCACAGGAGTCTGACGCATACGGGAGGTAAAGGTCTGGAAATGCTGAAGCGCGAGAATTGTGGTAGGCACGAGCACCGCCACCTGCTTACCGCCAAGCACCGCCTTGTACGCGGCTCTCATAGCGACCTCGGTCTTACCAAAACCAACGTCACCGCAAAGCAGTCTGTCCATAGGCATCGGCGACTGCATATCCTTCTTTATATCCTCGATAGCATCAAGCTGTCCTTCAGTCTCCTCAAATTCAAACGCCGCGTCAAAATCCGCCTGCATATCATCGTCCTCGGGGAAAGCATATCCCTGCCTGCGACTTCTCTCGGCGTAAAGCTGGATAAGCTCCTTTGCAATATCCTTTGCCGCAGATTTTGCCCTTGCCTTTGCTCTGCCCCACTCGTTTCCTCCGAATTTGGAGAGCTTTACAAGTCCGTCATCGGAATGTGCTCCGATATACTTGGACACCATATCAAGCTTATCGACGGGCAGGAAAAGTCTGTCGCTTCCCGCATAACGAATATTGATATAGTCACGGCTGACGCCATCAACCGTAAGGTTTTCGATACCCATATACTGACCGATACCGTGATTTTCGTGAACGACGTAATCACCAATCTCAAGGTCGTTATATGAAAGTATGGTCTCGGTTCCGCTACGCTTTTTACGCTTCTTCTTTACAATACCGCCCGTAGCAAGCGCGCCGTCACGGCTCTCGGGACAGATAGACAGCACCGCGATCTTGGGCGTTGTAAGCTCAAATCCGCGGACAAATTGCTTCCAGCGCACGAGCACTATGGATTTAGGAAGCTTATCTATGGTATATTCTCCCGTCTGTGCCTCGGGGAGTGCCTTTATTCCACGATCCTCGAGCATTTGGCAGAGATTTCTTGCCGATGCTTCATTCTCGGCGGTAATTATCACACGGTAACCCGTGAGCTTATACGAGTTCAGATCGTCACAGAGCAGATCGAGGTTTTCAGTATACGAAACAATATGCTTAGTTTTAAAGTTGTACATTCCTCCGAGCTTCATTCCCGAAAGTCCCTGACCGAGTGAGTCAAGGTGAATGGGGGTGGAGCGTGAAAGGAACAGATCAAAATCAGCCTGATGCTTGGTGTAATCGGTATATTTTGAAGATATCGTACCGCCCTCCAAAAGATCCTCTACGGTCTGATTTATGTGCCACTCCCCTGCTTTTATTCTGTCATAGCAGGCGGAAGTGCCGCGGACGATTACGGTAGACTGTCTTGAAAAATAATCAAGCAGACATACGCGCTCGGGGTAGATCAGCGAGATATACTTATCGACAAAGTTTGCTTCCGCTCCGTTATCTATCGTGAGAAGCTCACTGCGCATCTCTGAGATCGCCCTCTCGTCCGAGCTTTTCTTGATTTGCGAGCTTATAGCATTGTGAATAAGCTCTCGGTCTTCTTCGTCAAGAAGTATCTCACGAGCAGGTGCAAGCTCAACACGATCAAGCGGTGTTACCATTCTCTGCGTTTGGGCATCAAAGATCTCCATTCGGTCAATCTCATCGCCGAACAGCTCTATTCTGAAGGGATATGAGCCAACGGTGACCTTTTTATCAAGGTCATAAAATCTCGCGCTTGACGGGTAAACGTCAATGATACCGCCTCTTTGCGCAAACTGTCCCGCGCCGTCCACAAGCTCCTTACGGACGTATCCCGCGCGTACAAGCTTTTGACAAAACTCGCCGACGTCAAGCTTGGTCTTTTCAAAATCCACCACCGTCATAGCGGATATCAGCTTATCCGACGGAATGGTATATCCAAGTGCGGCGTCGGGAGTAGTTACGACCACGTCAAACGAGCCGTCAAGCATTCCCGAAAGCACGCGTAGCCTCTCATGCTCATACTCATGGGAGGCAGTAATGTTATATAGAGTCAGATCCCGTCCGACGTAAAACGCCGCACGCAGACCAAACTGTTCAAGAAACGCTCTGATCCGTACGCATTCCTTTTCCTCAAAGCACAGTATAAGCGCGGTACGCTTATCTACTCTTCCAAGGTCAGAAAGCAGCGCCGCGATAGCCGCGTCCGCCGCACCGTCACACAGTCCCGTAACCGCAAGCGGCAGAGGACGGGCGGAATTCTTCTGATTTACAAGTCCCTGGAGAAAGGAAAGATATTCACGGTCAGATCTTATTGAGTCCTTAATTACGTTCATCGTAACGTCCTTTATTTACCGTTACAGAGCTGCATAGCTCCGTCAAAATCTCCTGCTAACATCTTCTCAATTCCGACAAGCACTCTCGGGTACGCTTCCGCAAGCGCCTGCATATCCCCCGAGGTAAAGCGAGAAAGCACCCAATCCTTCATATCAAACTCGGGATGCGGCTTTTTGCCCACACCTATACGCAGACGGGGTATATCCTCGGTTCCGAGATAGGTTATGATATCGGCAAGTCCTTTTTGTCCGCCCGCGCTTCCGCTCTTGCGAACGCGAAGGCGCGCCACGTCAAGATTTACGTCATCGGAAATAACTATCACGTTCTGCGGCGCGATCTTATAAAAGCTTGCCGCCGCCTCCACGGACTGACCGGAATTGTTCATATAAGTCTGAGGCTTGAGCAAAAGAACACCTTTGCCGCAGATCTCCGTAAGTGCGGTAAGTCCCTCGAATTTTGCTCTGTCTATCTTAACGCCCTTCTTCTCGGCTATGTAGTCGATCGCCAAGAATCCCGCGTTGTGTCTCGTATTTTCATACTGCTTACCCGGATTTCCAAGTCCGACGATAATATATTCAACAGGGGCGTTTTTGGTGTTATCGCCCGATGATATCTGCTTAAAAAGATCAAAAATGTTTGCCATATACTCTCCGTAATTTATATCGAATTATATTCCAATTTAATATTATATTACATAACTGTCAAAAAATCAACCTCGGCTTTGTTTTTTTACATTTGTTCACAAAAAATTTACATATATTGCAGGGTATATTTTTTAAAAAAATATAGCAAATATGGGAAAACTATGTTATAATATCTAAGTTATGAGGCGGTAAGCGCCCCATATCCTGAGTTATGTCAAAAATTTTATAATATGGAGGTATTTATCCAATGGCAAAGAAGTATTGTTATCTCTTCTCCGAGGGTAACGCAAGCATGCGTGAGATCCTTGGTGGTAAGGGTGCAAACCTCGCAGAAATGACCAATATCGGTCTTCCCGTTCCCCAGGGCTTCACTATTTCTACCGAAGCCTGCACACAGTACTATGAGGACGGCCGTCAGATCAATGATGAGATCATGGCTGAAATCATGGAGTACATCGTTAAGATGGAAGGCGTTACCGGCAAGAAGTTCGGCGACCTCGAGAATCCTCTTCTCGTATCCGTTCGTTCCGGTGCTCGTGCATCCATGCCCGGTATGATGGACACCATCCTTAACCTCGGTCTTAACGAAGAGGTTGTTGAAGTTATGGCTAAGAAGTCCGGCAATGCTCGTTGGGCTTACGACTGCTACAGAAGATTTATCCAGATGTACTCCGACGTCGTTATGGAAGTTGGTAAGAAGTACTTTGAGGAGCTCATCGATGAGATGAAGGAAAAGAAGGGTGTTAAGCTTGACGTTGAGCTTACCGCTGACGATCTTAAGGAGCTTGCAAATCAGTTCAAGGCTGAGTACAAGTCCAAGATCGGCTCTGACTTCCCCACCGATCCTAAGGAGCAGCTCCTTGGCGCAGTTAAGGCTGTATTCCGTTCTTGGGACAACCCCAGAGCAAACGTTTACCGTCGTGACAACGATATTCCCTATTCTTGGGGTACCGCTGTAAACGTACAGGCAATGGCATTCGGTAACATGGGTGATGACTGTGGTACCGGTGTTGCATTCACCCGTGACCCAGCTACCGGCGAGAAGAAGATGATGGGTGAGTTCCTTACCAATGCACAGGGTGAGGACGTTGTTGCAGGTGTTCGTACACCTATGCCTATCGCTGAGATGGCTAACAAGTTCCCTGCTGCTTACGAGCAGTTCGTAAAGGTTTGTGATATCCTTGAGAATCACTACCACGACATGCAGGACATGGAGTTCACAATTGAGAACGAAAAGCTCTACATGCTCCAGACCAGAAACGGTAAGAGAACCGCTCAGGCTGCTCTCCAGATCGCTGTTGACCTCGTTGCTGAGGGCCACAAGACCGAGCAGGAAGCTGTTCTTATGATAGACCCCAGAAACCTTGATACACTTCTCCATCCCCAGTTCGACACCAAGGCTCTTAAGGCTGCTACTCCCATGGGACGCGGTCTTGGCGCATCTCCCGGTGCTGCTTGCGGTCAGGTAGTATTCTCTGCTGAGGATGCTGAGGTTTGGAACAACGCAGGTAAGAAGGTTGTTCTCGTTCGTCTTGAGACCTCTCCTGAGGACATCACAGGTATGAAGGCTGCTCAGGGTATTCTCACAGTTCGTGGCGGTATGACATCTCACGCAGCAGTTGTTGCTCGTGGTATGGGTAAGTGCTGCGTTTCCGGATGCGGCGAGATCGCTATGGACGAGGAAAACAAGAAGTTCACACTCGCAGGCAAGACCTTCCACGAGGGTGACTTCATCTCCATCGACGGTTCTACCGGTGCTATCTACGACGGCATCATTCCTACCGTTGACGCTGAGATCTCCGGTAACTTCGGTACTATCATGGGTTGGGCTGACAAGTTCAGAACTCTCAAGGTAAGAACCAACGCTGATACTCCCGCTGACGCTAAGAAGGCTCGTGAGCTCGGCGCAGAAGGTATCGGTCTTTGCCGTACAGAGCACATGTTCTTCGAGGCAGACAGAATTGCTGCTTTCCGTGAGATGATCTGCTCTAACACCGCTGAGGAAAGAGAAGTTGCTCTTGCAAAGATCCTTCCCTACCAGCAGGCTGACTTCGAGAAGCTTTACGAGGCTCTTGAGGGCACACCCGTATGTATCAGATTCCTCGATCCCCCTCTCCACGAGTTCGTTCCTACCACTGAGGAAGACATCGCTCTCCTCGCTAACGCGCAGGGCAAGTCCGTTGAGGAGATCAAGGCTATAATTTCTTCTCTCCACGAGTTCAACCCCATGATGGGTCACCGTGGATGCCGTCTCGCAGTAACATATCCCGAGATCGCTAAGATGCAGACAACTGCGGTTATCCGCGCTGCTATCAACGTTCAGAAGGCTCACGCTGACTGGAACGTAGTTCCCGAGATCATGATTCCTCTCGTTGGCGACGTTAAGGAGCTCAAGTACGTTAAGAGCGTAGTTGTTGCTACCGCTGACGCTGAGATCGCTGCTGCTGGCGTTGAACTCAAGTACGAAGTAGGTACTATGATCGAGATTCCCAGAGCTTGTCTGACTGCTGATGACATTGCTGCTAACGCAGACTTCTTCTGCTTCGGTACCAATGACCTCACTCAGATGACCTATGGCTTCTCTCGTGACGACGCAGGTAAGTTCCTCGGCGCTTACTACGACGCTAAGATCTTCGAGAACGATCCTTTCGCTAAGCTCGATACAACCGGCGTTGGTAAGCTCATGAACATGGCTGTAACTCTTGGACGTCCCGTTAACCCCAAGCTCCACGTAGGTATCTGCGGTGAGCACGGTGGTGACCCCACATCCGTTGAGTTCTGCCACAGCATCGGACTTGACTACGTATCCTGCTCTCCCTTCCGTGTACCGATCGCTCGTCTTGCTGCTGCTCAGGCTGCAATCAAGGGCTGATATAAGGTCACTTAGGGCGTAAAAATATTACGTTAAAATAAAACTGCGACCTTGTGGAAGAAATTCCACAAGGTCGTTTTTTTAAAAATTACATGATTTTTCCTTGCAATTTTATGATTTTTATGCTACAATATAAAATAATATTGGAGGTATTACTATGAATATTCGTAAAAAACTCTTTGGCAAAAAAGAAAAAAACGAACAAAAAGAAAAGAACAAGGAATGCTGGTATAACAACGCTAACGAAGATACATCCAGCAAGCTTGGTGTTCCTATGGAGGGCGCTGCGCTCTCTGATCCCGATCAAATAGATTTTGCAGCAACCAAGACGATCGCAATGAAATAAAAAAAGCAGTTGCCGAAGGGCGTGTAAAATTAGCGGAGAAATCATAATTAGATTTGCGACTATGTTGTGAATTTGATTCGCAGTAAACAAATAATTAGCCCCGACAGATTGAAAGTCTGTCGGGGCTTACTTATTATGTATGAAACAAATATTACTCTTGCTTTGAATGTTTATTTTTGATTATTAACAGCAACCCTATTGCCGCAAATACCACTCCACCTAATGCATAAACTATGAAAAGAGCTTCACTCCCATTTTCATATACCGTCTGCAAATCGTTTTCAAAGTAGTACACTTCAATTTCTTTTCCAATATAGAAACTTGAATTGTACGTATTCAATTTAGTTGTAATTCGATTTTCATTTATATCAAACTCAACATATGTTGTATGTTCGATAGGAAATTCGGGATCTCCTGTTTTTTCTCATCGATTTTGACAATGTAAGCTGTTGCATATTTACAATCATCTTTTTCCATCAAGTGAACAATGCCTGCAACTGTTCCGAGGATTGCAAATAAAATCCCGCATACAGCAAAAATAATGCCGACGATTTTTGCCGATTTCACTTTACTACCTCCGTTCAACGAATTTGTTATTTATCGTTCTGCTTTATCGCCCGAAGCCCATACCCCTAAGGTTGCACGTATCCAAAGGCTCCCTCCGGGAGGGAGCTGTCAGCGAAGCTGACTGAGGGAGAGTGCGCTACAATGAAGTTAAATCTAAGTCTAAAGTCACACAGGCTCCTTCCACCGCTAACGCGGTCCCCCTCCCTCTCGGAGGGAGGCTTTTCGTTAGCTCCATTATATCACAAATCAGCAGAGAAAACAAGTCCTCTGCCGATATTTATATGTGTATCCGTAGGGGCGATTCATGAATCGCCCATTTTTGTTTTGCGTATTTCAGCGGGCGATTCGTGAATCGCCCCTACAAAATACAAACATCCTTATGAGAAGTAGCCTAAGGGCAACTGCTTTTTTGTTTTTGTAATTGAAATCAGGCAATTTTTCTCCTGAAAAATACCGTATAATAGCCGAGTCCTGCCGCGAATAGAAATCTTATAAGGCAAGTCAGCGCAAGTCCTATGCAAAAGGCACGCAAGCCGCCGAAAATGGCACACGGGATACATATCAGCACGAAAGCCACAGCGTACGCGGCGTTGACGTAGAGCTGATATTTGGAGCGCGCGAACCGCAAGAGTATCACGGTTATGAGGTTTGATGCGAAGTAAAGTATCTGAGAGAGATTTGCACTCACGAAATAAGCCTTGACCGCGTCAAGTCTATCGGGATATATGATCGGAATAAAAATATTTGACGCGACGGTACACGCCGCACTTCCAAGGAATATGCCTATCCCCGCGCCTGCGGTTATCATATTCATCAGCTTGTGAGACAAAACGCCTTTATATTTTGCAAGATACCCTATCACTACCCCACTCAGCGGTACAGTCAGAAGCGCCGCGGTCTTGCCGAAAAGTGACGCCACGTAATAATCCGCTACGGCTTCAGATCCGATGAGTGAGCGAAGGATTATTCTGTCGGCGTTGAAAATAAATGTGGACAGCACCTCCGCGCCGAAAAACGTAAGCGAGAGCTTTGCGGCAAAGTCGAGCTCGGGGGTGAACGGCTCGTCGTCAATTATAAATATCCTGCCTCGAAGCAAGACGTACAAAAGTCCGAACAGCTCCCCCGTAAGTAAGGCAAGCAGCCACAGCTCCGTGATATAAAACAGCAGCAATCCCACAAGATATCCCACGCCGATAAGCGAGTAATATATAAAAAATCTTTTATAGTTGAGATACAGCTTATACTCTACGTCGGCGTAATAACGCCACATCGTCGCGCACATAAGAAGTCCGAGCAAAAAAGTTTCGGCAAGGTCGAGCTCGACTCCGCCAAGCATTGATACGAGAAATGCTACGTCCAGGGAGACGAGTGAGGCGCAGGCAAGAATAACCATATACGGCGTGTTACGCGTTTTGGCGCTCACACTTTTTCTCATTCGCGCATACCCTACGCTCACGCCCATTGACACGGCAAAAACACTCATAAGCGATATCAGATAGAGTATATCGCCAAGCGTCTCTACGCCAAGCCGTCTTTCCCAAATGGGATATACCGCGAGCTGCAGCACGGCGTTCATAAAAACAAGCCCCGAGACGCTATATGCCGAGTCCGCAAGCATTTTCTTTTTTGATCTCATACCCCACTTCCCTCGCTTTTCACGTCATTTTCTTTAAAATAGCCCTACCATTATATCATCATGGTAGGGCGTTTTTCAAGAAAATTATGTCGAAGGAATAAAGATTATAAAATTCTAATCTCCGCTTTCCTCACGCACCTCGTCCACAACGGACAAAATACGTGAAAGTCGGGAATTCAGTCCCGATTTTGATATGGGGGGCACGTGCATACGCGCAAGCTCCGAGAGCGATGCGTCTTGGTTTTCAGCTCTCAGCTTCGCCGTATATTCAAGCTCTTCGCCAAGCAAGTGCATTTTATTTTTGGAAATAAGATATCGCACGGCTTCAACGTGTTTTACTGACGCGGATACCGAACGGCTTATGTTACTCGTAACACAGTTAGTGGCACGGTTTTCGCGATTGACGATATCCCTCTCCACCGCTATATTTGCCACCTCAAAGCTCGATGCGTGCGCTCCTATAAAATACAAGACGTCCGCGATCTTTGCGTTGCTCTTATAATAAACTCCCCATTTATTCTGACGCTGACTTACCGAGGGGCGTGATATGCACTCCTCAAGCAAAGCGGCAAGCGCGTCGGCTCTTTCCTTTGTGGGAAGCTTGATCTCCATGTGATATCCGCTTTTGGGGCGGCTGACCGTTGCAAGCGCAAGAAAGACCCCTGCCAAAAACGCCGTTTCGCACTCAGGACAGCGAAATCCCACAGACTCTGCGACAGTTCTCTTTTTTGCGCTGTCAAGATCGAAAATAACACCCGTCAGCGCCCTTGACGAGAAGTTCACTTTATAAACTCGGTGTCCCCCGTTAGCCGCGGTAACAACTGCCGTCTTCTCTCCCGTGGAAAATCCCGCGTCTATAAGCTCGGTCGCGCGAACGGCTTCAATATCCGAATTGAAGGTGGCAACGTACGCTTTTTCCCCTTCAAGCCTTTGCGCGCCGAAAAGGAGTCCGCAAAGCGCCGCTTTTTTACAGCAGGTCTTGTGCCAACGTATAACTCTGAGCTCATCTGCCACACTCTGCGTAAATGACATAAGAGTCCTCCATTCTCAAAAAATTTATCTGATTATCTCCACTTCTCTCTGAAGTTTAACGCCCGTCTGCTCGTATACCGTCTTTACAATATGCTCCTCAAGACGTATGACGTCGTCAAAGGTGGCGTTTCCTTGATTTACCACAAATCCCGCGTGCTTTTGCGAAACACACGCTCCGCCGACGGAGTAGCCTTTAAGTCCGCAAACGTCAATAAGTCTGCCTGCAAAATCACCCTCAGGACGCTTAAAATAGCTTCCCGCGCTCGCAAATTCAAGCGGTTGCTTCTCTCGCCTTTGAGCAAGAAGCTCTTTGATTTTATGCTTTATATCATCGCGATTCCCGGCAGTCAAGCGAAGCGTTGCGCCAAGGCAAACGAGGTTTTTATTCTCCATATAAACGCTTTTTCTGTAACCAAATCCGTGATCCGTAATGTGCAGCACCTCACGGCTTTCTCTGTCATATGCAAGGCTGCTTACAACGACGTCTGCCATCGCCGCGCCGTGCGCACCTGCATTCATAAAGAGCGCGCCGCCAACGCTTCCCGGTATTCCGGAGGCAAATTCAAGCCCCGAAAGTCCTGCGTTTGCGGCAAGACTTGAAAGCTTTGCAAGCGACACACCGGCATCACTTATAACGGTATCACCTCTCACCGTAGCTCTATCAAGCCCCGAGGTAAATATAATTGCCTTCTCCACGTAGCCGTCAAAGATGAGCGTGTTGGAGCCTCTGCCGAGAATGCAGAACGGAATACTCTCATAATCGAGCGTGCTGATCGCAAAGGTAAGCTGAAAGACGCTTTTCGGGAACACTGCCAATAGACACCTGCCACCTATGCGGAAGGTTGATGCTCCAGACAGATCATATTCTTTTTTATATTCAATGCCCAGCCGATCAAGCGACTCACAGGCTATACAAGGATCCATATATTACTCTCCGAGAATAAATTTTTCAACGTCTGCAAAGCTGTGGGCAACGCAGGTAATATCCATATCTGAAGGTACGGCTTTTCCTGCGGGGTTATACCAGCAGGTATCTATTCCGTAATTTATGCCGCCGCGTATATCAGAGGTAAGTGAGTCGCCGACGATCAGCGTGCTCTCCTTTTCAAAGCCGTCTATATGCGCGCTTACGTATTCAAAATATTCAGGCTTCGGCTTTTCAGCACCGATAACGCCTGAGATAAAAAAGTCCTCAAAATACTTTCGGGTATCACATCTTGCCCAGCGTCCTTTTTGTATAAACTCCACGCCGTTGGTAACTATATAAAGCTTTGCTCTCTTTGAAAGATACTCACAAAGCGCATCCGCTCCGTCAAGCAGATATCCCTTAGTGGACAGCGAATTCATATAATCGTCCGCCATTTTTCTTCCGTCTCTCTCAAGCCCGATAGCTTCAAGGAAAAGCTCGAAGCGTCGGTAAAGCAACACCTGCTTCTCTATCTCGCCCCTCTCAAGCATCTGCCAGAGAGATTTGTTTATCTCACTATATATAACTCTTTTTTCTTCACTCGGTTCAATTCCGTGCATACGCATAGCGTCGTAAAGTGCTTCCTTCTCACTTCGCTCAAAGTCAAGCAACGTACCGTCTGCATCAAAAAGTATAGTCTTGTATTTCACAGCGTACCTCCGCATTTTATTCTTTGTAGGTATATTATACTATTTTTCTTTCGCTTTTTCAACACTTACTTTAAATATATTTAAATTTATAAGAATATATTTAATAATAATACTACAAAATTACAAATAACTATTGAAAAAAGCGAGAAAATGCGTTATAATATTATAATGTATAGTTATATACTGACGGAAGGAGAAGGCTTATGAGAATTATAGGAATTACCGGCCCGACGGGCGCGGGAAAATCCACCGTTACTGGGGGCTTTGCAAAGCTTGGCTACGGTACGATAGACGCTGATAAGCTCTATCACTCAATGCTGATACCCCCTTCCGAGTGCCTTGACGCTATCAGGGGTGAGTTTGGTGACAAAATATTCACACCCAACGGCGAGCTTGACAGACGCGCGCTTGCCGCTCAGGTTTTTTCAGACCCTGACGCTCTTGAGCGTCTTAACGCCACCGTTCTTCCTATCGTTATCGAAAGAATGCGCACTGTCATACGCGAGCTTGACCAAAAAGGCTGCGAGGCTGTAATTATTGATGCGCCGACGCTTATCGAATCGGGCTTTGCCGAGGAGTGTGATTTCGTGCTTTCCATAAGTGCGCCCGAGGACGTACGTATTGAGCGCATAATAAAGCGCGACGGAATTGAGGAGTCACGTGCAAGAGCACGCGTCTGCGGACAAAAGGGTGACGATTTCTACCGCGCCGCGTCAGACGCCTTTCTCTACGATGAGGGCGACGCCGAGCAATTGTTAAAGAGCGCCCGAGAGGCAATTGGAATCTGAGCTTTCAAGGAGAACGCCATACGATGAAGATAAAAACAAAACGCGCTGTGGTATTTATCTCGATAATCGCCATCGCGCTTGTCACAGGCATACTTATAGGTCTCGGCTGGGATCTTTACGATCGCTTCGCGCTTCCGTATAAATATCAGTCCTGCATCGAAAAATACTCTGCCGAGTACGATATTCCCGAGGAGATAATATTCTCAATCATAAAAGTCGAAAGCGGTTTTCGCGCGGGTGTCACCTCCCCCGTCGGTGCTATGGGGCTTATGCAGATGATGCCCGCCACGTTTGAATGGCTGACAGGCGACTATCATCTCGGTGAAAATCTTCCGACCGTATCACTTTACGACCCTGAGGTCAACATACGCTACGGCACGTATTATCTGCGATACCTCAAAGATAAATTCGGTGACTGGAACACGGTACTTGCCGCCTACAACGCAGGCGAGGGCAAGGTATCAAAATGGCTTGAAGACGAGAGATATTCGAGTGACGGCAAGACGCTTCACACCATTCCCATCGCCGAGACAGAAAACTACGTAAAAAAGGTAAACAACGAGATCGGTATTTACCGCACGTTATTTGAAAAATAAAAAGAATTACACATAAAAAGGAGAAACAAAAAATGTCCAACACAGAGCTTACTTACAAGAAAAAAACAGTTTATGAAAAAGCAAGTGAAGAAATAGTCAAGGCGGCGTACGAATATGCCGTTGGCTATATGAAGTTCCTTGACGACGGCAAGACCGAGCGCGAGTCCGTAAACGCCGCTATCGCAATTGCCGAGGCAGGCGGATACCGCGAGTATCACCTTGGTGACGAGATCAAGGCAGGCGACAAGCTTTACTATAACAACAGAGGCAAAAACCTCTTCGTTTTCTCCATAGGCAGCGAGCACATCAACAACGGTATCAGAATTACCGCCGCTCACATCGACTCCCCCAGAATCGACCTCAAGCAGTGCCCTCTCTACGAGGAGAGCGGAATGGCTTTCTTCAAGACTCACTACTACGGCGGTATCCGCAAGTATCAGTGGGTTGCAACTCCCCTTGCCCTCCACGGCGTTATCGCACTTGCTGACGGCAGAGTTATCGACGTAAATATCGGTGAGGACGACAACGATCCTCAGTTCTATATCAACGATCTTCTTCCCCACCTCGGAGCAGAACAAAGCAAGCTTCCTCTCAGCCAGGGAATCAAGGGTGAACAGCTCAACATTCTCGTTGGCAGCAAGCCCTACGGTGAGGACAATTCCATCACTCTCGGCGTTCTTAACGCACTCAACGAAAAGTACGGCATCACCGAGGAGGACTTCCTCTCCGCTGAGCTTTGCGTAGTTCCCGCACTTAAGGCAAGAGACGTTGGTTTTGACCGTTCTCTTATCGGCGCGTACGGTCACGACGACCGCGTTTGCGCTTATCCCGCGCTTACGGCTATCGTTGACTCCGCGGACTCCGAGCACACTCTTATGTGTATCCTCGCTGACAAGGAAGAGACCGGCAGTGACGGACCTACGGGTATGCAGTGCGAGCTTATGCTCGACCTTATCGGTGAGATTGCAAGCAATCTCGGCGGCAACGCGGCAATTGTCAAGGCTAACTCCAAGTGCCTCTCCGCTGACGTGTCCGCGGCTTACGACCCCAATTTCCCCGAGGTATTTGAAAAGTCCAACACTCCCCTCCTTTCCTGCGGTGCTGTATTTACAAAGTTCACAGGTCACGGCGGTAAGGCAGGTACTAACGATGCAAACGCTGAATACATTGGTTGGCTCCGCGGCATTCTCGCTCGCGACAACATCGTATGGCAGGCAGGCGAGCTCGGTAAGGTTGACTGCGGCGGTGGCGGAACTGTTGCAAAGTACATCTCCAAGCACAATATCGAGACCATCGACCTCGGTGTTCCCGTGATCTCCATGCACGCCCCTTGCGAAGTAGTTTCCAAGGTTGACGTTTACGAGACCTACCGCGCTATCCGCGCTTTCTACAAATATTGATTCTTTTCCTCGGAGAAATAATCAATGCAAGAAAAACTCAAAGACGCTGAAAAACGTTATATAGCAATTGAAGAAGAGCTTGCAACTCCCGAGGTATTTTCCGATCAGTCACGGTACGCATCTCTGATGAAGGATTATAAGACGCTGACTCCCGTTATTGAAAAATATCGGGAGTTCGTAAAAACCTCGCAGATGCACGAGGACGCCAAGACTATGCTTGACGACGCTCCCGATCCCGACCTCAAGGAGCTTATCTCCGAAGAGATAAAGGAGACGCGTGACCGCATGGAAGTACTCACGGAGGAGCTCAAGATACTTTTGCTTCCCCGCGATGAAAATGACGGCAAGAACGTTATGGTTGAGATACGCGCGGGAGCCGGAGGCGAGGAAGCCGCGCTGTTCGCGGGAGTGCTTTACAGAATGTACTCCATGTACGCAGAAAGCGCAGGCTTCAAGACCTCTCTTATGAATGCGAACGAGACCGAGCTTGGAGGTTTTCGCGAGATAACCTTTATGATCGAAGGCGAAGGCGCGTACTCACGCTTCAAGTTCGAGAGCGGAGTTCACCGCGTACAAAGAGTTCCCGAGACTGAGTCGCAAGGACGTA
>JBGVPV010000023.1:0-29479 GCA_045127215.1 Eubacteriales bacterium | reverse complement strand
GGCTTAATGTGACCCGTTTTGTCGTCCTATGCATTTTTATTTGTTTGTATAAGATTATTTATAAATCATCTGAAGCACAAACGACATCGACAAGCCTTCCCTTGTCAGGGAAGGGGGACCGCTTGCGGTGGATGAGTAGTTCTTTGTCACAAAGTAACATTTGCACAATAACGGGCGACCAATGGTCGCCCCTACGGATAAATAATGTTGTATGTTGTAGGGGGCGACGTCCTCGACGCCCCATTCCCATCACAAAGTAATATTTGCGCCACGTGAGATCCTTCACGGCGGCGTTTTCTCTCGCCGTCATTCTCGAGCGAAGCGAAGAATCCCGAGAGAAAACGCCTTGTTCGAGGATGACAACGCGTGGCGGCGGGAGGATAATATCCTCCCCTACGGTAGATCAATATTATATGCCACATGGGTAATTCATTAAAATTCGATTTTCGTTTAAAAAATGTAGGGACAGGCGTCCTCGACTGTCTGTTTGAGGTGTAAATGTTACTTTGTTACAAGACGGACAGTCGAGGACGCCTGTCCCTACGATTCGGATATAGATATAACAAATTTGGTAGAGTAACTATAACCAACACGGATACTCCACCAACAATATTTTAATCCTTATTTTTAGGAAGCTTTTTGCCAAGCTTTTTCTCGAAAAAGCGGGGAAGCTTTTTTGCCTACTTTTTTCTCGAAAAAAGTAGGTCAAAACCTGAAATACAAAAACGGTTTATAGGTTGAGGTTGCAAGGAAGCATGTGCAGAGCAGGAGAATGGCGACGCACAGGACGGCACGTACGGGGTACGCCAAGGCGGCTTTTTTCTCGCAGAATTTGTTGAATAATATGCGCGGCACGGGCGTACAGCCGACCGCCATAATAAATATCAACGGCAGATTGCGGAACAGTTCAAAAAGAGCGTCGTTCGAGACGATCGGCGTGTTTATGCAAAGCATTTCTCCCAGCAAGGAGATTCCGTCGGTGAGCGTCAGCGTCTGCCCGTCACAGCAAAATATCAGCCACCCGAACGCCACCGCCGACAGCGTGTAAGCTCTGCAAACGGCACTTGGTGCTTTTCTTAGAATTTTCAGCAAAAACGTCTTTTCGGCGCATAAAAGCAGGAAAAAATATAACCCCCACGCGAGAAAATTGAGCGACGCACCGTGCCATATACCCGTCAGCGACCATACCGCAAAAAGCGCGAGATACATTCGTCTTTTGCCACGTCTGCTACCGCCGAGCGAGAAGTAAACGTACTCTCGAAAATACGTGGAAAGCGTGATATGCCACCGCCGCCAGAACTCGCTCACACTCGACGAGGTATAGGGGTAATTGAAGTTTATCGGGAACTCAAACCCAAAGATCTTGCCAAGTCCTCGCGCCATATCGGAGTAACCCGAGAAGTCAAAATATATCTGAAACGAAAAGAAAATCAGGACAAGTGAGGCGCTGAGCGCGGTGGGGAAAGTCTCTCTGAGCGTCATAAGGCGCGACCATTCCCCCGCGGCGAGATCGGCAAGCAGAACTTTTTTGGCAAGCCCCACCAAAAACAGCCGCACGCCGTCGGCGGAGAGCGCGAGCGAGTGGCGGCGATCCGTGAGATAGCCGTCGATCTCGCAGTACCGTACGATCGGCCCTGCCACAAGCTGAGGAAAAAGCGTGACGTAGGTGAGGAATTTGGCAAAGCTTTTTTGCTTTTTTGCCGCACCCCGACGCACGTCTATAACGTAGGAAAGCGCTTGAAAAACGTAGAAGGAAATGCCCGTGGGAAGCGTTATCCCGAGCGGCTTTATGCCAAACAAAGACAACGTCGGATCGAGATATTTGAATATGAAAAGCACGCCTGCGTTAAAGGCTACCGCAAGCGCGAGAAGAGCGTTTGCCCCTCGGCTGTCGTGGCGCGAGAGCAGCTTGTAAATTCCCATTCCGAACAAAAAATCCGCAAGAGATACCGCCACCAAAAGCGGCAAAAGCTTCGGCTCAGGCAGGGCGTAAAACAAAAGACTTGCCGCAAGCAGCACGGCGTTTTTTGCCCGTCTTGGCGCGGTGAAATAAGCAAGGACGCACAAAGGAAAAAACAGATACAAAAATTCAAGTGAAGAAAAAAGCATAGCTACCTCTTTTTCGTGTTTGAATATGTATCTGTTTTTATGAAAAATTTAGTTGAATATTTTTGACAATCCCTCACCGCCTTTGGCGGAGCTCCCTTTACACAAGGGAGCCTTGTTATTGAGTGGCTAAAAATAAAACTTTTTTATAAAGTGATAGTATTAAGTATACTTTGAATTAGACATATCAAAAAAATTAATATTTTTTCGCATAAGAATCTACTGCGTAAAAGGCTCCCTTGTGTAAAGGGAGCTGTCAGCGGAGCTGACTGAGGGATTGTTTGTAAACTTGCGAGTATGATTTAAAAATACCGTAAATTTCAGTTTTCTCTCGTTCTGAGAACTTCCTCTACGGCAGAGATTATTCCGATCTTACCGCTTTCGTAAGTGAGTCCGCCCTGAAGATAAGCGGTATACGGGGGGCGCAGAGGGCCGTCTGCCGAGAGCTCTATGGATGAGCCTTGCGTAAACGCTCCTGCCGCCATAATTACCTTGTCGGTGTACCCCGGCATTTCCCAAGGCTCGGGGGTTACGTGCGAGTCGATGGGTGAGCCTGCCTGAATGCCGCGGCAGATAGCGCAGAGCGCGTCGGGATCGTGGGTGATCACCGACTGGATTATGTCGTATCTCGGCTGACTCCAATGAGGCTCTACCTCAAAGCCGAGTCCGTCCTCGCCAAACATATACGCCGCGAGATGCGCGGTCTTTATTGCCTGAGCGGTGGTGTGGGGGGCGTAGAAAAGTCCCTTGTAAAGACTCTTGTTCTGCCCGAGAGTCGCGCCCACCTCAAGTCCGCAGCCGACGGACGTCAGACGGTAGGACGCAAGCTCAACTGCTCTTGCCGTACCTGCGATATATCCGCCCGTTTCTGCCATTCCGCCACCGGGGTTTTTGATGAGCGAGCCTATTATCATATCAGCGCCGACGGCGGTGGGCTCACGCGTTTCGGTGAACTCACCGTAGCAGTTATCTACAACGACGTAGCAATCGGGCTTTATTGCCTTTACAAAGCTTATTATATCCCCGATCTCGTCAACGCATAACGTTTTTCTGTTAAGATATCCCTTGGAACGCTGAATAAATACGACTTTGATGCGATCTCCCTCGTTCTCGAGAACCTCGCGAATGCGGTCGCGGTCAAAGTTACCGTCCTTATCGAGATCCGACTGTCTGTATTCCACGCCGAAATCGCGGAGCGAGCCGTTGCCTGCCTCACCCACGTTTCCTATGACCTCGTCAAGCGTGTCGTATGGCTTGCCTGCGATAGAGAAAAGTATATCGCCGGGGCGAAGAAGTCCGAAAAGTCCGATGGTGAGCGCCTGAGTTCCGTTTACGATGCTGTGGCGTACGAACGCCGCTTCCGCATCCATAACGTCCGCCCAGATCTCGTCCAGCAGCTCTCGTCCGCGGTCGCCGTAGCCGTATCCGCTGCTGCCCGCGAACACCGCGTCGCTGACGCGGTGTTTTTTGAAGCAGTCCATTATTTTCTTTGTGTTTTCAAAGGATATTCTGTCTATCTCTGCAAAGATGTCGCCAAGCTTTTGCTCGGCTTCTCTTGCAAGAGACTGTGCTTTTTGAGAAATGTGCATCTCTTGCTACCGCCCTCTCAGATATTGCTAAGGTCGTCGCGAATAAACGCAACCGCAAGATCTATACAGCACTGAACGTCGTCAAGGTCGCAGACCTCAACACCCGAGTGAATGTATCTTGAGGGAATGGAGAGCGCGCCTGCCGCCGCACCGGATCCCGCAAGCTGCATAGCAGAGGTGTCCGTGCCACCGTAGAGGAGTATTTCCTTCTGGTGCTTGATGCCGTTTGCCTTTGCAAGCTCGGTGAGCTTTTTAACGACACCCTCGTTACAGATGACGGATGCGTCCTTGATCTTGATAGCCGCGCCGCCGCCGAGACTGCACGCCATAGGAGTTGCCGCAGGGGTGTCACCCGTGCCTGTTACGTCAAAGCAAAGCGCGTAGTCGGGTGCGATGGAGAATGCCGCAGGAAGCGCACCGCGACAGCCTACCTCCTCCTGAACGGAGAATACGTAATATACGTCGTGGTCAGCTCCGAGCTCGGCTATCTTCTCGGCAATTCCAAGAAGGATCGCACAGCCTATTCTGTCGTCAAGCGGTCTGCCTGCGATTCTGTTGCCCATAAGCTTTTCAAGAGAGGGAGCGGCAACAAAGAAGTCGCCTATCTTTACACGCGCCTCTGCCTGCTTTTTGGTTTTTGCGCCGATGTCAACGTAGAATACGTCGCTCTTGTAGTCAGCCGCCTTGGTCTTGGAATCGGGAACGAGAACGCCCTTTACGCCGTTCTCGGAAACGACCTTGGAGAAAGAGGACGCTACAAAGTTGATGCCTCCTACGTTTGCCACGCGGATCATGCCGGAGTCCTCGATAAAGGTTGCAAGGAAGCCGATCTCGTCCATGTGAGCGGCAAGCATTATTTTCTTTGCGTTCTTGCCGTTGCCCTTTTTGAGAGCTATAAGGTTGCCGAGGGCGTCAGTGCGTACCTCGTCACAGAAGGGAGCAACTCGCTTTGCGAGAAGCTCGGCTATTTTTTGTTCTCTGCCCGAGATAGAGGGGCAGAGGCAGAGTTCTTTAACAGTGTTATAAAGCTTCATATTACCTCCGAATCCGCAAGGGAACGTACGATCGCCTCGCAGAGCTGTTTTTGTGATTTATAATCGTTCATGCTTGCCACGCAAGCGGGGGAGTGCAGGTATCTTGTGGGAACGGAAAGCGCAAGCGTCTTGATGCCGTCCGCGGTCTTGTGGATAGTGCCCGCGTCGTTACCGCCGCTGACGTATCTCTTGACCTGCGCCGCGATATTTTCGCGCTTTGCGATGTCAAGCGCGGCAGTTACGATCTCCTTGGGATAGATGGTGGAGCGGTCCATAACGGATACCACGACACCCTTTCCTACGTCGCCCACGCGTTCCTTCTCGGCAACGTCGGGAAGGTCTGCGATAGCGGTGGTCTCAAGTACGATGGCAAGATCGGGGCGAATGCGGTAAGCCGCCGCCTTAGCGCCTGAAAGACCTATCTCCTCGCGTACCGTAAAGCAGAAGCAAACATCAAGATTTGCGGATATGGGATTTTCCTTAAGGGATCTCATCATCTCTATCATTGCCGCACATCCCATTCTGTCGTCAAGCGCCTTTGCCTTGACGAGATCCTCGCCAAACTCGTAATATTCCGAGTCAAATACGGCGTAAGCTCCAACGAATGCGTGTTCAGACGCCTCGTCGGCGTCCTTAGCTCCGATGTCGATATAGAGTCTGTCGATCTTGGGGGCTTTTTCACGCTCTTCCTTTTCTTTGAGGTGTATAGCCTTGGAGGCGATAACGCCGTTGATAAGCCCCTGCTTGCCCATCAGCTTGACGCGTCTGCCCGAAAGCACGGCGTCGCTGATGCCGCCTACGTTTGAGATCCCGAGAGTTCCGTCTGCACGTACCTCGGTTATCATAAATCCGACCTCGTCCATGTGAGCCGAGATCATAATTTTCTTGCGGGGAGAGTCGTTATCGGCAGAAAAACGCATAACGGCAATTACGTTGCCCATTCTGTCGGTGATGGTGTCAGCGCCTATGGGGGCGATCTCCCGCTTTATCTCTTCTGCAACCGCTTCCTCGCGTCCCGACGGGCCGGGAAGGTCACAAAGTCTTTTTATAAGTGAGGAACTTGTCATAATTCTATCTCCTCTCTCTGTGTCATTTTAGCTGCAATATCCTTGTCGCATATAAACCGGCTCACGAGATCGCAAAGCGTCAGCGCGTCGGTCAGTGATATGACCTCAACGTAGGTGTGCATGCTTGCCAAGGGGAGTCCTACGTCAACTACGGGAATTCCGAGACCTACGAGGTTTACTGAGGTTGCGTTGGTTCCCGTGCCCATGGGGGAGGCGAGAACTGTGTAGGGGATCTCGTGCTTGTCGCAAAGTTTTTCGCAAAGCTCGGTCAGTCCTCTGTGGGTGGACGCGCTTGCGGTGATGGAAATACCCTCGCCCATCTTGGACGTCTCAAGATCCTTGGTGCCGGGGGTGCGGGCAAATCCCACGTCAATGGTCATGGCGTAATCGGGATCTATCGCAAAGGTGCTGGCACTTACGCCGCCGAGGCGGTTTGTTTCTTCCATCGCGGAGAGCGTTACGTAAACGTCCGCGGCAAGATTTTCACGGGGAGTATTGGCAACGGCAAATACCGCGCAAGCTCCGCAAGCCTTGTCGTCAAACGCCTTGCCGCATAGCTTTTCGCCGAGAAGCTCGGTGTAAACGGGGGCAAAGCCTACGGGAGTGCCGAGGGGCACGAGCTCCTCGAGCTTTTCCTTGGGAAGTCCCACGTCAACAAGAAGCTCATTTGGCTTCGGAAGGTCGTCACTCTTTTTGAGGTGAGGGGGAGTCGAGCCGATAACACCGCGCAAGATCTCGTTGCCGTATATCATAACGTCTGCCGCCTGCAAAATGCTGACGTCGATGCCACCCATGTTGGTAACGCGGAGAAAACCGCCGTCGCAAATGCCGCTGACTATCATACCGACCTCATCGAGATGGGCGTCAACAAGCACGCGGGGAGCGTTTTCTCTGCCGCAACGCTTTACGAGCGTGCAGTTTCCGACGGAGTCTGAGTAAAACTCGTCAAAGCCCTCGGAGCAAAGCTCTTTTACCTTTTCTGAGGCTCTTTTTTCAAATCCCGAAACAGATGATACCGAGCATAGCGATATTATCAACTGCTTCAGCTGTTCTTTTCGTTTGTTTTCTGACATATTTACCTCTCAATTTCTTAAGATTTTTAACGTTAAAGTTTAAAAGTTTTTGATCAAGCTTTTTTCAAAAAAGCTTGCGGGTTTTCAGGGCGGCACCCTGAATCGCCGTCCGCAGACGTCGGAATTCTTTTAACGCTTTTTTGTAAAAAAGACGTAATCAAAAAAGAGTGTTACTTTGTGTTAAAAACTACTCTTCCGTCACGGCTTCGCTTTAAGCTTGCCGTGCCACCTTCCCTGACAAGGGAAGGCTTAATGTAGCCGTTTTGCTGTTCTCTGTATTTTTATTTGTTTATACACGATTATTAATAAATTAACTAAAGCACAAACGATACCGACAAGCCTTCCCTTGTCAGGGAAGGGGGACCGCTTGCGGTGGATGAGTAGTCCTCGCCCACGGAGTCGGGTGGGGCAAACGTTGGACGCCTGTCCCTACAAATTACGGAGTGATTATTGTGTAGATCACGCCCAATATTTTTTATCAAGACTGCGGTACTGTATAGCCTCGGCGATGTGCTTGGCGCCGATGGTGTCGCACGCATCAAGATCAGCAATAGTACGCGCCACGCGCAAGATTCTGTCGTAGCCTCGCGCGGACATACCCATTTTTTCGTAAGCCGCCTTGAGTACCGCGGACGCTGCCGCGTCGAGCGTGCAATATTTGCGGATCTGCGCTGAGTCAAGCTGAGCGTTGCAGAAGATACCGCTCTCTCCCACCATTCGCTCGGCGGCAAATTTTCTCGCGCGCATTACGCGTTCGCGTATCTCGGCAGAGGTTTCGGATCTGCGCGTGTCTGCATTCAGCTCGTCGTAGGAGAGCGAGGGCAGCTCTATCTGAATATCTATTCGGTCAAGCATAGGACCGCTTATTTTTGAAATGTATCGCTTTACGTCGTGGGGTGAGCAGGTGCAGGGCTTCGTCGGGTGACCGAAATAGCCGCATCTGCAAGGGTTCATCGCGCCAACCAGCATAAACGAGCAGGGGTATGTAACTCTGCCGTTTGCTCGGGTGATGGTTATCTTTCTGTCCTCAAGCGGCTGACGGAGAGAGTCCGTGACCACCTTGGGAAACTCGGGCAGCTCGTCAAGGAAAAGCACGCCGTTGTTGGCAAGGGATACCTCGCCGGGAAGGGGATTTACACCGCCACCAACGAGGCTGACCGCGCTCATGGTGTGGTGAGGTGAACGGAACGGACGCTTTGTTATCAGCGAAACGCCGTCGGTAAGCGTTCCCGCGACCGAGTGTATTTTTGTAGTCTCTATCGCTTCCTCAAAGGTAAGCGGCGGCAAAATCGTGGGCAGACGCTTTGCAAGCATGGATTTTCCCGTACCGGGAGGACCTATAAGTAAGATGTTATGTCCGCCTGCCGCGGCTATTTCCATGGCGCGCTTCGCCATAGCTTGTCCTTTGACGTCGGAGAAATCCGCTGTGCTTGTCTGCGTTGCTTGTCTGAACGCCTCAGTGTCGCATTTCATGGGCTCGAGCCGACATCTTCCGTTGAGATGCTCTATAAGCTCGCGCATATTTTTTACGGAATAGACGGTGATGCCTTCAACGGCAGCCGCCTCGCCTGCGTTGTCTGCGGGGGCGTAAAACTCAGAAAGTCCCGCGTCGCGTGCCGCTACGCACATACACAGCACACCGCGTACAGGGCGCAAGTCACCCGAGAGGGAAAGCTCTCCCACAAAGCATTTATCCGAGAAATTTGTGTCGTAGTTTATCACACCCGCGCAGTGAAGAATGCCGAGCAGCATTGAAACGTCAAACGCCGAGCCTTCTTTTCGTCTGTCGGCAGGGGCGAGATTGAGGGTAAGCTCAAGAGAAGGGAAGCGGTAGCCGCTGTTCTCACACGCGGTGCGCACACGCTCCTTTGCTTCCTTTACGGCAAGGTCGGGAAGCCCCACCAGCTCAAATTCGGGAATTCTGTTTTGCGCGTTACACTCAACGGTAACTATGTATCCGTCGATGCCGAAAAGTCCCGCGCTGTAAACAGTTGAAAGCATATCGTATCCCCCTTTCAATTTCTTTGGCGGCCCACGCCGTGCGTCAAACGCGCCAAAAAGTCAAAAAAGTAATAATTAAGAATATTTTACCACATTTTTGCGGCTTTTACAATACTTTGCGCCACTAATATTCAAAAACTTTACGCACGAAAAAGAAAATTTTGCAACTCCCTTGAAAAAAACGATAGTTTATAGTATAATAGTATAGTTAAAAATAAAAGACATTTTTGAAAAGGACGAATAAAAATGAAACTTGGTATAGTAGGACTTCCCAACGTAGGAAAAAGTACGCTTTTTAATGCGCTGACAGGCGCAGGCGCGGAAAGCGCAAACTATCCCTTCTGCACGATAGAGCCTAACGTAGGCGTCGTTGCAGTTCCCGATTCCCGTCTCGATTATCTTGCCGAGATGCACAAGCCCGAAAAGTACACTCCCGCGGTTATCGAATTCGTTGATATCGCAGGACTTGTTAAGGGTGCTTCTCAGGGTGAGGGACTTGGAAACAAATTTTTGTCACACATTCGTGAGGTGGACGCCATCATTCACGTGGTACGTTGCTTTAAGAACGATAACATCATTCACGTTGACGGAAACATCAATTCCTTGCGTGACCTTGAAACCATAAATCTTGAGCTTATCTTCTCCGACATCGAGATGGTGGAGAGAAGAATTGACCGCACAAAGAAGGCTATGAAGGGCGACAAGACGCTTGCAGGTGAGCTCGCCGTATTTGAAAAGCTCCACGCCGCGCTCTCCGAGGGTAAGTGCGCGCGTGAGGTAGAGCTTGACGAGAGCGAGCGCGAGTGCCTTTACGATACTCCTCTGCTTTCCATGAAGCCCGTTATCTACGTTGCAAACGTGAGCGAAGACGAGGTGAGCGGCGAGCCCACGGACAACTCTGATTATATGGCTCTTAAGGAGCAGGCAGAGCGCGAGCACGCTCAGATCATTGCCGTTTGCGCACAGCTTGAGGCGGAGATCGCCGAGCTTGACGGCGAGGAAAAGCAGATGTTCCTTGAGGATCTCGGAATTGCCGAGAGCGGTCTTGACCGTCTTATCAAGGCAAGCTATTCGCTTCTCGGACTTATTAGTTACCTTACGGCAGGACCTCAGGAGGTTCGTGCTTGGACTATTACCAAGGGAACAAAAGCGCCCGGCGCGGCAGGTAAGATCCACAGCGACTTCGAACGCGGATTTATCCGCGCGGAGATCGTTTCTTTTGACGATCTCGTTAAGTGCGGCAGTATGAACGCCGTCCGCGAGGCAGGTCTTTACCGCAGCGAAGGAAAAGACTACGTTATGAAGGACGGAGACATTGTATTGTTCAGATTCAATGTTTAACCTACTTTTCTTTTGGAAAAAAGAAAAGGTAGGCACCTACTTTTCTTTTGAAAAAGAAAAGGTAGGCAAAAGAAAACCGAGCTATAAAGAAATTTATAATTCGGTTTTAAAGTTCTTGAAAGGGGTCATAGGGGAAAACTTCTTCCCAAGAAGTTTTCCCCTAACTTAAACATCATGAGAATGAGAAAAAAGAAGCACGGCGCGGAGAGAATTGCGGCGTGTGCTGAGCTTAGAATTGAAAATATAGAGGTGCTGAAGGACGGCTTTGACGGCGTTTTTGCCGAGTCTCGTCCGGTGCACATGGAGATAGGTTGCGGCAAGGGTAATTTTGCCTGCGGAATGGCGGCAAAGCACCCCGAGATAAACTTTATCGCGGTGGAGAAGGTGGCTGACGTTTGCTGTATCGCGCTTGAGAAGGCAAAGGCGAGAGCAGAGGAGAGAAGCGGAGACAACCTGCGCTTTATCATCAGCGACGCCAAGGAGCTTTCCGAGAACGTACTGCCGCACTCACTTGATTGCATCTATCTGAATTTCAGCGATCCGTGGCCAAAATCGGGACACGCAAAGCGCAGACTTACTCACAGAGGATTTCTTGAAATGTACAAGAAGCTGCTTAAAGAGGACGGAATCCTGCGTCTGAAAACTGACAACGTAGGTCTGTTTGATTTTTCGCTTGAGGAATTTGAGGAGTTTGGAATGAAGATACTCTGGCAGACGCGTGATCTTCATTCAGAACCCGAGAATGCGGACAACGTAATGACCGAGTACGAAAAGAATTTTTCGGACAAAGGACAGCCGATCTGCTCGGTAGTGGCGAAGTTTTAAAAATCACAACGAAAAGGAGGCCAGCTTATGGATAAACAGAATATCGCAGAGCCGTCGGGGCTTTTGATACTTCACAAGCCCGTGGGGATCACGTCTCACGACGCGGTTTATAAAATAAGACGCCTCTTTGGAACTAAAAGGGTAGGGCATACGGGAACGCTCGATCCGCTTGCTGAGGGCGTGCTTGTAATGCTTGTTGGCAGGGCGGCAAAGGCGGCGGAATATCTCGTGAGCGATACAAAGGAGTACGTCGCAACGCTCAGGCTTGGACTTACCACTGATACCGAGGATATTACCGGTGAGATTTTGACGCGCTACGAGGGAGAGCTGCCGAGTGCCGACGAGGTGAAGACGGCTGTTAATAGCTTTCTCGGAGAGAGCGAGCAGATCCCACCTATGTATAGCGCGCTAAAGGTTGGCGGCAAGAAGCTGTGTGACCTTGCGCGAGAGGGTGTGGTTATTGAAAGACAGCCCCGACCGATCACGGTTTTTGAAATTGAGGCAACGCCTACCGAGAGCGAGTGCGATTATATTTTACGTGTAAAATGCTCGTCGGGAACTTACATACGCACACTGTGCGCGGATATTGGCAAAAAGCTGGGTGTCGGAGGCGTTATGGCAACGCTGTGCCGTACGCAAGCGGGGGATTTTCGACTCGAGGACGCGTACACGCTCGAAGCTCTTGGAGATATGACCGAGGAGCAGCGAGTGGCGGCATTGATACCCACGGAGAAGCTTTTTGATAGCCTTGCGGCTGTAAAGCTCTCGGATTTCTACTGCAAGCTTTGTCGATCGGGTTGCGAGATATATCAAAAGAAGATACACACCGCGCATAGCGTAGGTGAACGTGTCAGACTTTGCACTCCCGACGGTCGCTTCTTTGCGCTCGGCGAGGTGCGCGAGTTCCCCGACGGAACGGGAATAAAAGCAATAAAAACATTTGAGTTTGAATAAAAAAACACCCGAAAGATTGTAAAAAATCTGTCGGGTGTTTTTTTATAAATAGAATTTTATTTATTCTGTTCAAGTTCCTCTATTCTTTTGGTAAGGCTATTTATTTTGTTTCTGAGATTTAAATATACTTCTACAAGTACCGATAAAAAGATTGTGATGATAAGTATCGTAGCAATAAATGTAGTAGCAGCTAAGGAGTCGGAAATATCATTCATTAAATTGCCGTAACCGCTCAAAGATACAATGCCAAATGAAATTATAAAGCATATAAAAAATCGTACCACCTTCATCATAAATCGCACTCCTTTGTTAGATTTTTATTTATTATTCTTTATTCTTCTGTATAAAAGCAATCGTATTGCCAAATCATTGGATTTTCGTAAATGTATTTTGATATTTTTTCATAATCGTGTCTGTTACGAATAATGTGATCATGAAATCCTCGTTGCCATACGGCATTATTTCCGTATTTCTTATGGATTTCTTTCGAGGAGTTCATTTTAATATATCCGATTATTTTTGAAATAACCGATCGACTTCGTAGGGGCCATTCACGAATCGCCCGCAAATCCTCGCTATTAGCAATCATAATAATAAGGTGTATATGATTCGGCATAATAACGTATCTGTCTATTGTTGCTGAGGAATTTAGAGGAATGGTGTTAATCAATCTATCCACGATTTTGCCATATTCGGTTAATTGGATTTCGGGCGATTCGTGAATCGCCCCTACGACGTGGGATAGTGTACATTTTCTGTTGTGTGTGCATACTGTTACAAAATATGCTCCGGGAGTGTTATAGTCAAAATTTTTTAATCGCAATCTTTTTCTTTGCGGAAAATCTTTTTCTTTATCCATATAATCACCCAATATATTTATAACACTAATCGTAAGATAAAAGCAATATCTTTGTCAAATTTTGCTTGTAGGGGCGATTCACGAATCGCCCGTTCTTTGTTTTGTTTTCACGGGCGATTCGTGAATAGCCCCTACGGTATATTAGATTAACATTATTTATGAGAACAAGAGTTACTTATCTTTTTTTGCGTTTATTTCGTCCCCGTAGAGCCAAAGCCGCCCTCGCCGCGCACGGTTTCGTCGAGCTCGTCGGTGACTTCAAAATTCGCGCTTACAAAGGGAACGAACGCGATCTGCGCTATTCTCTCGCCGCGTTCCACGGTCTTATCCTCGTCTGAGTGGTTGTGGAGCGCCACCATAATCTCCCCACGGTAGTCGCTGTCGATAACGCCGACCTTATTTGCAGGGGCAAGTCCGCGCTTTGTTGCAAGTCCGCTTCTGGCAAATATAAGACCAACGTAGCCCTCGGGGATCGCCATGGCGATTCCCGTGTGAACGAGCACGGTTTTTCCTGCGGGAATAGTGACGTCGCTATCCTCGCATGCATAAAGATCCGCGCCTGCCGCAAATTCAGAGGAATACACGGGAAGTGTTGCGTTTTGGTTGAGCTTTTTTATTTTGAGTTTAAAGTTCATAATTTATTCTCCAAGCGTTATATACTATAAAAGTATGATATCATAATGTTGCGATATTGTCAACTTATTTTTTATTTTGCTATTTACAAATGGCAAAAAATATGCTATACTTTTTCCATAAATCTCGAAAGGAAATTTATTTTATGAAGATCTGTGTTTGTGAAAATTATCAGGAAATGTCCAAGGTGGCGGCTGAAATAGTTGCCGAGGTTATCAAGAACAAGCCCGACTGTGTTATCGGTCTTGCAACAGGCGACACCCCCAAGGGCACATACAAGGCACTTGCCGAAAAGTACGCCGCAGGCGAGCTTGATTTCTCGCGTGTAAAGAGCGTAAATCTCGACGAGTACTATCCCATCTCCCCCGACAACGATCAGAGCTACCGCTACTTTATGAACAACGAGCTCTTCAATCACATAAATATTGATCCCAAGAACACCGCAGTTCCCGACGGAACGGCAAAGGATCCCGAGGAGTCCTGCCGTGCGTATGAGGCTCACATCGACGAGCTTGGCGGAATTGATATTCAGGTGCTTGGAATCGGCAGAAACGGCCACATCGGCTTTAATGAGCCTGCTGACGAGCTTCACGCAAACACGCATCTTACCGCGCTTACCGAGGATACCATTGATGCGAACTCCCGTTTCTTTGAGAACGAGGCAGACGTACCGCGTCACGCGATGACAATGGGAATCGGAAGCATTTTTAAGGCGAAGAAGGTTATTATCCTTGCCAACGGTGAGGGCAAGGCAGAGGCTATCCGCGGAATGATCTGCGGTGGTATCAACCCCCATCTTCCCGCGTCCTTGCTTCAGCTTCACCCCGACGTAACGGTGATCTGCGACACAAAGGCGTACGCGCTTGTTAAATAAGTAAATAAGGATAAAAGACATAAAAACGGTGGAGTATCCAACAGGTATGGATACTCCACCGTTTTATATAGCGTTATGATATTTTTGCCGCAGGGGAGGGGTTTTAACTACGTAGCAAGTTTGCAAAAGCAAACATTGCCGCCTCCCGCGTTTTATGAATATTATCTTTATAACAAAGGACTACTCATCCACCACTTCGTGGTCCCCCTTCCCTGACAAGGGAAGGCTTAATGTTATCTGTTTTGTTGTCCTCTAAATTTTTATTTGTTTGTATACGATTATTAATAAATCATCTGAAGCAAAAACGACACCGACAAGCCTTCCCTTGTAACGGGAGCACTCCGCTTTGCTACGTATCAAGTTTGCCGTAGGCAAACATTGAGGGGACCGCTTGCGGTGGATGAGTAGTCCTTTGTCATAAAGTAACATTTGTACAAAATCGGCAGAGAAAATAAATTCTCTGCCGATTTGTGTTTTATATTCATTTTACTTTTGTGCGTACATCTTTACGATCTCGGTAAGTATTTCTACCTGCTTTTGCATACCCTCAACGGTGATGTGCTCGTAAGGGCCGTGGAATGCGTAGCCCGCGGTTCCAAGGTTGGGGCAGGGGAGACCCATGAAGGAAAGACGCGCGCCGTCCGTGCCTCCGCGGATAGCCTCGATGGTCGCCTTGACGCCGCATCTTTCTGCCGCTTCGACCGCTGTATCCACGAGGTGCATGCAGGGAAGTATCTGTTCCTTCATATTGCGGTACTGCTCACGAATGGTAAGCTCTACCGTACCCTCGCCATACTTTTCGTTGATGGTTTTTTCAATGTGGCAAAGGATTGTCTTTCTTGCCTCAAACATATTTTCGTCGTGATCGCGAACGATGTAATCAAGCTCGCTTCTCTCTACGTTACCGCTCATATCGGTGAGGTGGAAAAATCCCTCATAGCCCTCGGTGAGCGCGGGAATATCCGCTGTGGGAAGCATAGAGTTTATCTCCATAGCCACAAGCATGGAGTTTTTCATGACGTTCTTTGACGCGCCAGGGTGGACGTTAACGCCGTTGACTACGAATTTTGCCGCGCAAGCGTTGAAATTCTCATACTCAAGGGAGCCTTCAACACCGCCGTCAACGGTGTAAGCAAAATTCGCGCCAAAGCCCTCTACGTCAAAGTGATCGGCGCCCGAGCCTACTTCTTCGTCGGGAGTAAATCCTATAACTATCTTTCCGTGGGGGATATTTTCCTCTATAATACGCTCCGCAAGCGCCATTATCTCAGAGACACCCGCCTTGTCGTCCGCACCCAGAAGGGTGTTGCCGTCGGTGGTGATGAGCGTTCTGCCTGCAAGGGTGGGCAGGTGAGGGAAGAGAGCTTTGGAGAGCACTCTGCCGCTGTTTCCGAGAGGGAGATCCTCGCCGTTGTAATTTTCAATTATCTGAGGGTTAACGCCCTCTCCGCAAAAGTCGGGAGAGGTGTCCATGTGAGCGATAAATCCGAGGGTGTGCTTGTCCTCGTAGCCTGCCGTTGCGGGAATTTCCGCATAGACGTAGCAGACGTCGTCGCGTCTTACGTTCTCACATCCCATAGCGCGAAGCTCGTCCGCCAGCATATCGGCAAGCGCGAACTGACACGCCGTCGTGGGAGTCGTAGCGGAATTATCGTCACTCTTTGTGTGTACCTTTACGTATCTTAAAAATCTTTGTTCAACCTTTTCCATAACAAATCTCTCTTTTCTCTGTAAAAAACTATCAGATATCAGCGTCCTTCATATATTCGCTGCCGTGCTCTGCGATAAACTGCTTTCTCGCGGGGAGATTGTCACCGAGCAGGGTATCAAATATCTCCTCGGTAAGCGCGGCGTCGGTGGGGGTGACCGCAATAAGACGGCGCGTTTCGGGGTTCATTGTGGTTTGCCACATCATATCGGGCTCGTTTTCACCAAGTCCCTTTGAACGCTGAAGCGTGTATTTCTTGCCCTCAAGCTTTTTGAGTATCTCTGCCTTTTCAAATTCGTTGTAAGCAAAGAGTATCTCTTCCTCGTCCTTTCTGCCCTTTACGGTTATCTCAAAGAGCGGAGATTCCGCAATAAACACCTTGCCCTCTTTCAGAAGGGTGGGGAGCAGACGGTAGAAAAGCGTGAGCAGAAGAGTACGGATCTGGAAGCCGTCCTCGTCGGCATCGGTACAGATGATTATCTTAGACCAGCGCAACAGATTCATATCAAATGTAGCAAGATCGCCCTTGACCTTACCGTTGATCTCAACACCACAACCGATAACGCGGAGCAGATCGGTGATGATCTCATTCTTGAATATCTTGTCGTAGGTGCTCTTCATACAGTTAAGCGTTTTACCGCGGACGGGGATTATCGCCTGATACTCGGCGTTTCTGCCGAGCTTACAGGATGTCAGCGCGGAATCACCCTCAACTATATAAAGCTCTCTGATCGCAGGGTCTTTGGAACGGCAGTTTACAAACTTTTCAACTCTGTTGGCAATATCCAGCGTGCCCGTCAGCTTTTTCTTGATGCTCAGACGCTCGGTCTCAGCTCTCTCACGGCTACGCTTGTTGATAAGCACCTGATTTGCAAAGCTCTCGGCGGCGGTGGGATTTTCCACGAAGTATATCTCAAGATTTGTCTTGAGGAACTCTGCCATCGCCTCGTAGATAAAGCTGTTGTTGATCGCCTTCTTGGTCTGGTTTTCGTAGGACGTCATAGTCGACATACTATTTATAACTATGCACAGACAGTCGGCAACGTCACCGAAGGTGATCTTGGATTCGTTTTTGTTGTATTTGTTCTGCGTCTTGAGATACTTGTCAAGCGCGTAAACGAATGCTACCTTTACCGCCTTGTCGGGCGAGCCGCCGTACTCAAGAAAGCTTGAGTTGTGGTAGTATTCGGTCATATTTACGGTATTTGATACGCAGAATGAAAAATCTGCCTTGAGCTTGTACTCGTCCTTGTCGGCACGGTCGCGTCCCTGCGTTTCAAGATGCCACAGCACGGGGGCGGTAATACTGCTCGCGCCTGCGATCTCCGAGATGTAGTCGGAAATACCGTTCTCGTAGAAAAATTTCTGCTCTGTGAATTTGCCGTCCTCACCCTGATGGTCAAGCACGAAGCTGATACCCGCGTTTACAACGGACTGACGGCGCATGGTCTCTACGTAAAAGTCGAGCGGAATGTTTATGTCGGTGAATACCTCGATATCGGGACGCCAGTGAATGACCGTTCCCGTGCGTCTCTCTTTTTTGTCAAGAGGACGGGTGAGAAGCTCTGTCACGGGCTCACCGCGGCGGAAGCTTATTTTGTATTCGTTGGTGCCGTCGTAGGAGTAAACGTCCATAAACTCGGAGCTGTACTGAGTAGCACACGCGCCGAGACCGTTAAGACCGAGGGAAAACTCGTAAGCCGACTCGCCGTTGTTGTTGTCGTACTTACCGCCCGCGTAAAGCTCACAGTAAATAAGATCCCAGTTCCATCTGCCCTCGGCTTCGTTGTATCCAAGCGGAACTCCGCGTCCGTGGTCGTCCACCTTTATAGAGCGGTCGTTATATACAGTGACCTTTATCTCACTTCCGTGACCTTCTTTTGCCTCGTCAACGGAGTTTGAAAGTATTTCAAAAAAGGAGTGCTCACAGCCCTCAAGACCGTCCGAGCCAAAAATAACGGCAGGGCGTTTTCTTACTCTGTCCGCGCCCTTGAGCGCCTTGATACTCTGGTCATTATACTTAGCAGTGGATTTACTTGCCATTTATATTCCATCCTTTGTTTTATCTATCTCTTTGTTTTAAAAAAGTGAATTCGTCACATTGTTTTGATAAATATTTTTGTTCAGTAGAATGGAGATGTTATATAGGCTCCCTCCGGGAGGGAGCTGGCGCCGAAGGCGACTGAGGGAGAGCGCGTGTACTTAGGTAAATATTACTTTATACCTGCGTAGGCTCCTTCCGTCACGCTTGCGCGTGCCACCTCCCTCTCGGAGGGAGGCAAAACATTGTTCCACTTGAAAATATTAATTTATCAAATACAGTGCGGTATTACTTTTAAAAATACATATACACAATTATTTTATCATAAAAAAACCATTTTGAAAAGGGGCTTTTTGGCTTTTTTTGAATTTTTCATACATTTTATAACATATTTAAGGATTTCTCTTGAATATTTGACTCTGACAAGCTATAATATATATTGCAAATGCAACGCTGTGAGAACGGAGGGCTTTTGTATGCCTTTGAGACGTGAAAATTTAATAAAAGAATTCGTGCGAGGTAGAAGCTGTGCCGTGCTGGGACTCGGCGTGTCAAATATTCCGCTGGTGGATATGCTGTGTGATATCGGCGTTTGCGTTACGGTTTACGATAAAAAAAGCGCAGACGAGCTGGGAGCGGACGCACGCCGATTTGCGAGTCGCGGAGTGCGTTTTGTTTGCGACGGTAATTTTGAAAATATTGAAGAACAGCTTATTTTCCGTTCCCCCGGAATACGCCCCGATAAGAAGGGAATAGAGCGCGCAATCGACAGCGGAGCTGAGCTTACCTCGGAGATGGAGCTGTTTTTAAAGCTTGTGCCCGCGAGAACGTTTGGAATTACGGGAAGTGACGGAAAGACCACGACCACCACGCTGACGGGTAAATTTTTAGGTGCGGCAGACGGCGGCAAGACCTACGTCGGCGGAAATATCGGCGAGCCGTTGCTTGATAAGTGCGAAGATATGAGCGCGTCTGATAACGCCGTGCTGGAGCTTTCCAGCTTTCAGCTTATGAATCTTTGCGATTCGCCCGAATACGTGGCAATAACCAACGTCTCCCCCAATCACCTCGATTGGCACACGGATATGTCGGAATACGTACGCGCCAAGAAGAATATCATCGGCGAGAGAACCAAGAGAGTAGTTACTAACGCCGATTGCTACGAGACCTTCCGACTTGCCTGCGAGGTAATGGAATGGGATGACGTGGAGCTTGTACTTTTCTCGTCTTCCAAGACGGGATATTCTCAGATTTTCGGCAATCTTACGCCTGCTTGTCCTACAAAGGCGATCTATGTGTCTGACGGATATATCTGTGTCGGAGACAGAGAAGGGGAGAGACGCCTGTTGAGCCTTGAAGACATAAAGATCCCCGGTATGCATAACGTGGAGAATTATATGACCGCCATCGGACAGACTCTTGACCTCGTACCTGCCGGGATATACGGCGAGGTGGCAAGAGAGTTCTTTGGGGTTGAGCACAGACTTGAATTCGTAAGGCGCATTGACGGAGTGGATTATTATAACAGCTCAATAGATTCCTCTCCCACAAGAAGTGCGGCGGCGCTGTCAGCGATGAAGGATAAGTCTCTCGTGCTTATTTGCGGCGGATACGATAAAAATCTGCCGTATGAGCCGCTCGCCAGAGCGATATGTGAGCACGGAGGGGTCCGCGGAGTGTCGCTCACGGGCGCTACGGGCGAGAAGATACGCGCCGAGATAGAGAAATATCAGGCGAAAAACGGCGTGGGTGAGAATATCAAGGTCGAATATAACCGAGATTTCAAAACCGCCGTCAGCATAGCAAGGGCTATGGCAGGGGAGGGCGATTGTGTGCTTCTAACCCCGGCGTCCGCAAGCTTCGACGCCTTTAAAAACTTTATGGAGCGCGGTAATACGTTTAAAAAACTTGTTGAAGAATTTTGAAAAAGCTCCTACTTTTTTCGAGAAAAAAGTAGGCAAAAAAGCTTCCTGAAAATAAGGATAAAAATATTATTGGTGGAGTACCTGTGTTTAAAATGGGTGCTCCACCAATTTTGCTATATTCATTTCTACATTGTAGGGACAGGCGTCCCCGACTGTCCGTTCGGACGTAAATGTTACTTTATGACAAAGGACTACTCATCCACCGCAAGCGGTCCCCCTTCCCTGGCAAGGGAAGGCTTGTCGGTATCGTTTCTGCTTTAAATGATTTATTAATAATCGTATATAAACAAATAAAAATGCATAGGACGACAAAACGGGTCACATTAAGCCTTCCCTTGTCAGGGAAGGGGGACCACGAAGTGGTGGATGAGTAGTCCTCGCACGACAGAGTCGTGTGAGAATGGGAGGTATGCCCTCGTGTTTACCAAATAACAACCGCCGACTCGCGTGGCGAGTCGGCGGTTACCGTGTTTATTCAGCCTGCTATCAACCGCAGCAGCAGAAGATAAGAATGAGGGCGATGATTATAAGCCAAACGTTAGTGTTGTCAAAAAGATTGCAAAGGCAGTTGTTCATAATAAATTCTCCTTTTTTAAAGTATCAAGAGCTCTTGCGCTCTCTGCTACAATTATATGTGCGGTGACAGAGAAGGGTGATTGATAAAATACTCTATCGACGCTAAAACTTTTTTTGCAAAATCTATTGTGTAAATCGCAAAAATATTATATAATAATATGGAATATAGTCGATTATAATAAGATCGAGATCAAAAAACATATACGGAGAAATAAATGGCTAATACCGATAAGCAAAAGCATATCAGAAACTTTTCAATAATTGCTCATATCGACCACGGCAAATCCACGTTGGCTGACAGAATTCTTGAAGCCACGCAGACCGTTTCTCAGCGAGAGATGGAAAACAGATTGCTTGACAATATGGAGCTTGAAAAGGAAAGAGGAATAACTATCAAGGCGACCGCCGTAAGACTCAATTATAAGGCAAATGACGGCGAGGAATATGAGTTTAACCTCATAGATACCCCCGGCCACGTTGACTTTAACTACGAGGTGTCCCGTTCGCTTAACGCCTGTGACGGCGCGTTGCTCGTTGTTGACGCAACGCAGGGAATAGAGGCGCAGACGCTTGCGAACGCCTATCTTGCAGTTGACGCAAACCTTGAGATAGTTCCCGTAATCAATAAAATAGATCTTCCAAGCGCAGATATCGAGCGAGTTCGCGGCGAGATCGAGGATATCATAGGCATACCCGCCGAGGACTGTCCTGCGGTTTCCGCAAAGACGGGACTTAATATCGAGCAGGTGCTTGAGGCGGTGGTACGTGACGTACCCGCGCCGAGCGGAGATCTGAACGCACCCCTCAAGGCGCTTATCTTTGACTCTTATTACGACAGCTACCTCGGAGTTGTTGTAAATGTAAGAGTATTTGACGGCTCACTCAAGAGCGGTGACAAAATAAGACTTATGAGTAACGGCGCTACCTTTGACGTTGTTGACGTAGGATATATGACGCCGTTCGGACTTAAAAAGACCGAGTGTATCTCGGCAGGTGACGTTGGATATATCACAGCGTCCATCAAGAGCGTGGGCGACACGCAGGTGGGTGATACCATCACGCTTGACGAAACCCCCACGGCAGAGGCGCTCCCCGGCTTTAAGGCGGTACAGCCTATGGTATACGCGGGTATTTATCCTGCGGACGGCGCTAAGTACGGCGACTTGCGTGACGCGCTTGAAAAGCTTCAGCTCAACGATGCGGCGCTTGTATTCGAGCCTGAGACCTCTATCGCTCTCGGCTTTGGCTTCCGTTGCGGCTTTCTCGGACTTCTCCACATGGAGATCATCGAGGAGCGACTTGAGAGAGAGTTCAATCTTGATCTCATAACCACCGCGCCCTCGGTTATTTACGAGGTAAAACGCAGAGACGGCGAGCTGGTTCGTATCGATAACCCCTCAAACTTCCCGCCCGCAGACGAGATAGACGTGGCGTACGAGCCGATCGTCAAGGCAAATATCATCACCCCTACTGAGTTCGTTGGCGGCCTTATGGATCTTTGCCAGGACAGACGCGGAACGTTTATTGATATGAAATATATCGACACCACCCGTGTCGAGCTTCATTACGATCTGCCGCTCAATGAGATAATCTACGACTTCTTTGACGCGCTTAAGAGCCGTTCACGCGGATACGCTTCTCTTGACTACGAGCTTGGCGACTACGTGCCGAGTAAGCTTGTCAAGCTTGATTTTCTGCTCAACGCCGAGCAGGTAGACGCGCTTTCCTTTATAGTTCACGAGGAAAAGGCGTACGGCAGAGCAAGACGAATTGCCGAGAAGCTCAAGGATAATATACCGCGTCAGCTCTTTGAAGTGCCGATACAGGCGGCGATCGGTTCTCGTATAATCGCCCGTGAGACCGTAAAGGCAATGCGTAAGGACGTGCTTGCCAAGTGCTACGGCGGTGATATTACCAGAAAGAAGAAGCTGCTTGAAAAGCAGAAGGAAGGTAAGAAGAAGATGCGTCAGCTCGGCTCCGTTCAGGTGTCTCCCGAGGCGTTTATGGCGGTGCTTAAGCTTGACGATGATAATTAAGTATAAAATTTTTAATATATTTTTTAAAAGGAGAAAATTGTTATGTTTTTAATTTTTTTGATAGTATTGGCAATCATATTCGTTATATGGATGATAGCTACCATCAACGGCTTTAAGCGCAGAGAAATAAAGATAGCGGAGTGCCTTTCGGGTATCGAGGTAGCACTCACCAAGAGATACGATATGCTCACAAAGCTGCTTGACACCGCAAAGGGATATATGTCTCACGAGGAAGAGCTTTTCACAAAAGTTATCGCGCTCAGACGCGGTATGAGTGCTGAGGAGCTTCAGGACGCCGATAAGCAGATCGGTGAGATGTCCGCGAAGTTCTTTGCGGTAGCTGAGGGCTATCCCGAGCTTAAGAGCGCCGAGATCTTTTCCGATCTTCAGGCAGGTATCCGTGACGCCGAGGAGCATTTGCAGGCGGCTCGCAGACTTTATAACGCATCCGTAACCGATTACAATACCTCTATCGCTATGTTCCCCGCAAGCATTTTGGCGGGTGGCAGACAGGCAAAGGAATTCTTTGCGGCAGAGGAGTCCAAGCGCGAGGACGTTAAAATTTCTTTCTGAGTAGGTCACCATGAGTAAAAAACAGATAAATACCGCTATGACGGACAGCGAGCTCCAGGCGTTTCTCAACAAGAAAAACAAGGATAAGCTGATCTATATAATAATTGCCGTGATCGGAGTCGTAGTTACTCTTCTTGCGACGCTTATGACGTTTATGCCGCTTATGCTTCTTGGAATCTCGGTTGCGGGAGTGTTTATATTCCTGACAAGCAGGATCAGCAAGGAAATGAAGCGTTACGTTTCGGATAACGTAGTGCGCTCGGTTATAAATTCGGTGTTTGACGGGGCGTTTTACGATCCCTTCGGCAGACTTTCGGATAATATTATAGAGAATACAGAGCTTGGCTTTTCAAGCTTTAATGAGATATCGGGAAGCGACTATATCTCGGGTGTTTATAACGGACTTAACGTAGAGATGAGTGACGTCAAGCTCGTTCAGGTGACTCGCGTTCATACCAAGGACGGCGTAAGGGAGACGAGAACTACTGTATTTGAAGGCCCGTGGATGATCTGCGATTTTGGAAAAGAGCTTTCCGCGGATCTGTTGCTGGTTGAGCGTTCAGGTCTTGGTAAAAAATTTGCCAAGGGCGGTATTAAGACCGAGAGTGAGGAGTTCAACAAGAACTTCCTTATCGAATCGGATAGCGATCACGACGCCTTTTATATTCTCACACCTCACATGATGGAATACATTCTTGAGATGGATCAGAAGGGTGGGGGAAAAACGCATATGAGATTTATGCGCGGAGGTAAGGTGCATATCGCTATTAATTCCGGAAGGAATTCCTTTGAGCTCAGCGGCACTAACGTTGACCTTGCGTTCCTCAAATCAAAATTTGAGTCCGAGCTTCGTTACATAACCGATATTATTGACGAGCTTCGATTACAGGACACGATATATAAAAAGTAAAAGGATAACGGTGTACTTTGTATAGTCCCGCCGAGATCCCACATCGGCAAAGCCTCGTGCTTTTCCGTCGTGTCATTCTGAGCGGAGCCTCGCGAGATCCTTCACGGCGCATCGTCCTTTAAGAATTTTTGCTTCAGCATCCCCACCGTCGTCATCCTTGAACGAAGTGAAGGATCTCGGTGGGGATGCTGTGCGTTGCATGGCGACAAAGGACGATGCTTGTTCGAGGATGACGCGCGAGGCGAAGTCGAACTGCGAAGCAGCGTCAAGCGAAGCGCAGACGGAATCTACGACGGAAAAGTTCGACTACGCTCAGGATGACACCTTCGGTGTCCGGCAGGACGTGGTCGGAACGAAAATATTGAAAAGGATAACGGCGCTCCAAACGGAGCGCCGTAGTAATAAGAAATATGAGAAAAATAACAAGTTTTACAGTCGATCATGATTTTATAACCGAGGGAATGTATATATCCCGTATAGACGGTGACGTTACCACCTACGATCTGCGTACGCGTATTCCGAATGCGGGTGACTATATGGATAACCTCACGATGCATTCGCTTGAACACATGTTTGCAACCTACGTCAGAAATTCCGCGATAGGTGACAGCGTCATATATTTCGGCCCTATGGGCTGCCGTACGGGCTTTTATCTCTTGGTGCGCGACGTGCCTTCGGACGAGGTCGTGCGAGTTGTAAAGCAGGTGCTTGCGGCTATTGCAGAGCACGATGGTGAGATGTTCGGAGCGAGCCGTAAGGAGTGCGGCAACTATCGTGAGCTTTCACTTGACGCGGCAAAGACCGAGGCGGCAAGATATCTTGCGGCGCTCAACAGACGCGAGCAGACTCTGGAGTACCCTCAGGCTTGATAAGCCTGCGCCGCACAAGCTCACCGTAGGCAAGCGCCATGGCCTTGTTCCTAAGCCGAAACGCACTTCTGCGTGATACGCCGATAAGCTCCGAGCAACGCTCGACGGATTCTCCCTTGACGTAGTGGAAGTAAAGCAGAAGCTTTTCCTCTCCGTTTGGCAGATCCATAATAAAATGGCGGATCTTGTACATCTCCATCCGAGCGCCGATAAGCTCGTTTGTCACGTCGGGGTCTTCTTCGAATTTGTCGGTCTCAAATTCGTCGTAGTTGTCCTCTTCGTATTTTTCTATTTGAAGCATTAGCTTGTTTTTTCTATAACCGAGAAGAAAATTCTCGGTTTTTTTATTTTGCGCGTCGGTAAGTATTCTGTCCGTCATATTCCCCCTTCTTTTTAAGCCCTTGGTGCGTGTGGCATAAGTGACACCTATATTATATCGGAAATCCGAACTATTGTCAATATATATTTACGGATTTTCGAATGTTTGTATGAATGTACAAAAATCGTGCGGATTTTTTGAGGATCAAAAATATTGATATCACAAAGGATAACATCATAGCGTCATTCTTGGGACAGTTGTTCGCTCGCAATTAGCCCCTAAATAAATCGGGCGCCGCCCCCTACAACGTATAACATCATTTATCCGTAGGGGAGACCTGTGGTCTCCCGTTGTTTCTTTATCCTTTTCCTTTGTTTCGGCGGCAGCAAGCCACCGCCCTACGACGAAAAATATCATTCAACGGTAGGGCGGGGGTTTATCTCCCGCCATTTTTTAATGTTACCTTAACACTCACACGGGAGCATATAGAATGCTCCCCTACGAAAAAAGGAACACGCCGACCCACGCTGTCATCTTGAGCGAAGCCGCCCGAGATTCCGCGTCGGCATTCGCCTCGCGCTTTTGCGGCTCGCCGCAAAAGTTCGACAAGCTCAGAATGACACGGGCGGCGTAGTCGAAACCCGCAGGGCAACCGCATACGCGGTTGGATCTCGTGGGGCGTAAATGTTACATTGTGCCCACACGGGAGGCAAAACGCCTCCCCTACAACGTATAACATCATTTATCCGTAGGGGAGGGGTCTAACTACGTAGCAAGTTTGCAAAAGCAAACATTGTGGTCGCCCCTACAATTAAAATAATAATTAAAATAATAATATAACAAATTTGGTGGAGCACCCATAAAGAAAATGAGCACTCCACCAATAATATTTAAATCCTTATTTTTAGAAAGTTTTTTGTCTTACTTTTTTTCAAAAAAGTAAGGGCTTTTTGCCAAGCTTTTTCACGAAAAAGCGGGAGAAAAAAGTAAGGGCAGAGCATTCTTAAAACTAACCTTTCATATATTTTATAAAACAAAAATTTTGAAGGGAGATCGAAATGATAGGAAAGGGGAATAGCGGCGCGGCGCGCCGCAGGGGGCTTGATGAATATCAGGTGGCGCAGTCGCGTGAGAAAAACGGCGCGAACGTCTTGAGGGTAAAGAAAAGCAAGAGCTTTGCGCGTCGCTTTTTTGAAAATCTCGGCGACCCCGTAATAAGAATATTACTCGTGGCACTTGGCGTAAATCTGATATTCGTTTTCAAGGGCGGAGATCTTGCGGAAAGCGTAGGTATCGCCATATCCGTGTTTCTTGCGGCGTTTATTTCCGCACTGTCGGAGGCGGGTGGAGAGAACGCCTTTCGCAAGCTTGCGGGCGAGTGCGCCAGACAAAGCTGCCTTGTAAGACGAGACGGGAAAGTAACGAGAATTCCAATAGAGGACGTAGTGGTGGGGGATATAGTTCTGATCAGAGCAGGTGAGAAAATTGCCGCCGACGGCTACGTGAGGTCGGGTAAGCTTGTGGTGGATCAGTCCGCGATAACGGGGGAGAGCAAGGAGAAAAGCAAGTATCCGCTGCCCGCTCCAAAAGCCTCGCCCGAGTGTGAGGGAACGCTTTTGCGCGGCTGTACGGTAGTGCTCGGCGAGGGAGAGATGGAGGTCTTTGCCGTGGGAGAAAACAGCTTTCTCGGTAAGATCTCAGCCGAGGTGCAGGAGGATACGCGTATCAGCCCCCTGAAGCTCAGACTCACAAAGCTCGCCGGGCAGATCAGCCGACTCGGGTATTTTGCCGCGTTTTTGGTGGCGTTTGCATATCTGTTTAATTGCCTTGTCATAGACAGCGGCTTGGAGGTCACGGTAATACTGTCAAAGATCACCGACCTTACTTATATCTCCTCAAGCCTTTTGCATGCGTTTATGCTTGGGCTGACGGTCATCGTAGTTGCAGTCCCCGAGGGGCTGCCGATGATGATCGCCGTGGTGCTGTCCTCAAATATACGTCGGATGATAAAGGATAACGTGCTTGTAAAAAAGCCTGTCGGTATCGAGGCGGCAGGGAGTATGAATCTGCTGTTTACAGATAAGACGGGAACGCTCACTGAGGGTAAGATGTCGGTTGAAAGCCTGACGCTTGGCAGCGGTGAGGAATATACCTGTCAGTCAATGCGTAAAGGCGTGCCTGCCGTGTTCGAGCGATACGCATACTCCTGCCTTGGAAATACATCGGTCGAGATAGTGGACGGAAAGGCGTGCGGCGGCAACGGAACTGACCGAGCGCTTGCGCAATCCGTGATAGCATACGTCGGTACGCATACGCCGGGAGTGATCGAAAGCCTGCCGTTTGACAGTACAAAGAAGTTTTCTGCCGCTCGTGTTTCCGTCGATAAAAAGCAAAAAACGTTTATAAAGGGCGCACCCGAAAAGCTGTTGCCGTACGTCAAATTTTTCGTGGGCACGGACGGTAGCGTACACGAGGCGTCGGCGCATATAAAGAGTATTGAGCGGCGAATAGCGGAAAAATGCGCCACAGGAAAACGCGTGCTTATAGTGGCTGAGAGCGAGGAAATGCCGAGCGGCACTAAAATGCCGACGCTTACGCTGATATGTGTCGTCTGCCTTTGCGATAAGCTTCGCGCCAACGCATATAAATCGGTTCGCGACTTGCAAAACGCGGGGATCGGCGTGGTTATGATAACGGGGGACGCAAAGCCGACCGCAAGGTCTATTGCCGAGGGGTGCGGGATAATCGGGAAAGATCGTGACCTTGTTATAGACTCCGCGGAGCTTGCGTCAATGAGTGACTCTCAGCTCTTAGCGGTATTGCCGCGACTTGCCGTAGTCTCCCGAGCGCTCCCCACGGATAAGAGCCGACTTGTCAGAGTGGCGCAGAGCTGTGAGCTGGTCGTGGGAATGACGGGTGACGGAATCAACGACGCCCCCGCCCTCAAATGCGCGGATATAGGCTTTTCAATGGGAAGCGGTACTGACGTTGCCAAGGACGCAGGGGATATAATAATACTTGACGATGACCTCGCCTCGATAGTCAAGGCGGTGCTCTACGGCAGAAATATTTTCAAGAGCATACGTAAATTTATCACGCTTCAGCTTACTATGAATTTCTGCGCGGTGGGAGTGTGTATGATAGGGCCGTTTATTGGGGTGGAGTCGCCCGTAACGGTGGTGCAGATGCTGTGGATAAATATTATAATGGATACGCTTGGCGGACTCGCGTTTGCGGGTGAATATCCGTCGCCGCTTTGTATGAAGGAAAAGCCCAAGAGACGCGATGAGCCTATCCTTAACGGATATATGGTCAATCAGATACTTTTGCTCGGCTCGGCAACTATCGCGCTTTGCCTTGCTTTTTTGCTGTCTCCTACCATTACCTCTCATTTCAGATACGCGCCTGATGGGATCTATCACCTCACCGCGTTTTTCGCACTGTTTATATTCACTTCCGTCATAAATTGCTTTAGCGCGAGAGGGGATAGACTGTGGTATTTTGGCGGCATTGGAAAAAATCCCGTGTTCGTGATCATTATGGTCGCGGTATGCGCGGTGCAGATAGTCTTCGTGTATCTCGGCGGAAGTCTTTTGAGAACCCTGCCGCTGCACGCCGACGAGCTTTTATATACGCTTGGACTGTCTTTATGTGTCTTTCCCGCGGAAATGCTCAGGCGTATTCTTTGGAGACTTATGGGAAAGAAAAACGGATTTTGAGAGGGTGTTGCATTTTAAAACACCACGCGCGGCGACAGACTCGAGTGACGCGTGGGGCGGGAGGATAATATCCTCCCCTACGGATGAATAAAGGAATACGATGTAGCCTCGCCCTCGGGGAGAGGTGGCGGCGCAAGCCGACGGAGAGGGTATTTTACCGCCCACCCTCACACGACTTTGTCGTGCGAGGACTACTCATCCACCACTTCGTGGTCCCCCTTCCCTCACAAGGGAAGGCTTGTCATAAACGTTCCTGCTTCGAGTAATTTATTAACAATCGTGTGCAAACAAATAAAAATGCATAGAACAACAAGACGGAACACATTAAGCCTTCCCTTGTCAGGGAAGGGGGACGGCAAGTTGTCAAGTCAAGTGCAACACTTTTTAGAAATAAAGTCTAAAGGTGAAAGATAGTCGAGACATTTACGAGGACGAGTGTTGATGAGA
>JBGVPV010000022.1:0-24791 GCA_045127215.1 Eubacteriales bacterium | reverse complement strand
CTTTTGCACGCTACTGAATATTTGAGCGACAAAGAGTATAAAAGCTTAGATTCAGATATAAACGAAATTATTTCAATCTTAGTTGCAATCTGGAACACCACAGAAAAATAAAATAAAAATATTTAAATAAAAAATATTTTTCGCCATAAGCGAAAAATCACCATAACTCTGCACTCTGCACTCTGCATTCTGCACTGTGTACCGTGTATCGTTATAACAAAAATAAAGGAGATTAAAATGGAAAGTTACAAGATAGAATTTATAAAGTTTCTTGAGTCTGCGGGGGTTTTGAAGTTTGGAGATTTTACCGCTAAGAGCGGACGCAAGATACCGTATTTTATAAATGCGGGTATGATAAAGACGGGCGATGATATCGCAAAGCTCGGTGAGTTTTACGCAAAGGCGTATTTTGAGAAGCTCGGTGCAAAGAAGGCGGTTCTTTACGGCCCCGCATACAAGGGTATTTCTCTTTCCGTTTCTGCCGCTGTTGCGCTTTCCAAGAACGGTCTTAACGTGCCCTTCTTCTTTAACCGTAAGGAAGTCAAGGATCACGGTGAGGGTGGAGTTTTTGTCGGCTACGTGCCCACTCCCGGTGAGGAGATAGTTATTATCGAGGACGTTATCACCGCAGGCACTGCTATCCGTGAGTCCATGGAGATACTCTCCTCTCTCGAGGGTACTCGCGTTGCGGCGACCTTTATTATGGTTGACCGCAAGGAAAAGGGCCAGAGCGATAAGGGCGCTATGCAGGAGATCGCTGAGCAGTTCGGTTTCCCCGTATATTCCATCGTTGACGTTTACGATATTATTGAGTATCTCGAGATGGACGAGGCTAACCGCGAGAACGTTGAGCGTATTAAGAACTATCTTAGCGTTTACGGCGCTCGTGCGTGAGGAAAGTATATGAGACATCTGATCGATATACCCGATTTTTCGGTAGCTGAGATCGCCGATATGATCGCAGTTGCTGAGGATATTATCGCGTATCCTCAGAAGTACAGCTCTGCCTGTCAGGGTAAAAAGCTGGCAACGCTGTTCTTTGAGCCTTCGACGCGTACGCGTCTGAGCTTTGAGGCGGCTATGCTTGAGCTGGGCGGAAGCGTTCTCGGTTTTTCCGAGGCGGGCTCGTCCTCTGCGGCAAAGGGAGAGAGCGTTGCTGACACGGCAAAGATGATAAGCTGCTACGCTGATATAATGGCTATGCGTCATCCTAAGGAGGGCGCGCCTTACGTAGCGTCCAAAAATGCGTCGATCCCCGTGATAAACGCGGGTGACGGCGGTCATTGCCATCCCACTCAGACGCTCACAGACCTTCTCACCATTCATCGCGAAAAGGGAAGAATAGGCGATATTACGGTTGGCTTTTGTGGAGATCTTAAGTTCGGCAGAACCGTACATTCGCTGATATCCGCGCTTGCGCGTTATGAGGGTATTAAAATAGTTCTCATCTCTCCCGAGGAGCTTCGAGTTCCCGAATACGTGCGCGCTGAGGTTATTGAAAAGAACGGAATGGATTATTCCGAGCTCACAGATCTTGAGACGGCGATACCTTCGCTTGACGTGCTTTATATGACGAGAATTCAGCGTGAGAGATTTGCAGAGCCTGAGGAATATGAGCGACTGAAGAACAGCTATATTCTGACTCCCGAGAAGCTGACGGGTGCCAAGAGCGACCTTTCTATCCTTCATCCGCTGCCCCGTGTAAACGAGATAAGCGTCAAGGTGGACGCAGATCCCCGCGCTTGCTATTTCAGACAGGCGCTTAACGGTAAATATATCCGTATGGCGCTGATACTCAAGCTGCTTGACGCCGCAAAGAACGGTGAGGAATCTGACGCTGACGAGGGCGAGCTTATCAGTGAAGGACTCGTTTGCGACAATCCGAGGTGTATTACCTCTACCGAGCAGGAGCTTGATCACGTTTTCCGTGTTACAGATAAGAAAAACGGTGTTTGCCGCTGTATCTACTGCGAGGCTAAGCAGACTTTTTGATAGTTTTGTAAAAATAAAAAGGGCTGAATTAGGCTTATTCTCATAAGGATGTTTACAAAATTGTAGGGACAGGCGTCCTCGACTGTCTGCGACACATAAATTTCGGCAGAGAACTTGTTTTCTCTGCCGATCTGTGTTATAATATGGGTAACATAGAGCCTCTCCCTTTGGGAGAGGTGGCGGCGTAGCCGACGGAGAGGGGAAATACCCTAAAGAAACACCCTATCACCCGCTACCGCGGGAGCTCTCCCAAAGGGAGAGCCTTTGGCTACGGATAACCTTAGGGGTATGGACTAAGCCCGAAGCCTTTGTAATACAAAGGCGAAACTGGCGATAAAACAGAACGACAAATAAGAATTTGATGAGGTAGTAATATGGCAAACTATAGTATTTGTGGAATTGATTGTGATTCATGTAGATTCAAAACAGAACAAAACTGCAAGGGCTGTAAAACGATTAAAGGCAAGGTGTTTTGGGGTGAATGTGATTTATATAAATGCAATTCACAAAAAAATCAAGAACATTGCGGAAAATGCTCTCAATTTCCTTGTAACACATTGAAAGAGTGGGCATCGTCTGAAAATCCTGAAAGAATAAACAATTTGAGAAAACTATAAATTCCAATTTATTGAATACTTAACCCCGACAGACCATCAAAAAATCTGTCGGGGGTTATCTTTGTCTTCTGCGTTGCATTCATACCTTTGCGGACAGTCGAGGACGCCTGTCCCTACAAAGAGAGATTGAACTTCCTTATGAGAAGGAGGATTTATTCAGCCCTTTTTAAATTTATTATCTTTTATTTTGTATTCCTATTGCTTTTTATTGTGAAAAGTGATAAAATTATTGTGTATGCAAATTTATAAATAGTAAATTATAACAAATCAGGAGGATCGATATGTCATTGAACATTTCAAAGGACGCGATAATTTATCAGATATACCCGCGTTCATACCGCGATACAGACGGAGACGGCTTGGGAGATCTGAGAGGAATTATTCAGAGTCTTGATCATCTTGCAGAGCTTGGGATCACACATATATGGCTCTCTCCCGTATACAAGAGTCCCGATGACGACAACGGCTACGATATTGCGGATTACAAGGCTATCCAGCCCGCGTTCGGTACTATGGAGGATTTTGACGAGCTTGTGGCAGAGGCAAAGAAGCGTGGGATAGGTATTGTGATGGATCTTGTTATCAATCATACCTCTGACGAGCACGAATGGTTCCGCCGCGCGCTTGCGGGGGAGGAAAAATACCGCAACTATTATATTATCAGAAAAGGCAAGAACGGCAAGCTCCCGAACAACTGGGGCAACTTCTTTGCCGAGTGTCCTTGGGCGAGATTCGGAGACAGCGAGGACGAATATTATCTGCACCTGTTCTCCAAGAAGCAGCCCGATCTTAACTGGCACAATCCTGACGTTATGGCAGAGGTCAAGGACATCATGCGCTTCTGGCTTGATAGAGGCGTGGTCGGCTTCCGCTGTGACGTAATAAACATAATCTACAAGAGCTCGCTTGAGAATGGCCATCGTCAGCTCGTGCTGACGGGACAGGAGCATTTTATCTCGCAGGAGGGCTGTCACAAGATCTTACAGGAGCTTCGCCGAGACGTGCTTGAGCCTTACGGCGCGTTTGCGGTGGGAGAGACGGTATTCGTTGACACCGCAAAGGGTAAGCAGCTGTGCGACGAGGCACGCGGCGAGCTTGATATGATATTCTATTTTGAACACATGGAATGCGATCAGGTGTTCGTAAAATGGTTCAAAACCCGTCTGTCGCCCAAGAAGGTAATGAAAACGCTTACCAAATGGCAGACGGCTCTTGAGTGGAACGCGTGCTATTTTGAAAATCACGATCAGCCGAGATTTATCTCACGCTTTGCCGATCTTGGAAAATACAGGGCTGAGGCGTCGAGAATGATGGCGGGATTGCTTATGACCTTGCGCGGCACACCTTTTGTATTTGAGGGTCAGGAGATCGGTATGACGAACGGTGACTTCAAGTGTCTTTGCGAGGTTGAGGACATTGAGAGCCACAACATTTACGCTATGGCAAAGGGCTTGGGAATCCCTAGGCGCATTCGTTGGAAGATGATACAGCGCACCTCGCGTGACAACGCGAGAACGCCTATGCAGTGGTCGGATGAGGCAGGCGCGGGATTTACGAGCGGAAAGCCGTGGCTTAAGATAAACGGCAACTACAAGGAAGTAAACGTAGCGGCAGAGAGGGAGCGCGAGGACGGCGTGCTTGCGTTCTGGAAACAGATGATCGCTCTTCGAAAGACCGATAAGGTTCTTGCCGAGGGTGGCTTCCGCGCGATCTGCGAGGGCAAGCGTGTGTACGCCTTTGAGCGTGAGCTTGGCGGCAGAAAACTGATCAGTGTCTGCAATATGTCAGGAAAATCCGTAAAGCTCCCCAAAATACTGAATGACTGCGGCTCTATGAAGGTGTCGAGCTACAAGAACGCGGCCGCCGACAGACTTATGCCGTTTGAATTCAGACTTTACGAGGTTAAGTAAAAGAAATGATAGAGATTTTTGACAGAGTATTTAAGCTGAGTACTCAAAACACGAGCTACGTATTCGCTATAACTGAGGACGGACACGCCGAGCATATTTACTACGGCAAGCGTATCCCCGACGGCAACGTGGACGCACTCAGACTAAAAAACACCATAATGCTTGGTACTACGGTAGATTACAAGGAGAATAAGATAGGTTATTCACTTGACACTCTGCCGCTTGAATATTCGGGGATCGGCAAGGGAGATTTCAGGCATTCCCCTATGGAGCTTATAATGCCCGACGGCAGCTTTGTGACGGATTTCGTTTATGACGGATATACCGTAAGTGAGGGCGCGTTTGAGTGCGATGGCGGTCTTCCGTACGCTACGGGAGAGGCTCAGACTTTGAATATTGTACTTAAAGACAAGAAATACGAGGGAGCTACATTGACGCTTCATTACACCGTATTTGAGGAATGCAACGTGATCGCAAGATGCGTGACCCTGAAGAACGGTGGCGAGGAGGCGTTCTTTATTCGCAAGCTGATGAGCTTTATGCTTGATATGCCTACCTCGAATTACACCATGCTGACGCTTGACGGCGGCTGGGCAAAGGAAGCGCGTATCCACGAGCGAGAGGTCTCTTATGGAATTCTTGTAAACGACTCCACCACGGGTGGCTCGTCAAACCGTCACAACCCCGCGTTTTTACTCAAATCAAAGGGAGCTGACGAGGAGCGAGGCGAGATATACGGATTTAACCTTATTTACAGCGGTAATCACTATTCTGCGGTTGAAAAGGGAAATCACAATACCTTGCGTGTTATGAGCGGTATCAACCCTCATTGCTTCCTTTGGAAACTCGGGTCAGGCGAGAGCTTTTGCACCCCTCAGGCAATAATGAGCTATGCGGACGGCGGTATAAACGCCTTTGCCGCAAACATGCACGATTTTGTAAACAAACATATAATCCGTACTGAATTTCAGTATTCCGAGCGTCCCGTTGTAGTCAACAACTGGGAAGCTACCTTCTTCAATTTTAACCGTCGCAAGCTCCTGGCCCTTGCGCGGAGAGCAAAGAGGCTGGGCGTCGAGATGTTTGTTCTCGATGACGGATGGTTTGGTAAGAGAAATAACGACCGTGCAGGTCTTGGCGACTGGGTGGTGAATAAAAGAAAGCTCCCCGGCGGCATAAAATCTATTTCTAAAGCCATACACCGAATGGATATGAAGTTCGGGCTTTGGTTTGAGCCTGAATGCGTAAACCCTGACAGCGATCTTTACCGCGCTCATCCCGATTGGGCGATAAGCGTGCCCGGTCGCGATCCGAGCTTTAGCCGTAATCAGCTCGTGCTTGACCTTACGAGAGCGGACGTCAGAGATTATATAGTCGAATCTGTGTCGGCGGTGCTTGACTCGGCGAAGATCGAGTACGTAAAGTGGGATTACAACCGACATATCAGCGATATGTATTCCGCATCGCTTAAAAATCAGGGAGAGTTTTTCCACAGATATATCCTTGGACTTTATGATGTGTTAAGGAGAATATTCGTTGAAAAGCACCCGACGGTACTGCTTGAGAGCTGTTCGTCGGGCGGTAACCGATTTGACCTGGGTATGCTTTGCTTTTCTCCGCAGATATGGACGAGTGACGATACTGACGCTATGGAGCGTCTTGACATTCAGAGGGGAATTTTTACCTTCTATCCGCAGTCAACGGTGTCAGCGCACGTTTCTATGACGCCAAATCAGCAGACCTTGCGGTCAGCCCCGCTTTCAACGCGCTTTAACGTGGCGACGTTTGGCGTGCTTGGCTACGAGCTTGACTTTGGAGAGCTGACTCCCGAGGAAAGAAGGCATATCAAGGAGCAGATAGCGTTTTACAAAGCGCATCGCAAGCTTTTGCAGTATGGCAGACTTCAAAGATATTTCCCAAGGTCTGACCGCGAGAGTTGGCAGATAAGCGACGGTGGCGAGGGAGTTGTTGCGATATACAATCTCTCGTACTGCGCAAGTCCCGCGAGGGATAATTTGCGCGTGCTGTTTGTCGAGAGTGGCAAGCGGTATCGCTTTACTACGGTACAACAGCACCTGCGTATAGGACGCTTTGGGGGACTTATCAAGCACGTATTTCCTATTACGCTCAGAAGTGACGGCGCGATAATGCGTTTCGTTGACCGACACTTTTCTATGGTTGACGGTACGGAGTGCTACGAGTGCTCGGGCGAGGTATTGCAGAGTGGTGTAAATCTTGCTATGCAGTATAGCGGCACAGGGTATGATGCAAAGCTTAGAATACTTGGCGACTTTGGAAGTACGCTTTATACAGTTAAAGAAATTTCACAAAACGAGAGGAATTGAATATATGGATAAGCAGATGAAACGAAATAAGATCTGTTTTGGTCTTGGAACAGTAGGGCGCGACGCGCTTTACTCACTTGTAAGCATGTATCTTTTGGTGCATCTTACCGACGTAGTTGGATTTTCTGATGGCGGTCTTGCCGTTATCGGCGTTATGCTTACGCTGTTCGGTATTTTTGACGCCGTAATAGACCCGTTTGTAGGCGCGATAGTTGACAGCACAAAGACCAGATGGGGAAAGTTCAAGCCGTGGATACTCATAGGTATGATAGGTACGGGCGTGCTTACCGTGCTTATGTTCCACAATTTCAGAATGAATGAGACAACTCATATCGTGTTGCTTGGCGCGACCTATTTGCTCTTTAGCATCTTTTTCTCCCTGAACGATATCGCTTATTGGTCGCTTATGCCTGCGATCTCCAAGGATCAGGGCGTGAGAGAGGGTGTCGGCGCGTTTGCAAGAATCTGCGCGAACGTAGGTATGTTTGCTATGGTTCTGATATATCTCAACGTTCCCTCTATGTTTGCGTGGACGGGACTTGACGCAAGAGACATTTACTTTATTTTCGCAATCATCGTAGCTCTTATCATGTGGCTGTTCCAGAGTATCACCCTCTTTGGAGTCAAGGAGGACAGAAGCCGCCTTGAAAAAGAGGAAAAGACTACGCTTAAGGATCTTTTCCGTGCCCTTGCGGGTAACGATCAGCTTATGGTCACCGCGGTCTCCATGGCGCTCTTTATGGTGGGATACTGCACTACCACGGGCTTTGGCACGTACTACTTCAAGTACGCTTACGGAGACGAGGGAATGTATATGGTATTTGCCGCAGTTCTTGCGGTAGCACAGCTCACGGCGCTTTCCGTATTCCCGCTGTTCAGAAAGAAGTTTACCAGAAAACAGCTCTACACGGGCTCTATGATAGCAGTTACCATATCTTACGTCATTTTCTTCCTGTCCTTTGAATTCTTGCCTCTTATAGTGCTTGCGGGACTTGGACTTTTCTTTGCTCAGGCGTTTATTCAGCTCTTGATGCTCTTGTTCCTTGCGGACGCGGTTGAGTACGGCGAGTGGAAGCTCGGCAAGAGAAACGAGGCGGCAAGCTTTGCCGTTCAGCCCTTTATCAATCAGTTTGGCGGTGCGGCAAGTAAGGGCGTTGTATCCTTTACGCTTATTATTTCGGGTATCAATATGATAGCTAATGCCGCAGGAGCGGATCCCGAAAACGCGGCGGCTATAATCGCGGCAACACCCGATTCGGCTATCTGGATAATGAAGATATCCATGATGATACTGCCGCTTATCTGCATACTTATAGGATTTGTGCTTTACACTAAGAAGTTCAAGATCGACGAGCAGACTTATGCAAAGATACTTGAGGATCTCAAGGCAAGAGAGGAGCAGGAGAATAAATGAAATTTAAGCTGAAAGAAGGACTTTTGCTTGGCTCTGCAACCGCCGCAACTCAGATAGAGGGTGGCGACAAGAATAATAACTGGGCGCGCTTTGCCGCCGAGGGCAAGGTGAAGGACGGCTCGTCTCCCATTACCGCCGACGATCATTACAACCGTTTTCGTGAGGATATAGACCTTATGGCTGATATGGGCCTTCAGATCTACCGCTTCGGTATTGAGTGGAGCCGTATTGAGCCGACGCAGGGGCAGTATTCCGACGAGGCGATAGCGCATTACAGACAAGAGATAGAATATATGCTCTCCAAGGGTATCAAGCCGCTTCTGACTATACATCACTTTACCAATCCCTTGTGGTTTGAGGATATGGGAGGCTTTGAGGAAACAAAATCCCCTGAGATATTCTTGTCATTCGTTAAGAAGGTAGTTGCGTCGTTCGGCGATATTGTCAGCGAGTATATAACCATAAACGAGCCGAACGTTTATGCCACAAACAGCTTTTTGTGGGGATATTGGCCTCCTGAGAAAAAGAGCGTTTTCTCTATGATAGACGTGCTTTCAAATATGACGGCGGCGCATATTCTGTCTTATAATTACATTCACGCAAAGAGAGCCGAGATGGGATATAACGACACAAAGGTAAGCTTTGCAAACCATTTGCGTGTGTTTGCTCCCAAGGACGAAAAGAACGTAATTCACCGTATGGCGTCAGGGGCGGCGGAGTATCTGTTTCAGGGGGCAGTTACGCACGCTATGATGACGGGTAGTTTGCGTTTCCCCGTGGTTTTGCCGCGAAAGGGAATTAAGAAGGGTAAATATTACGATTTTATCGGTATAAACTATTACTCCAGAAGTACGGTTTCAGGTCTTGCGGACGGTGTGCGCGAGGACTCTTATAAAAACGATCTCGGTTGGGAAATATACCACGAGGGACTTATAGAGCTTTCAAACAAGCTCTCGGCAAAATACGGCGGTGAGGTTTACGTTACTGAGAACGGTACTTGTGACAACAGTGACACCTTCCGTTCACGCTTTATTTACGATCAGCTCAAGCTCATAAGTGAGGAACAAAATCCCATCACCCGATATTATCATTGGAGCTTCCTTGATAATTTTGAGTGGCGTGAGGGGGAGCGTGAGCGTTTCGGACTTGTTCACGTGGACTATAAAACGCAGGAGCGTACCGTAAAGTCAAGCGGCAAGCTGTATGCGGCCATTATTCGCGACGGCGGAGTCAGTGACGAGAGCTTTGAGCTTTACGTAAAGGATTCGCAGTATAAGCGTTAAAGGTACAAGGAGATCTATATGGTTAAATTTATTTGTTATCCGAGATGCACCACTTGCCAGAGGGCAGAGAAGTGGCTTTGTGACAACGGAATTGAATACGAGCTCAGAGACATCAAGCTTGACAAGCCGTCGATCTCAGAGCTTACGGAGTGGTATAGGGGGAGCGGTCTGCCGCTCAAAAAATTCTTTAACACCAGCGGCTTGCTCTATAAGTCGCTTGCGCTTAAGGATAAGCTTCCTGCGATGAGCGAGGACGAGATGCTCACGCTTCTCTCAAGTGACGGTATGCTTGTTAAGCGTCCGACCCTTGTCGGCGACGGATTTGTTCTCGTTGGCTTTAAGGAAGCCGAGTGGGGCGAAAAATTGTCTGAATAAAAGTTTTTGATAAACGCGGGAGGATAATATCCTCCCCTACGAACAAAGATATATTAGCTTATATTTGTAGGGGAGGCTATCAGCCTCCCGTTTTTTGTAGGGACAGGCGTCCTCGACTGTCCGTGTGGGTATAAAGTAACATTTTTAAAAAACGGGAGAAGCAAGCCTCTCCCCTACCGATGTTTAGGTTCTTGTTGTAGGGGAGTGCCTTGGTGCTCCCGTTAAGGTATAGTGTAAAAATTCCTTCGAAAAACTTGACAAAAGATTTTTTTCGTGCTATAATATATTTCGTTATAACGAAGTATTTATATTCGTCATAACGAAATATATGTTTGTTTGGGGTCAAAATAGGCTATGGAATACCTGAAGATAGATGAAATATCAAAGCTGTGGGGAATAGGCGTTCGCCGAGTTCAGCTCTTATGTGCTGAGGGAAAGATAGAGGGCGCGAAGAGATTCGGGCGTGATTGGATGATACCAAAGGACGCCGTAAAGCCGCTTGACGGCAGAACCCGAGCAGGCCGTTCTCTTATCAACGAGGATATGCCTCTGCCTCGCAAGACTCCGTTTCTTTATATGAGCGATCTTTATAACACCCCCGGAAGTGCTGACGAGGTTGGTGAGAGCCTTGCGTATAACCACGAGGCGCAGGTGCTATTTGAAGCCGAGGTTGCCTATTCTCGCGGAAATATTGACAAGGTATACGAGAGCGCGAGCTATCTGCTTTCAAAGCATTCGGGATTTTACGCTGTTCTCTCGGCAGGTATGCTGCTTGCACAATGCGCTATCTGGAAGGGCGATATCAACATGTGGCGTAAGGCAAAGGTGCATATTGCCGGGGCGCCCGCGAAAAACGATATTGACCGTGACGCCATGCAGCTTGCACTGAGCGCGGTAGATACTATGATATACAACGTGGAAAGCTTTCCCGAGTGGTTTAAAAAGGGTAACTTTGATCCGCTTCATAAGGACGCGTATCCCGCGGCAAAGGTATATTACGCCAAGTATTTGTACGCATTTGGTTATGCCGTGGCGATGGGACGAGTCAGGGTAGAGGGTACTCAGGGACTTTATATTATGTCGGTAATCTCCTACGCGGTAGAGCCTATGATATCGTGGGCGAGAGCCAATAATACCGTTATGTCGGAGATATATCTCCGTCTTACCTGCGCGGCAATATACCACAACTGCGGCAAGCAGGACGACGCGATATATCATATTGACAAGGCGATCGAGCTTGCGCTTCCAGATAAGCTGTACGGCGTTCTTGCGGAGTACTGCCGCGCGCTTGACACACTCATAGAAAGGCGTCTTTCGGTAATTGATGAAAAGGCGTGGCGTGAGGTATCCAAGCTTTATCGCGTGTATAACGAGGGTTGGTCCAAGCTCTCGGGTGAGGTGCGCGGCAAGAAGATACTTACCACGCTCACGGCAAAGGAAAGAGAGGTTGCAAAGCTTGCGGCGTTCGGACTTGGAAACCAGGAGATCGCCGACAAGCTGCACATGTCCCTGTCCTCTGTCAAGCAGGCGGTGCGTATCACCATGGAAAAATCGGGAATGTCCCGTTCGGAGTTCGCCGCTATTCTGTAAATATATCTTTTCCCGCGTAAAACGGATATATAAATTCGCAAAAAGGCACGGAAAATATGTCCAAAAAAATTAAATTTAGGTAATAAACAAAACGCAAACATTCTGCTATACTGTTATTGTCGAACACGACCTTGCATTCTTGCAAGTGACAGTATAGCAGATTTTTTTATTTGCGGAAGGGAGACGGTTATGAACGATCCGCGAGGCGAACCTAAAAGACCGAACGTTGAAGGCGAGCTTTACAAAAGGATAGAGATCGAGGGAAAGACCTTTGATCTGTACTACGGATATTACGAAGAAAAGGACAGACTTAATCCGCTTTGTGAGCCGATAGCGATATATCCCGATTTTACAGCACAGCCTGAGTACACCGATGACGGATATCCGTTCGCAACGGATATGCAGGACGCATGCGAGCATTACGCGGGGAGCGATCCCGAGAGCGGCTGCTTTGGTTGCAGGTACTACAAGAGAGGGGAAGAGTTCCTTGGTATTTGTACGTGCCCGCAAAAACGGTGCAACGATATAAACTAATTCAGAAATTAAAAAAATAATAAATACAACATCGGAGGAAAACAATGAAAGCAATGAAGAAAATCACAGTCACATTTATGGCACTCATTATGGTCGTGGCAATGATCGGAATGTTTGCTGTAAACGTAAGTGCTGCAAAGGAAACCGTTAACAGCTTTACAGTTCAGGTCATTGACCTGGTAGCTGTTGACCGTGATGGTGTTACCACCAATTACGGTACGCGTGAAAGCACTTTCACAAAGGTTAATATGACGGTTGTGAACAGTACCACTGTAAAGTTTACGTATAACGTATGGTTTGCAGCAGCAAGCGGCATGGGTGATTCACAGGCCATGAATCAGGAGGTTACCGTAAATGATTATTCCTGTACTAAGGATCTTGACGTATCGATTGATAAGTCATTTTCGCAGGGAGGCGATAATTGGACTTATAAAATGAAGATAACCAAGAGCGCAGGACATCTTTATGACAACGCGTGTGACACAAATTGTAACATTTGCGGTCAGACAAGAACCGTAACTCACAATTATCAGAACGGTACTTGCACCGTAGATGCGGTATGTACTGTATGCGGCGACGTAAAGGATGCCCCCGGTCACAACTACGTCAGCGGCAGTTGCACCGAGTGTGGCGAGGCTTGCTCTCACACCGGCACATCTTCTGTAGTCGTTGATTTGCAGGACGGCACACACAGAGAGCAGTACAACTGTTGTGGAAAGTACGTTAAAACCGAGCCTCATAAGGTTACGGGTAATAACGGCTTCTGCTCCGTCTGCGGCGGATACGAGCCTGCGGTTCTTAACGGTGACGTATATGAAATTTCTAATGCAGGTCAGCTTTATTGGTTTGCACAGTACGTAAACAAGGGTAACGAGAACGTAAACGGCAGACTTATGGCGGACATCGTAGTAAACAAGAACGTGCTTGACGCAAATGGTGATCTCAACGGCGCTCCTGAGTCCTTCAGAGCTTGGACACCGATTGGAGATGACGGCGACAATGATGCTCAATTCGAAGGTTCTTTCTACGGTGACGGACATACCGTGAGCGGATTGTATTCCGTGGGATACGGCACAGGCTTTTTTGGCTATACATGGAGTGCTAAGATTTATAATCTCGGAGTACTTGACAGTTATTTCTACAATGACAGAGGCGGATATGCTACCGGTGCAATTATAGGTTATGTCTCGGGTTATGCAGACTCACGTGTTGAGAACTGCTTCAGTAATGCAACTATTGCGGGTGCAACGTATCTTGCAGGCGGATTGTTCGGTACGACTAATGCATATCCTCAGATCATAAATTGTTACTATTTCGGTAAAACAGTCGGTGCCCCTTTTATCAAAAGTGGCTCGTTTGGAAATAACAGCGTGAATAACTTCTACGTTTCCACGGATACTGACAATTATAGTGAAACAACTGCCATTTCCGCGAGCGCACTTGCAAGCGGAGAGCTTGCATATCTCTTGAACGGATCCGTTGGCGGTGGAAGTGCTTGGGGTCAGGTAATAGGTACTGACGCATACCCCCTTCCCATAGCGAACGATAACAACAAGGTTTATTATACAACAGGTTGTAACGGTACTTTGGGCTACGAAAACTATGAAAAGCCCGTTACTCACGACGCCTCCGTTACATCCCCCAGCCGCTTTAATGCAGACGGCGAGTGCCTTGTATGCGGCACAAAGGCAGTAGCTAAGGTTGTTACCACAGATAACGTTACTAATATGTACACAGATATTTACGAGGCGGCAGCTTATGCGACCGGAAACAGCGACAGCGTTATGACGCTTCTCTCTGACGTTGAGCTTTCCGGTGCCGGACTGTTCTCGGGTATTGATAATAAGAAAAGCGTCACTCTGGATCTTAACGGCAAGACCTTGCTTAAGACCAACGATCTTGACAATGGTATCGACGCGGTTATATGCTGGGATAGATTTAACTATACGTCGCTTGAGCACACCACGCTTACCATTAACGACAGTCTTGGCGGTGGCAGAGTCGTAACCACTCAGTGGCACGCGCTTTACACAACCTCCAGCCTCGTTATCAACGGCGGTACGTTTGAGGGATATAATAAAACGGACCGTTTGGCATTTGCTTTGACTACGAACAGCATAAGTGCGCAGTACGGACACACGATAACTATTAACGGCGGTACGTTTATCGCAAGCTACGGCGTGAGTACCGATAATTTTATGACCGTTACTATTAACGGCGGTACGTTCCAGGGACTTCAGTATGATTTCCACAATTCCAAAGAACTTTATGGCGAGAATTCACCCTACGGAGGCGTTGTTATCAATAGCGCGAGCTTCCCGGGTGGCATGAAGATCAATTCCAACTACTCCGACCCTATTATGAAGTTGCTCGCTAAGAACAGCTTCGTATACAAGGCAGACGGCTCACTCGCTTCACTTACTGACACTATAAAGAAAATCAGCGGGGATACCGAGGTTAAGATCGGTGCGGATCTTTCAAACGCGACCGTTGTGGTAAACGGTGAGTACGCTTATATCGGCAAGCCTATAACTCCTGTGGACGTCGTAGTGACTATCCAGGGCAGAGTTATAGCCCCCGAGCATTACACGCTTTCCTATGCTAACAACACAGACGTAGGCACGGCAACCGTTACGGTAACTGCTAAAGGTAGCGTATATACCGGTACGGCAGACGCAAGCTTCACTATCGGAAAGGGAAGCCTTGAGCTGCGTGAGGTTCCCAAGGTTACGTACGAGTTTGGTGACACCTACGTCGGCAAGCCTATTACCGGCGGTAAGGTGGTCGTAATCGGTAACGATACTATGGTCATTCCCGGTACTTGGACTTGGGTAGAGGGAACGGCACGGGCAACCTTTACAATCGACGCGCAGTACGCAGACCTTTTCGAGGAGATGAATGCAGATGTACCCGTTCTGAAGTACGTTATCGCGTCTTCCCCCATCATTACACTTTCTACACCTTCTCCCGCTATCATGCCCGGCATGAGAATCAGAATGATAGTTGACGTAAAGAACTCCTTTGACGAATCTATCACGGAACTCCCCACTAAGTTCAGAGTTACGTACAGCGTAAACGGTGGTTCCCCCACTACCGTATCGGGTCTTGAGTTCACTCTTCCCGCCGACGTAACGCTTGGCGACAGTGTTGAGGTCTACGTAGAGAATTTGGAAGAGGTCGGCAAATACCGCGTGGCTCGCTCCAATACCGTAAAGCTTGCGGTAGGTCAGGTTGACTACACGGGCGACATAGACGGCTTACGTCAGGAGCTTCAGGACGCTGTTGACGCTCTTAACGATACGCTTTCAGGTAAGGCTAACGCGAGTGACCTTGAATCAGCGATAGAGAGACTTGAGGACGTTATTGCCAACCTTCGTGTTGAGGCTTACAACTATGCCGAGCTTGGTGACAGATTGCTTCAGCAAGAGCTTCTTGCCGAAATCGAGGGAGCTAAACTTGAAGCCATTGATACAGCGGCACAGGCACTTGCAGACGCAAAGGCAGAGCTTCAGGCGGCAATCGACGCAAACGAGTCTGACATTGAAGACAAGGTTGCGAGACTTGACGAGGCTTACAAGGCGGCAGATGCGCTGATCAACAGCGAGATCGTAAAGCTTCAGGCTGAGGATGCGGCTATCAAGGCAAGCATCGCAAAGCTTGAGGAAAAGATGGACTCCGTAGACAAGGCACTTGACGAGGCTATTAAGACAGTAGAGAAGAACCTTGCCGACGCAAAGGCAGAGCTTCAGGCGGCAATCGATGCAAATGAGGCAGACATTGAAGACAAGGTTGCAAGACTTGACGAGGCTTACAAGGCGGCAGACGCGCTTATTAACAGTGATATCGTAAAGCTTCAGGCTGAGGATACGGCTATCAAGGAAAGCATCGTAAAGCTTGAGGAAAAGATGGACTCCGTAGACAAGGCACTTGACGAGGCTATCAAGACAGTAGAGAAGAACCTTGCAGACGCAAAGGCAGAGCTTCAGGAGGCAATCGACGCAAATGAGACAGACATCGAGGATAAGGTTGCAAGACTTGACGAGGCTTACAAGGCGGCAGATGCGCTGATTAACAGCGAGATCGCAAAGCTTCAGGCAGAGGACATCGTTATCAATCAGACCATCGTTGACCTCGAAGGCAAGATGAGCGAGGCTGACATGATACTCGACAGAGCTATCAGCAAGCTCTCCGGCAGACTTAACGATACCAAGAATGCGCTTGAGAAGGCTATTGCCGATCTTGAGGCGGCTATGAATAAGGGTGACGCTGATCTCTCCGCTGAGATCGCGGCAGTGAATGAGGCTCTTGCGAAGGCAGTAGCAACTCTTGAGGCGGCTGACTCCGACAACAAGGCAGAGCTTACAAAGGCTATGAACGACGCTTACGCTTCGCTTGACGCGGCTATTAAGGCAGTACAGAAGTCTCTTGACAACGTAAAGGCTGAGCTCACAGCAGAGTTTGAAGCAAAGATAGAAGCAAAGACTCAGAGCCTTGAGACCTTCATTATCGTGGTTTGCGTGATCGCAGGCGTTTCCTTCGTAGGAAGCGGCGCGTTCATCATCTGGTTTTTGGTTGACAAAAAGAAGAGAGTCTGATGATCTTAAAGCTTAAAACCAAATAAAATAAGGGGCTGTTTCCACTGAAACAGCACCTTTGGGTTAAGTATTATTCAATTACTGCCGTCCTTGCTCGATCTTGTCGATAGCTTCTTGAGCAACTGTCAATACGTGATCAAGCTCCTTCATGATGGGTATGAGCCATACTCGGCGGGTGTCGTTGTTTGCGATCGCCTTGCCTTCGGCGTTTGTGGTATAGAAGCGCGCCGCCTTGCGGTATGCTTCCTCAACGACTATAATACCCGTTCCGGCGTATTTTTCGTTTGCTATCTTGGCTTTAAGGTGCTGTGTGTTCTTGTTCCCGCGCTCTTTATTCTCGGCTCTTGGGCGGCGTTTAAGTTTGTTTGGAATATCACCCCCGAGATACGCGCTAAGATGGCAGAGAAGAAGGCGGCACAGGAAAGCTTGGCTGAAAAGGCAGGGGAATAATAACAAAAACGGGTGTGAGCTATGGAATATATTATTAAAACTCCGTGCGGTGACGTTCGCGGTACTGCCACTAAATACGAGGGCGTGATCGCTTACAAGGGCATACGCTACGCTACCGCAGGGCGATTTGAATATCCCACCGAGGTAACGGCGTGGGAGGGCGTGTATGACGCTACCGAATACGGCGCGTGCGCCTATCAGGCGCGTTCCTTCTATGACGAGGAGGAAATGCCCAAGAAGATATTTTACTATAACGAATTCCGCCGCGGCGAGACTTATAAATACAGCGAGGATTGCTTATTCCTCAACGTATTCGCGCCTGAGAAATGCGAAGAAAAGCTGCCTGTTATCGTGTATATTCACGGCGGTGGATTTACGGGCGGATGCGGTCACGAAAAGCATTTTGATGAGCCTGTGTGGCCCACAAAGGGCGTTATCGGCGTGACGCTTAACTACCGCTTGGGGCCGCTTGGATTTGCGGTGCTTCCCGAGCTTGAGGCGGAAGCGGGGAAGACGGGAAACTACGGTCTTTACGATCAGCTTACCGCAATCATGTGGGTAAAGCATAATATTGCGGCGTTTGGCGGAGACCCTGATAATATCACGATAATGGGTCAGAGCGCGGGCGCTATGAGCGTTCAGCAGCATTGTCTTTCTCCGCTGACTAAGGGTGTGTTCGGCAAGGCTGTTATGTGCAGCGGCGGCGGTATCACCAAGGTGCTTGCGGCGGCAAAGCCTGAGAAGCACTACGAGTTCTGGAAGATGATAATGGAGAAGTGCGGTGCGTCAACGCTTGAGGAGTTCAGACGAGTGCCCGTTGACCGTCTTTATCGCGTATGGCAGGAGAATAAAAAGGCGTCTATGGGCGGCGGCTGTTCTCCGTGTATTGACGGCGAGCTGGTAGTCGGAGCGGGGCACGAGCTTCTGGCAGAGGGTAAGCAGCATGATATCCCCTACCTTATAGGCACGACGAGTCACGATATGATGCCTCCGATACTCTATAAAATGGCAAAGACCTGGTGCCAAAAGCAGACCGCGCCTGCGTATTTGTGGTTCTTTGAGAGAAATCTCCCGGGTGACGATCACGGCGCTTGGCATTCCGCGGATCTTTGGTATTGGTTTGGCACGCTTGAGAACTGTTGGCGTCCGTTTACACAAAAGGACCGCGCTCTGTCTGACGAGATGAGCGAGCGTCTTTGCGCGTTTGCCAAGACGGCAGATCCGAATGCCGATGGACTTGTAAAGTGGAACGCCGGCGGCAAGGATGCTCTTGTGCTTGGGGACAATGATACCAAGTCGGGCAATCCGTCAGCTCTTAAATTGTGGGTTACTATGTTTACTAACAAAGCACCCGGTGAATGATAATTAAAAAATCACGGTGACATACCGATATGTCACCGTGGTTTTTGTATATCTCATACTCTCAGATATCAGGGGCGTAAAACCTTTTCGATAAGCTCGACGGTTTTTTTGATACGGTTCGGGTCGGTTTCAAGGGCTAAGAGACGGAACGCCCCTCCGATACAGAAGCGTATGGAAAGCACGTAGTCCTCGTCAACGGAATTCTCAACGAATTGCTCCATCAGTACGGTTTCAACGTCATTTACAAGTGCGTGCAGGTCGGTGCCGTACAGCTTCTCGCCCGTCGGCATACTCTCTATAAAGCTATTGAGAATGGAATAAACAAAGACGTGCGTTTCGGTCTGTATTTTATCGATGTTGGGGTTATTTGCAAGTATCGTTGTGACAAACTCCTTGCACACCGCCTTGTGAAGATGCTCGATGGTCTCGTAATGCGCGTAAAACGTGGTTTTATTTATCATCGCGGTATCACACAGGTCTTTTACCTTGACGGTGGTCGAGCCGTGCTTTTTGAGGGCGAGATAGGTGTTTTTGATCAGCAATTCGGTTTTTTGAAAACGAAGGTCATTTTTATTCATACAATTCTCCTTGAAAATATATTTAAACAACTTTTTTAATATACCGATGGTTGATTAAACAACTTTAGTTGTGTATAATTATAGCATAGAATATTGTTTGTGTCAATAAATACAGGAGGAAAGATGAAAAAGCTTGCTAATGTTTTAGTAAAGTATAGATTGATCTTTTTTATCGTAAGTGTCGCACTTGCGATTTTTTGTGCTTTTTTGATCCCGAAGGTCACGATAAACAAGGACCAGTCCAAATATCTTGCCAAGGACTCCAATATGGCGCAGGGCTACGAAATTATAAATAAGGAATTTCCTGCGGTGGTGATGGGCGACAGCTTTCAGATAGTGTTTGAAAACCTGACCCCTACGCAAAAGCAGACTATCCACAAGGAGCTTGCGGAGTTTGACGGAGTTGAGAGCGTGGATTACGATATAGACAGCGTTGAGTACAACTCAAAGACTATGAGTATGTATCTCGTGCATACTAAATACGCGGCGGATAATGAAAAGGTAAGTAATATAATTCGTGAAATACGCGACGAGTACGAGGACAGCTACACGCTTTACAGCTATTACACGGGCGCACAGCTGGACGTGCTTGACAAGCTCACTCCGATGGCGATAACTATCGGCATTATTATACTGCTGCTTATGTGTAAGTCGCTGTTTGAGCCGTTCCTTTTGCTTATTTCCATCGGCGTTGCCATACTTATAAATATGGGTACTAACGTGATATTTGAAAGTGTTTCGGATATGACGTTTTCTATCGCCGCTATATTCCAGCTCGTGCTTTCTATCGACTATTCGATAATGCTGTTGCACCGCTATCAGCAGGAGTTTGAGCTTTTGGGCAAGAGAAATAAGACCAAAGCTATGCGTAACGCCGTTATGGGCGCGTTTATGTCTGTTTCCAGCAGTTCTTTTACTACGATCATCGGACTTCTCGTGTTGCTTCTGATGAGCTTTACTATTGGCAGAGATATAGGACTCGTTATCTCCAAGGGCGTGTTCCTAAGCTTTGTTTGCGTATTTACGGTAATGCCTTCGCTTATACTTTGGTTTGACGAGGTCGTTAATAAGTGCGATAAGGACGTTCTTAAGATGAATTTCAAGAAGAAGATGGCAGAGCCCCGTGGAGGTGACGAGAATGTTTAATAAGATCGTTAGCTCCATTGGTGCATTCAGTTATAAAAACAGAAAAGTTATCGCTATCGTTGCGCTTGTTCTTTTCCTTGTGGTGTTCGTGGTCCAGTCACAGCTGGTCATTGAGTATTCATACGCCGAGGAAAGTATAGTCAACGATATGTTCCCGCTTGACGATGCTATGGTCATCGTTTACGATAATAAGGATGAGGGAAAAATTGGTGAGGTCATAAGCTACCTTGGAAAAGACGAGCATATTACCTCGGTGCAGGCGTACGCAAACACCCTCGGGTTGCAGATGTCCGCCGCGGAGATGGCGGGTACTATGGGCGTTCCCGAAATGCTTGTAAATGCGCTATTTTATATCTACGAAAACGGTATGGAGGTCAAGGGCTTGACGCTCGTGGAGCTGGCAAACTTTGTTGCTTCGGACGATTTTCTCAATAACGACGTTTTCTCGTCGATGATCGGCGAGGAGACCAAGGCTCAGATCTCTCAGATGAAGTCTATCGTAGACGCGATAGCAAGCGGTGATGAGTACTCCGCTGACGGTATTTCCGATATGATCGGTGTTGACGAGCAGATAGTAAAGAGTATTTTCTTTATAGCTCAGCTTAAAGATGCAAGCATTATGAATATTACCCCTATATTCTGGGCAAACGTAGCTCAGGTGCTTGGTATGAGCTCTGAGACCATTGAGGCGATATTCAAGGTTCAACCCGTTCAGTCGCTTACGTTTGTGGAATTTATCGACATCGTTACTGAGGTCGTGGGATATGCCGGCAATATCGTTGACGCCGAGCAGATAGATCAGCTCAATATGATAAAGGATATGTCCGATATGATCGTGGAGGAGGAAATACTCTATCCTGATGACGTTGGAGAGTTTATCGGTGGAGTTGCCGAGGGTGATATCTTCAACGAGGAGATTCTGCCGCTGATGTTTATTATGGTAAACGGCAACGACGGCAGTATGTCTGAGACTAAGATCCCTCTTTACGACTTCTTTACCTTCCTATCTGACGATATTTTGACTGACGAGAAGTTCTCGGGCTTCTTTGACGATGGTATGCTTGCTCAGTTTGAGGAAGCAAAGACAACCATGCAGGACGCCCTGTCTCAGCTCGTTGGAGACCACCATTCGAGAATGCTGGTCACACTCAATTACACTCCCGAGTCAGCGGAGATATACGCGTTTTACGACAATCTTCACGCTATGCTTGACTCTACGCTTGCGGGAGAGTATTATATCGTCGGTATGACGGCTATGTCATACGAGGTAGCTCAGAGCTTTGAGACCGAGTATCTTATTATTTCCATAGTGACCGCGATAGCTGTATTGCTTGTGGTATGGTTTACGTTTAAGAAATTCTTCTTATCATTGATGCTTATCGGCGTAATTGAGTGCGCGGTATTCTCAATGATGAGTGTTATGGTTGTTATCGATCTGCCGATGTACTTCGTGCCGCTGATCCTCGTTCAGTGTATCCTGATGGGATCTATGATCGATTACGGCATTCTCTTTACTACGTATTATAAGGAAGTCAGACGTGAATTCAGCGTTGAGGACGCGCTTCCCGAGGTTATGAGGAGATCTACCCACTCGATCTTGACCTCGTCGCTTCTGATAGTGCTGGTGACATTGATATGCGGCAGACTTATGTCGGGCGCGGTTGCAAGTATTCTTACAACTCTTGGCATTGGTTCGCTTTGCGCGATATTGCTCATACTTTTCGTGCTTCCTTCGTTGCTCGTTATCTTTGATAAGCGCGTGGTTGATCAGGAAAAGCCTGAGGTTGAAGAGGTTGAGCCTGAAAAGGTTGAAGCTGAAATACCTGAGGGTGACACGGCGGACGCGTGAAAATTGAATAAGAATTGATACAACACGGCATTGCAGGGCGTTAAGCGTTGCAATGCCGTGTTTTTTTGCGGTGGTGGGGTGTAAAAGTAGTATTTGCATAAAAACGGGAGACTACAGGTCTCCACTACGGATGAACAAAGGAATATAATATAGCCTCACCCTCGGGGAGAGGTGGCGGCGTGAGCCGACGGAGAGGGTATTTTACCGCCCACCTTCACACGACTCTGTTGTGTGAGGACTACTCATCCACCACTTCGTGGTCCCCCTTCCCTGACAAGGGAAGGCTTGTCGGTGTCGATTATGCTTTAGACGATTTATTAATAATAATCGCATATAAAGAAATAAAAAATGTAGCGGATAACGAAACGATTACATTAAGCCTTCCCTTGTCAGGGAAGGGGGACCGCTTGCGGTGGATGAGTAGTCCTTTGTCACAAAGTAACATTTACACCTGAATGGACCTTCGAGACCCCATTTTGATGTTTTTGATGCAAAAAAAATCAAAAAAATCGAAAAATTTTTTATCCGATGCGCGTCTACTGAAAAGTTATATTTTTGCGGTGGGGGCATATCGGATATTTTATGCCGATTTTTGTGGATGGAGTAAATTGTATTTTTCAATATAAAAAATACACTAAAAGATTAAATATTAATTGATTTATGAAATTATATTTTGTGTTTTTCAACATAAAATTTCAAGATTCCCGTGTAATATCACCGTAGCAAAACCGTGAAAAAAAGGACGCGAAAGCAGGGGATCGGAACGGATAAAAACCCCGAAAAAAGTGTAAAATTTTGCGGTGAAAAGTGCAATATTTAATATCGCGCATATATTATATAGTAACAAACCTAAAAAATCGCACCTAAATATATGCCAAAAGTGTTGACAAAAATATCCTTTTGGTGTATAATTAAGATGTATTTTAATATGGGTAAGGCTTTCCTTTTGAAAAAATCAAACCGAAGCTCATTAAAAAATAAATTTCATATTAACAGAAAGGATGAGACTATGAAATTAAGAAACAAACTGTTGTCAATTTTGCTCGCAGTTCTTATGATCATCGGCGCCGTGCCGGCGAGTGCTCTTAGCGCTATCGCTGCAGGTCCGCGCAGTATCGTCAATAACATCATCGCTGATGTTGGCGCTATGACTGTGCCCGAGGTCAAACCTGCATTAAAAAATGAGGCAACAACTACACCAAGCGTCGATGAGAACGTTAAGGCAGATCTGGTAATCAGTAGCCTTGAGGAACTTATCGCATTCCGTGACAGAGTCAACGCAGGTAATACCTATGAAGGTAAGCTTGTTAAGTTGACTGCTGACATTGATCTTACAGGCGTAATCTGGACTCCTATCGGTACGAGTAACTATGATAAGACTCCTACTACCGCGGGTGTTAAGATGTTTGCTGGTGACTTCGATGGCGGAAACCACACAATTACTGGTTTGTCCTCCAATGGATACGTTCCGAACGCTGCTGAAACCGGCAGCACTGAATACAGCTTCGGTCTGTTCGGATATGTATACGGAGCAAACATTTCTAACGTAAAGCTGGCGAACGTTAACATTGACTGCGGCACCCGTCAGGATAGCGCAGGCAACAATGTTTACGGTTCCGGCGTTGCAGCACTTATCGGTTATTATTTCCCCGAGGATGAGGCTGTAAGCGTAATTGAGAACTGTCACGTTCTCAGCGGTACTGTTAAGGCTTCTAACAACATGGGCGGTTTGATTGGACACATGGATTCTCAGATCAGCCAGCCTAAGGTTGATATTACCATCAAAGACTGCTCCAACGCAGCTAACGTAACAACAGAAGCGCGTGAAGCAGGCGGTATTCTCGGCTTGATGAACAGCGCACGCGAGGGTAACTATTACGTTACTATGAGCGGAACTGTTAAGTTCGAGAACTGTATCAACACCGGCGCGATCACATCTCTTGGCGGTGGCGCTCCCAGCGCAGGAGGTATTCTCGGTCGCGATCACAATCAGGCAGCAGGTCAGAGACTTAAGGTGATTTTCGACGGATGTAAGAACTCCGGAACTATCACTGTAACCGCAAATGGCGAAACTCATGCAGCAGGTATCGGCGCAGGTTACTATGCCAATGGCGCATGGCTTATCGCACAGAACTGCGAGAATACCGGTGACGTTGTTGTTAACGGTAATGGTGATGTTTATGCGGGTGGATTGATATCCTACGGTGGCGTTGTTGAGCTCGTCAACAGCACTTCTACAGGAACAGTTACCGGCAATAAGTATGTCGGTGATGCTCACCACATTTTGTTCCTTGATGGAATGAATGATTATACGGATACCGTTGGCGGTTATACTTACTACCTCAACGGCGGTGTTTCTCACGAGTACCTCGATTTGGTTGACGACGCTGCAGGCGGCGGAAACTTCCATCTCGTTGAGAATGCGTATAAGGACGGCGCTGAATTCCTCGGTTGGTATGACAACCCCGAGTGCACCGGCGACGCATATACTACTCTCGATAAGAGCGTAAAGACTTATTATGCTAAGTGGAAACTCACCGCTGTAGTACAGCTTGGTGAGCAGTACTTTGAGACTCTCGAAGAAGCGTTTGCTGAAGCAAACAAGGCTGTGGGTGATTATACTATCACTTTGATGGCTGACATTGCTGAGGAATTTACCTTTGCACAGAGAGAAGGCGTTAACATTACTGTTGACGGCAACGGCAAGACCTTCACCGGTAAGATTACTTTGAATGCCGGCGCAGGTAGCCT
>JBGVPV010000021.1:0-4759 GCA_045127215.1 Eubacteriales bacterium | reverse complement strand
CATGACAAGGGAAGGCTTGTCGGTATCGTTTGTGCTTCAGATGATTTATTAATAATCGTATACAAACAAATAAAAATGCATAGGACAACAAAACAGATAACATTAAGCCTTCCCTTGTCAGGGAAGGGGGACCGCTTGCGGTGGATGAGTAGTCCTTTGTCATAAAGTAACATTTGCATAATAACGGGCGACCAATGGTCGCCCGCGTGGGCATAAAGTAACATTTGCGCCCGAACGGACAGTCGGGGACGCCTGTCCCTACAATATAAAAATGAATATAGCAAAATTGGTGGAGCACCCATAAATAATATGGATACTCCACCAACAATATTTTAATCCTTATTTTCAGGAAGCTTTTTTGCCTACTTTTTTCTCGAAAAAAGTAGGAGCTTTTTGCCAAGCTTTTTCTCGAAAAAGCGGGGAAATTTATCTTTTATTGCAATGCTCGAAGATGGGGCATTCGCCGTTTTTGCGGGCAATTTCAAGCTCCTCGTCGTTTCTTATCGTCCACACGTATTTAGGCGCGCCGAAGAAGCGAGTGGTGAGACGCACGGGGAAGGAATTTCTGTCGTGCTTGTTAAACGCGATGAAATTCGGCTTTGCCAAGAAATTGAGTGCCATACAGCTGATAAGCACGTCGAGGGCGGATATCTTTTTCTTTTTTCTCTTTTCGCGGCACAGGTCGGTGTAGAGAAGTCCGTAATAAGCCTCGGGCAGATGCTTTCTCATCTCTCCGAGAAGCAGGGGGTTGAAGGACTCTATACAGTACGAGCCCTTATATTCACGCAAAAGCTTTTCAACCTCGGGGCAAAGCGAGGTGTCGGTGCTCTCACCCTTGAGCTCAATAAGCAGCGGAACTTTGCCGCCTACCAGCTCGAGAACCTCGCGAAGCGTAGGTATCTTTTCATCAGTCCCTGCAAGTCTGAGTTCACTCAGCTCGGCATACGTCAGCTCGTGTATTCCTTTGTCGCAGCCTGTCATACGCTTGAGAGAGCCGTCATGAAATACCATAACCTCTTTGTCCTTGGAAAGATGAACGTCCAGCTCCATGGCAAAGCCCTTTTCGCAAGCAAGTGCGAAAGCCGCAAGCGAGTTCTCGGGAACGCCGTCTTTGTGCAGACCTCTGTGTGCGTATTCACAGATCAATGCCTTATCCTCGGGCTCTTTTGCCTTAGGGCAGACGAGAATTATAACGTAAATGGAGAATAACAGTATCGCGATCCACGCGATTATAGCAAGTATTATCAGTATCGTCATGATCAATCTACGTCGAGCTGTTCAAGTGCGCTCTTGTTCTGAATGGGTTTGGAGTCACCGTGCTTAACAAAGAACATGGTGATGAATGAGAATACTACGAATACGGTACCGAATGCGAAGAAGGTGTAACGCATACCGCACAGGTCGTAGAGTATACCTGAAAGTATGGGGGCGAGTATCTGTGCCGCCATAGAAGCGGTGTAATAATATCCTGTGTATTTGCCAACGTCACCGCCGCGTGCAAGCTCAACTGCCATGGGGAAGGAGTTTACGTTGATGGTAGCCCAACCTATTCCCGCAAGCGCGAAAACAGGGTACATAACCACTTCGGGAGTTCCCTTGTTTATAAAGTTACCGATAAAGAACGCGGTAGCAAGAATGGCAACGCCTGCAAGGGTGGTCTTTTTTCTGCCGATCTTGGAGGCGATTATACCAACGGGAATATAGGAGATTATCGCCGCGATCTGCGCGATGATCATAGTGAAGTTGAAGTCAAATTCAAGAATGGTGGACGCGTAGGTCGAGTATTTACTTGTGATGGAGTTGTATCCTACGTACCAAAGCGCAACGGATGCGAGTATGAGAAGCAGAGAGCGACGCTCTTCTCGGGTGAGCTTTCTCTTGCCATCTGCGGTTTGCGGCTCGTCCGTGTCAATTCCAAGTCGCGCGGATTCCTCTTCCATTTCCTTTGCCCACTTGTTTTCTTTAACGGTAGCCATAAAGAGAACGAGACCAAAGAGCATAACTGCGGCAACGGACAAAAAGTAACCCGTGTACTGCATATAGAGGTTCTTGGAGGTGGCAAATACCATACCGAGACCGAGTACGATAATACCGCTGGCGGTACCCGTGAGGTTTATGATAGCGTTACCCTTGGAGCGCAGGGGCTTGACGGTAACGTCAGGCATAAGCGCGACTGCGGGGGAACGGAAAATGGACATAGCAAAGAGCACTATGAGAAGTGTTGCCATAAAGCCTGCGAGGGGAAGGGGATTTTTGAGGGTGAGCTCAAGCGTGAGCTTTGCAAGCTCTTCCTCGCCCATCGTGCCTGCAAGCTCGGGTATACCTGCTCCAACGACACGTGCGAGCTGATAATTATCAATAAAGCTCAGAGCTACGAAGGAAATGATGGAAACGATCGTTCCTATTACGATAAAGGGGGTTCTTTTACCGTGCTTCGTGTGTACCTTATCGGAGAGCGCTCCAAAGAAGGGAAGCAGGAATACGGCGAGGACGTTGTCGATAGACATTACCGCGCCAGAGATCGTGTGGGGAAGACCGTAGTGGTTAAGCAAAATAAGCGGAATGATTGCGTCATACGCCGACCAGAATGCGGTTATGACAAAGAACGCCATTCCGACGAGTATTGTACGCTTGTAGTTAAGCTTCATAAAAAAGTCTCCTTATGTAGAGTGATAGGTATATTATACCATAGTTTTTTTACACTTTCAACAAAAAATTAAAAATAAAATGCGTATTTGAGCAACAATTTGCGAAAAATAGGGCAAAAAATCCCCATTTCTGTATTTTAATGCATACAGAAATGGGGTTTTGAAAAACGTCAGTCCTTCCACACAAAGTGATAGTTTATGGATTCGCCACCATCAACGAGAATATTCTGACCCGTGCAGAAGGTGTTGGTGACGGTAAGAAAATACGCCCATTCGGCGATCTCCTCGGGAGTTGCCCATTTTCTCAAAGGGGTCTCGTTCATTATCTCTGCCCACAGTACAGGATCGTTCATCACGCACTCGTTGAGAGGGGTGAGCACTCCCCCGGGGTCAAGGCTGTTGCAGGTCGCGCTAAAGGGAGCGATACGCATGGCTACGTTTTTTGTGTAGGCAAGCACGCCACCCTTGCTCGCGCAGTATTCGGGGAATTCCGCGCCCGTATGACCGCTTGCAGAGCCGATATTGAGTACGGAACGGATCTTTTCTTGAATTCCGTATTTTTCGGTGACTTGTATGAGCGCCTTGAGGTTTGTGTCAATGTCAGATTCGTTTTGGGTGCCTGCGTTATTTATAAGTATCTCCACGTCGGATACGGTGGGGAGCTTTTCTGTGTCGCGGACGTCACATACAAAGTGGGTGTAGCCCTCGTGAGTGATAGAACTCTGCTGGCGGTCGACGCCTGTGACGGCGTGACCTTCCTGCAAAAATTTCTGTGCGATCGCCTTGCCAATTCCCTGAGACGTTCCCGTAATAAGAATTTTCATTATTATATATCAGTCCTTTCTACGTATTCAAAATATTCTTTGCCTACGTTTTCGGCTTTCCACTTTTTAGTTATGCGGTAGCCTATCGGCGAGAAGATGACCTCGAGGATAAGCTCTGCCACAGCGCCCGTCAGCGCGCAGGTAACGCACTGAAGCGGCGTCCAGCAAAAGCCGTTCCAGAATATCGGGGCAAAGAAGACGAAAACTATTATCGAGAAGATAAGGTTGTCGAGGAACTGACCGATAAACGTCGAAACGTAGCAACGCATGGCGTAAGCTAACTTGCCGTCGGGATTTTTTGCAAAGCAACGGCCTATCGCGTGATTGAGCAGGTTGTTTATCACAGCAGACGCAAGAAAAGCCACCGTGCTTCCGAGAAGCACGAACCACGTGCCGCCGAAAATACTGTCAAACGCGGAATAATCGTTTGCGGTGGAGGGAATAACACTTGCCACGAAAAAGATAAGGCAGGTGAGCAGGTTGATGGCGACCGCGTGAATTGAGATCATAGTCGACGCTCGCGGTCCAAAATGCTTGGTAATGATATCCATGCACATAAAGGACAGCCAGGAAATAAGTATTCCACCGTCGAGGGCGATCCAATCAAGCTGAAGCAGGGTTTTATTTGCCAGCAGATTCATACATACCACGCTGACCGCAAAAAGTGTAACGGTGGTGGCGGGTATGGATCGCAATAATATTTTTGATTCCGTATATAATCTTTTAAGGTTCATAAATTATCCGTTTCTTTTTTGTCGTTAAAATCATTATATCACAATCCGCGGCGTTTGTAAAGGGTAAATAAATATCCATCTCCTACGGATAAACAATGTTATACGTCGTAGGGGAGCATTCTATATGCTCCCGAAAAAACGGGAGGATAATATCCTCCCCTACGGATGAATAAAGGAATATAATATAGCCTCGCCCTTTGGGAGAGGTGGCGGCGTTAGCCGACGGAGAGGGTATTTTACCGCCCACCCTCACACGACTTCGTTGTGTGAGGACTACTCATCCACCACTTCGTGGTCCCCCTTCCCTGACAAGGGAAGGCTTAATGTGACCCGTTTTGTTGTCCTATATATTTTTATTTACTTGTATACGATTATTAATAAATCGTCTGAAGCACAAACGACACCGACAAGCCTACCCTTGTCAGGTATGGGGGACCGCTTGCGGTGGATGAGTAGTCCTTTGTCATAAAGTAACATTTACATCCAAACGGACAGTCGAGGACGCCTGTCCCTACTGATGAATGATACTCTTTGGTCGTAAGGGAGGATATTA